>NZ_CP073378.1:0-299258 GCF_018204675.1 Klebsiella sp. P1927 | reverse complement strand
TTTACACCTCTGTCAGTCAGTTTTATTAGTGAACAGCTCTGCCCAAAGGGCTGCCAGGCGAATGTTGCTTTCTCTGTTGAGGTAATGATTTTTCCAGCCGTGAAGAATTCCCGAACACGCCAGGTCATCCGACGCGATTAACCGGGAGATGAGAGAAAAAGTTACTTTTCTGCGAACATCTTCATTTTTCCAGCGCACCTGTCCCGGGGTTGGCGTGTATACCATATCTTCTTCAACCGGCCGCAAGCGCGAGAACTGACTAAAGGGCTCTGCCCATGGCGTCCAGAGTGCGATAAGGGTATCGTCGTTGAAGCGAACGGGAAGAGTCAGCACTGAGGCGGAAAATTCATCAAGGAACGACTGAATAATGCTGCTTTTACGGTACATCGCGGGCTGGTGGCGGTTACCCAGAATGGAAAGATCTATAACACGGTTGAAAAGAGACGTGTATTCATCCTGTGGATCGCTCAGGTTGCCACTCCAGAAAAGTAACTTTTCTTTCAAACCGGATATCAAAGCATCCTCTTCGAAAATCCCCAGATCGTGCTGGTGGATGTCTGGCACCTTACCGTGTCGCTTGCGCCGCATAACCTGGTATTCAACCTGTTCAGGCATCTCAAGGAAAACGGGGAGGAAGCCTGCAATATCAATAAACTCAGGCAGCAGGTACCAGCCAAGACGCTCGGCATTGAGCTGGATAAAAGCCATGCGTTCCTGATTTTTATCAATCTGCACTTCAACCGTGTGGCTCTTCGCCATGCAGTTACTCAGCTGCTCCTTGAGCCACTCGGTAAAAGGGCCCTGGGATACAGACCAGTTGCAGGTGACCTCAGTATCATCGTGCGTAACGATAGTCACCGCATAACGGATAATAAAAAACTCCGCCAGCGTGCGGGCCAGCACGTCGAGACTATCAACCGTGTATTGGGCGTAGACCTTACAAATGTCACCAGTAAGCTTCTTCGCATAACGTGACAGTAGTTCCGGCAGGCCTTCGTCATCAACATCTATGCCATACAGTTTCAGTGTCTTGGTTGCACGTGAAATGTATTTGGGCTGGGAGGAATTCATACCGAATAACGATTCCCTTGATACCTGTTTGCATTCCATAGTTAGCCCACCTTCTGTGATTTGCTAAGTATTTCTTCCACATTGAGATTGCGTCTCATTTTTAGTTTGTAGGGCGAAGTCGTTACCATATCAAAGACGGTTGTTGACCTACGCATTGATTTGCCCGGCACGGTTATAGGCATCTGGCCCACAATTTTACGCCCGTCCTGTAAGCAGGCGATGAAGTGAAGGGTTGGGATCATCGACAGTAATTCCTGTGGTATAGCATTTACCATCGTTGTCGATTTTCGCTCGGAAATGGAACCATTGAAATCTGTATGTGACTGTTTTGTACCAGCACTGGTGGTGTAAGTGACCTGGTTCATTGAGACATTAGTCTGGCCGACTTTGGTCAGAACAAGCTCCTGAGTCTTCGCGTCAGTAACACGTGTGGAAATGTAGTTGTTGCAAAGGCCCGTTAAACGGTCAGCAGTATCGGCGCTGGTGGCCGATACAAAATCAGAAATGGTCTGCGTAGAGATGAACAATGCGATCTTGGCCGCGCGTCCCTGGGCGAGAAGGTTAATCAGTTGCATATTAACTGCCTGATGAGCCTCATCAATGAATATGGAAACCCTGGGCACAGTGGACAAATCAGATGCTGTGTTATAGCGACTACCCGCCTCAGCGGCAATATCAGAAGTAATCAGCTGGGAGAGGTCCCGTGCTGTTGCCGGATCAGACAGGCCGTCCAGCGAAATGTAAAGCACGCCACCGCTGTTAAAGAGTCCATGGCTGTTAACGATGTTACGCTCAGGGTTCTCGACATCGTTCGCCGAAAGCAATATATCCATAGGGGTCTGGGACAATCGCTTGAGCATAGGCATCAGGCTGGCAGTGATTTTGTAATAGTGCGATTCATCGCCGGAGATGTATTTAAAACATTCCAGAACCGTATCCATGCCATGCATGTTTTTGGGAGAATTGTCTTCAAAGTAGTTGCAGTGGAAATATTCTTTCAGCTTTTCGATTTCGTCTGCAAAAGTAAGATTTGGAGATACCTGAACAGTTAAATGCCAGTCAGCCCCGAGATGGTAAGTATAAAAACCCCTGAGAGCGTTACGAGTGGTAACAAAGAGATCCTGTTTAGAGCGTATGGCGTAGTAAATATTCTGGATAGTCGGTTTTGTACCACCCAGTTTCAGGGCACCTATCGCCGTTGTGACAAGCCCCTCTGCAATACGCACGAACGGATCTTCACCTCCTTCAGTACCTGAAATAATGCTCATAATACGGGCGGAAAGGTCTGTATCCTTAACATAGTTAGCGCTGACATCATAAGATACAGACGTTGAAGGATTGCCTGCGTGAAAATGCATAAAAGGCTTACCAAGACTTTCACATTCTTCCTTTAACCCTTCCTGCCACTGATAGTCGTTTTTAGGGTCAACAACGAGAACGATGTGTCCAAGGTGTAGCATTGAACTGGAAAGAAGGCGCTGGAGAACCGTTTTCCCGGTACCTACGTTTCCTGTAATAAGAGTATGGCCAAAGAAATTTTCTTCATTGACGAATATCGGGATTTTTTTATCAACGCCGAAAATCGCATAATTCCCGCCCAGGTCGAAGGCAAGTTTTCGATAGTGACGGGTAACGGGATTCAATATAAACGGTAACTGCACCTCATGCATATCACTGGAAAGGTTGTGCACCTGGTAGGTACGTTCAGAGTGCTCCGGTCCCCATTTGAAACCATTGCACAGAAACGTTGTACGCTGGGGGATCACAATCTTTTCTTTCTTACGAAGGAGCTTGTAAACACTTTTCTTCGATGGTGCTCCACCAGACTCCTGCAAACTGACCAGTTTCTGATATTTACGGTCATCAGCAAAAAAATGTGCATTATTAATCATTCGAAAATCTTCTAGTGATAAAAAATCCATCGTGCGATGAAATAATCGCCAGTGAGCTATGAAGACCGGTACCCCGTGCCATACCCTCCATCCTGCCATCGCTATTAACCCCAGAGAGCAATAGAAGGGTATTTCACTGATACCGTACTTACTGGTCCATGAGTCTATCAGCACGTAAGCAGAAAAAAGTATGAGTATTAGCGCTGAACGAAATTCAAGGGCAGGGCGGTAGAGCATTTCCTGCGTATGGAGATTGTTACGGCTTCTACGTTTCATGGCTTACTTCCTGATGATTAAAAAACGAAATAAATTCTTCGTAGAAAATGTTATTGCGCAGAGCACCTTGTTGAAGGTCACTAAGGCGTATCATGTAGTGTCGAATTGGTTGGCCTATCGTGACCTTTAGCGAGGCTACAGGGAAATGAGACAGTGATAGTTTGAGTTGACCGATTTCTTCCTGATTAAAACCCCAGGATCCGACATCATCTAGAATTCGAAGACGGATGCAAAGATTTATATCAGTTACCAAAACCACCCGTAGCAATACTCTTACATGAGCAGAATTGTTATTGTTCCTGACACGATTTAAGAGAGTAATAATCGTGTCGATATCGGATGAAAGCGTATCACTATTACTGGTTTCAACTTGCTGCTGATCTGGTGAAGTACTGGATTTTAACTGCTCAAGGCTGTGTGCAATGACGACAGCCGGATCAGTGATAATTTGACTCTGACGGGCAAACAGCGCTTCAAAATCGCTGTTAATGTCAACGACCCCCTCAACAGAATCTTCCTCTTGCACTTCGTCTTCCGTTAGCTCGAAATCATGCTCCATCTCTGCCGGAGGGAGTTCGTGAACAGAGGTACTATTATCCGGCGTACGATCTGAAAGTGACTTTTTGTCCTGTGCTACATCAACATCAGCGCTCTCGCAGGTTTGATTTATCGGGCCTGTCTCACTGTTAATACAGTCATCACCGTATGAATATGAAGCGTAATCCACCCAGAATTGTTCAACATCATCTTCCTGCGCATCGGGATATTCCGTTGATGGTATGTCAGTCGGTTCATGTTCAGTTCGATTCAGTTCAGGTGCCTGCTCTTCATAACGTTCCGGAGGGAGTGGCTCAGGATTCACCTTAGCCAGTTGCGGCGGAAAAGTGAAAGACACCCCTTCATCATCAGTCTTAACCCCACCAAATAAATCTGCAGAAAGCAAAGGCAGCATCTCAACCTCTCTAATATCAGGTTGATGACGTAACTGGACAAGCGATACTTCGTCATTTAACTGAACATATCGTTTCCCGTCATTGCACGGAATACTGAATTCTTCATCGAGACTTCCTGACCGTAAAGAAAGAACAAAAAGACCGGTCTCCATTAAGCGCGGCTCTTCAAGCGGAGCTATGGAACGTATATTAGTTTCTGATACATACAGAACCCCATCGATTAAAGCCAGTTCATTAGCATTAATGGCATTATTTTTGAACTGATGCAGGAGTCTGGAAATGTACTCATCAGAACTCACTTCACCTTTTTTTCGGCGGGTTTTAACAGATTTTTTAGAATCACGTGCTTCTGTCTCAGGTTCAGCTGCATCTGTTGTAAGGGATGTTTTGTTAGTGTTTTCCTGAGCCTGCTGATTCTCACCGGAAGTCGCCTCTTCATTTTCAGAATCAGCAGTATTATCAGTATCTGAAACTGTACTGTTATTTTCCGCTGCGCGTTGTGTGTCAGCCGTAGAGACTGAAGCGTTATCAGTGGTTTGAGTTATTCCAAGACGGATTGATTTAGTACCATGCGAAAGAGGGCGTACATAAAGCGTGTCATTCCCCTTGCGGTCGACAAAAACATAGTCATTAGTCTCATTAATACTGAAAATACCAGGCGTACTTTCGGGCAGAATATCGTATTTGAACAGAAAACCAACCCATTTTATTTTTAAGAGAGAGAACCAGCTCAGGCCTTTGATACCCTCATCAAACATTCGTTGTATGTCATTTTCCGTAAAGTCACCGCGATGGAAAAAGTGAGCAACCCGTTGTTCACCGTATGGCTCTATATAGCCCCCACTTAAAAGAAGGTCGGTTAATGCTTTGCGGCCAAGATCGCCATCCGGGAAGTTAATCCCAAGATGTTTAAACTGATTCAGGATGAAATCAAGGGCCGCATGTTCGTTGATGTAAACAGAGCCACCGATAATCATAATATGTACCGGAGGCGGTGAGTTTCTGTCATGTCTTACTGACGATGAGTCGAAACCATTGATATTAAGAGTACTGATGTTGTCTTTCAGAATCGCGATGGCACGTGCAGCAGTATCAGAGGCCCGAATACCGGATTGTTTATCATACCGGTAGCTGGTATCGGTGCCGGTGGAATGCCAGTCGGCCGTTCTCATGCAACGAGAAATAAAATCATCACTGGTTGTATAATTACCCAATGCCGACAGCATTTTATCGTACAACCGTTCTTTGACTACGTCGCTCAAATAATTAAGGCACGTATCGTTTAAGCAGCGTTCCAGGAATACAGGTGCCCGCACGGAATGCTCGTTAGCCTGCCTTTTGCGCCAGATAACTTCATAGGAAAAAATACGGTTTGACTTTGCCCAGTCCATCAGGCTGGACGAGAGCGGACGCCATGTGCTTTTAACACCAGGGGTGGACGAAATAACGTCGACATCAAATATTTTGCCTGCGTCATGAAAAAGACCGCAAATAAAGGCCGCATATAGATAACGTCGTTTACGGGTCTGTTCTTCATCCTGCAGACCAATGGGGAGTAATTCCGTACTGTACGCGAATTTTAAAGCAAGAAAAGCCGTTTCTAAACTGTGCGTTAACAGACCCCCTGTACCGGCGTGGTGATGGTTTTCAGACGCAGGTAAAAGATGTATCCAACGTGTATATTCATACAATGGTTTAATGACCAGATTAGTGAAGGTATATGCCTCCTCACTCAGGTCTGAATTTGGCAAACCGATATACATATTAATTTCCTGTAACCGGTTAGCATGTACAGATAGAATCTCACGCTCTGAAAAGAGTGTTATACCCGCAGGCTTGCTTGGATAATCAAGATAGCTTTGCACATCCTTGTTAGGCGTGTGCGGGATATCGTACTCATCATCTGTATCAAAAATAATATCGTGGTCAGGCCCTCCGAAGAGGGCGACCCTAATTTTTAAAAAAAGCCTGGATATAATACTCATATCAACCTGTGAGTTATTGTACCGAAACAGGAGTGGCAGAAGGCTGTGTTTTGTCAGATGGTTTACCGGAGCCAGCTGCTTCTTCTGGTTTTAATGTCGGCTCACTGCCAGCATCAGCAGAACTGTTACTGTGGCCGGACTGAACAGGTGCTTTAGTTTCGAGACTGGCAATATAAAGTTCCACCGATTTAAACCGCTTAATGCTCTGGATGAATGGCAATGCGTCGTATTTTCCATTCACGCGGTTTTCAGCGTTCAGTATTTTAGTGATGTTGTCCATCGCAACCCGCAGTGAGCTCAGGAGTTGCAGGATAATTCGGTCATGAACCTGTTGTGATATCTGACCGTATAACCACAACTGATGTGCCTGACGTGTCAGGACGTTGATGGTCTGGATAATATCCAGCAATTTATAGGTCATTGGGTGGTTCCAGCGAATTTCAAATTCACCATAGTCAAACCCTTCGAATGATGAATCATCCAGAGGCAGTCTGGCGACATTTTTGTCAATCTGCTCTTTGAAGGTATTTACATTACCCGACAGTTCATCGTAAACACCGGAGAGCCATTTCTGAACTTTAGTGCTTGTCGCCTGGTCACCTTCTACAAGCCGGAAAATATTATAAATTGCATTGGAAATGGCGTTAAACTGGCGCAGGCAGGCTCTGTTTTTTTCATGAAAGTGCGTATAGAACTCACTTGAAAGTGGCTTTAATTTTGAAATGACCATCCCTAACGGGCGGTTATTGCCAGCGTTACGTTGATTGCGCGGTTCAGTTTTTGGGGATGCGTTGTCAGCCATTATATTAACCTCTTCAGTTTTTCCAGTCTTTTGATGTCGGCCAGTTTTCGTTGATGGTATTCCGCGAGTAGTTCACGGATCGGTTTAATTTTGTTTTCTGTTTCCAGGATCATCTCCAGTTCCCAGTCCAGGGCATTTTTAAAACAACTAACGCTGTATCCTCCGAGTTTTGGTTTAACAACCACGCCATGATGTTCAATTTTGTTTTTGAACCTGGGCGAAAAATCTTTCCATACAATTGTCAGCTTTTGCGATGAGCCGACCTTTTTAAACACCGGTGCGAATCGACCGGGCATGAATTTCCCCCCGTTTGCATACGTGGTCTGGGATATCAGTTGGTTTCGTGCCTTCCAGGTCTCCCAGTATTCATCCAGAATTTTTGTCGCTTCTGATTTCAGTAACTCGATATAGCGAACCGAGTTTTCGATAACGATTTCCTGATGTGCCGTAATTATCGGGTTCATATCAACTCCTCCATTCTCACAGACTACAGGAATCCCAAAAGATTTTTCTGAACTAACAAGGGTGTTTGCATTTTTTTTTAAAATTTTTTTTGTGCACATGTCGTCGGCAAAAAAGTAACTTTCTTGTGAGCATGACCAGCAACCTCTGCCTGAGGCCCAACAAAGTGTGCGTTCCACCTCCCGTAAAACCACTCCTTGCAACCGTGGAGATGGAAAAGTAACTTTTTTGCGAACCAGTAATAGTTACCCTTATACATAAGTAACTTTTTGCATAATAGTTACAAATGATGGAGCATGAAAATCTGTTGTCCATTGGTCACTATTCCGGGAAAAGTTACAAATGAAGATTTTTCCCCATTGGTACCTTTTTTCAAAAAAGATACCAATGAAAGATGTCGCTTATCGACGGTTTTTTCAAAAAAGTGCCTAATGATATTGGTGAAAATTCGGATGTTCTTGCACAAGGAACTAAAACGAAGATAGGGCTTTATACTATTTGTGATTAACCCTTTTCTACACTCCCTCGGATTGCTATGATATAATAAAACCTCTTTCAGTAACCTAAGTAGCGCGATTTAAAAGTATCCTGGAGAGCGTATGGACGTACAACCCAACGTACAGACTGACACGGTCATTAAGGCGTTTCTGCGCTCGGAGTTGCAGTTGATACGTAGTCAGAAAAAACTACTCAGTGTGTTGCCTCGTGATCTCGCGTCGGACTACCGCTATATACCGGACAACCTGCTGGAGCGTTTTTTCCATCCCGCCACTGATGCGCGTCTAAATAGAATTGCCCTGTCAGAAGCCAGGCCAGGTAGCCTGCTAGTTCCCCGTGTCAACGGGAAACCTGTTTTATGGGGTGAGTTAATAAAATTAATTCTGGATGACTCTCAGTTACTGAAGTTTGAAACGTACGGCAGACCTTTTGACAGTACCGAGATGAAACCAAATGAGCCATGCGAATTATTGAGCGGGAAGCAGTATGTTTATAAACCCATCGACCTTGAGTTATTCAGGAAAAATATCGTCTCTATACAGATGAATTTCCTGGTCAATCTATGGAATCTGGCCAGATTTAAACCGGCTTATGTCAGGGCTTATTTGGCCCTGTCTAATGACGCTTTTCAGATGCTCCTCGATACAGAGATGTCCGCCTTTGTGGAGGTGACAAATGTGGTTCTTTTCCCCCGGTTTATAACCTATGATACCGGACGACGTGATCACAAAGTATATGCATGGGGTTACGAGATTATGGCTGATGTTCTGGAGGGTTTCATTCCAAGGGAAAATATGGAAAACTTACGGGTAGAATTTGCTCTTAAAGATTCATATGAGAAGCTAAAGTTATTTTAGCGGTTTCTGGATGCTATATGAGTTAACTGGCTTCACTCATTGATATGGTAACCTGATTACGGTTCATTCATGTTGGTGAATAACAGGATCCGAGCGTGCTTCGCTGAAAAGTAACTTTTCTGAAAACATGAAGTGGTTTTTCCTGCCGGTCGACAGAACCGGACCAGGTACACGTTAAGGAGAATGCGGATAATGGGCTTTAAAAAGAGCGAGGTAAGCCAGCTAAATAGTCTGGCAAGTGCCATAAAGTTAATAGAATTTGATGCCAATAAATATACCATAACACATTTGTATGGTCGTAAAGTTGCCGACAGCCTGGAGTACCCCAAAGGGATAAATACAAGAAAAGGGGTAGGTAAATGGCTCGGTGAAAAATCCGCCATGTTGCTGTCAAATGTCGTTGTAAACAATGCTATTCATATTTTCGGATATGACCCTCAAAATCCTACAGAATCAACCAGAGAAATGGATTTTAATGCACTTGTTGATTTGTTAATTAACACGGGCTATACGCCGGAATACTACCCGCTCAAGGTCAACAGGATTGTCGAAGTTCTCAACGGGATGTCGGAAGCTGACTATAAAGACTATTGCCTGGTATGTAAAAAGCCCTTCATACATGCGCCGGACAGGTATGATTCCTGCCCGACATGTAGCGCAAAAAAATGCAAAGTTGCTATTATGCGTTATTCTCAGTCCTTAGTTCCCTTTGAATAAAAGTAATTAAGATTACATGGAAAATCAGCTTTTACACACGGCAAGCACCATCTGCCATATCGCGTTTGCATCGACGGGAATAACGACACCGTCAGATGAGCAGGGGTTTTTTGATCTTTCCGACAGCATCCATAATCGCCTGCGTGCGATTTCTCCTGACCTTCATGTCCGTTGTGCCTCTTATTTATTCCTGCCTGTCATTCATACAGAGTTAAAAACTGGCGACCTTAAAAACCATTTTCCTGCTTATATCCTGCAACTTGTTCAGGAACTTGCACCGTTAAAAAGGACTACCTGTCCATCCGGAAAAATCAGGTTTGATAAAGAGCTGGAAGCCATGTTTTCAGCCAGTCCAGATGCTGTCAGCATTCGTCTGGCCGAATATCTTTCGGGCCCATCCCGTTTTCTCCGGATGATAAAAAACCCTGACCGTAAGGCGAGAGTTGAGAAAATACTCACTGCCAGAAAATGTAATCTTTCGCATCAGCTGTCACTCCTGATGCAGGCAGAAGAAACCGTGTCCAGATTTAAATCGCCGGGTATTACCAGGCGTACCTGAACGGGGTCATGTTATATCTTCCTCATTATCTTTTACTTTCTGGCGTTGACCTTTTTAACCAACTGAAGGTCAATGTGTTCGTGGATCAGGAATCTATCCTCCCGTTTATTGTTTAACATTCCGTAAATTCACAGGCTTAAACATTCAGCGTATAACTGAGGTGGTTTTACTGAATAGTCATGTTACAGGTAAACCCGTTACCTGGAGTTACTCATTTCTGGCTTTCCCGATGATTCATGATCCGGCGACATTGCATCCCAACACCCCTCAAGAAAAATTTCAGATTTCGTACAGAACATCTTCCTTATAGAAGAAAACGGATTTTTTTTTATGGGATGATAATGCTAACCATCGAGGGGTAGCATATGCAGAACACCAAAACTTTTATCCTGAAAGCAGCCATTAGTTCGTTGCTGGTGCTTTCCACTATGAGCCTGGCGGATACGCAGAAAGTTGAGAACACACCTTTTGTTTCGGGACAATCCCTGAAAAAAGGTTTCTTCTGGTATAACGATAAAGAACCGGTAAAAGATGAAGAAGACCAACCGCAACAGCCATTAACGGGGTCGCCGTCTCAGGACAAAAAAGAAGAGCTTAAGCTCGATTCACGCTGGCTAAAAGAAAACCTGCTGAATCTTCGTTATGCGGCAATGGATAACCCGACCAACGAAAACCTGTCCCGCTATTATACTGCGCAACGTTTAATGCTGGATATTGCCACCCGTTTCTCTGACCGGACCCGCGACTATTTCCTTAATAACCCGATGATGTCAGAAAAACGACGACAGCCAACCGAAACTGTCGCGTTAAATGCACACCGTGCAGGACTTGAGGAAAATCAGCAAAAAGCACTTACCTCCATCTTTCAGAAAGGTGGATTGTTTTTCTTTTTCCAGAGTACCTGTGCGTACTGTCACGAGCAAAGCCAGATACTGAATTTCATGCAGAACTATTATCACATTGACATTATGCCGGTGAGTATAGACGGGCGACCTCTTCACAATGGTTTATTTCCCCGTTATGGACGGGCAACAATGGAGATGATTAAGCAATACGCCATCACAGAAGTTCCCACTATTTATCTCATGTCCAATGATGGTTCTCAGGCTACACGAGTCAGTACCGGTCTGGTTTCCGCTGACGAACTGAAAAATACGATTATTCTTGCGGCCAGAGGTATGAACCTTCTCGACGAAGCGACATTCCAGAACACGCTCGATATTAAGAAACAATATGCCATTGGCGACAGAGATGTCCTGACCGTGAACAAAGAGCGCTATGAACAGGATCCTTATCTGCTTCAGCACATAATGGATGAAAAACTTAGCGGGTACGACATGCCAACAACCGATCGGGTTAATACCGGTATTTCAGAAAGTGAAGGGGGCTTAAGTGGCTACTGATTTTCCAAAAGTAACTTTCATGAAAAAGTTACTTTTATCGGCCATGTTCTTTGGTGTGTTCTCCATGCAGCAGGTCCATGCTGCCAACGTCATGGAGGGCATATTTAAAGGCATGGTGGCTTCAACAGATCCCGCTTCCGTAAGAACGGCATCACGTGTCGGAGCTGTTGGGGGGAGTTTCTCATACCGCCAGCCTCAGGTGAATACCAACCTCGTCAATGTCAGTTTCCCGAAAGCCAGCGTCGGGTGTAACGGCATCGATATTTTCCTCGGCAGTTTCAGCATGATCAATGGTGATCAGCTTGTGCAGATTGGACGCGGTATTGCGCAGGGGTCAGCGGTATATGCTTTTAACACGGCAGTATCGGCAATCTGTGCCGACTGCGCAGCAATCATTGCCAACATTCAGGACAAGCTCGCAGCACTGAACAAATTTGCCAAAGACAGCTGTAACGCAACCTATGAGTTTTTGCAAAACGGGCTGGGTACACCTCAGGAGTTTACTGAGAAAATAGGGCTCGGCGGTGGCGCTGTTGACTCCATGGTATCAGGTATATTCCCGGATTTTGGTAGCACCATGAGTCAGCCTGCCAGTGAAGTCAACAAAAAGAACTATGCAAAAGA
Organism: Klebsiella sp. P1927; assembly: GCF_018204675.1. Lineage (NCBI taxonomy): Bacteria > Pseudomonadati > Pseudomonadota > Gammaproteobacteria > Enterobacterales > Enterobacteriaceae > Klebsiella > Klebsiella sp. P1927. Next base: position 287,159 of record NZ_CP073378.1, on the reverse strand, counting down.
TCCTGATGCCTTTAAAGAGAAATATGCAGGGAATATTGTTTACCAAGGATTCATGAGCATTGATAACGGCAATATGAATGTGGGGGGCGTGACTGAATTAACAGGTTACAAACTTGCAGAACAAATAATGTCGCTTACAGGAACACTTATCGTCAGCTGGGATAGTAATGGAGAAAATTCAGCGATAACACCGATCCCACCTACGATGAAAGCCGCTGATTTCATAAAGGGGACAGGATCCGGCAACGTTAAATTAAATGTTTGTAACCCAACACCTGATTTACGTAGTAACAGAAAAGCACAGTGTCTTGAAATGCGTCAGGACTCTATACAATTTAAAGGTCTTTCTGAAACCATTATTGAAACATTACTCGAAATTCAGCGGGCTGTCAGGAATGACACTGAGTTGACGCAAGACCAACGTAAACTTATCAGTATGTTAGGTGTTAATAACATCATTCCGACTCTTCAGACCTTGTCAGCTGCTGAGGGGGTTCAATACATCAATGATATCAGTACGATCGCGGCCAAAAACTTCACAATAGAGTTGCTGAGTAGTGTGCAGAATAAAATGACGAATATGACTTTGCCTTCAGAGGCAATGGCATCGTTTAAGGACCAACTAGAAAAAATAAACCAAACCTTCAGAAACCAGATCCGCAGCGCTTCAGAGGTTCAGTCCATACAGAACACTGAGGAAAAAACGGTCCTGGCTTACTGGGATATGGCATACGTTAAAAAACGGACCTATGGCGATAGCGGGAATGGTGGCTGATATGAGTAATTACACTATTTATACCATTGGTGATATCGATTTTGTTTATACGGCTTTTAACGGGATCGCGCTGATTTTTTCCTCTCATGGCTCCAATGAATGGCTCAGGTTTGCTGCATATGCAGCAGCAATTGGACTCTTCTATAAATCAATGAAATGGGTTCTTGCCCCCACAAAAAACGATGTCCCGATCTTCTCCTGGATCATGGGGCTATTGTTCTATTCCATCGCGGTCATTAAAGCTGATGTCACACTGGAATCGGTTAAAACGGGGGAAGTCAGGAACATAGACGATGTTCCGTTATTTATCGCGTCAACCGGTGAACTGACTACCGGATTACTGCACGGGCTCATTACGGACTGGCGAGCAGCGTTTGACCCGCTTACGCCGGTGGGCCAGGTCACTGACACGCTCGATGACAGCCTGACGCTGGGTCCAATGACCAAAATGGTCAAATATATGGAGTGGGGTGGGGAATCCAGTGGATTCTGTCAGGCTTTCCCGAATACGATGAGCGGGAGCGAAAAACCTGTCACCTTTGATGTATGCAGAATCATCCAGTCCATTGCACGCGATTGTATTAAAACGACCCAGGACTCAGAGGTCAATACGCCACTCAGAGGCGTGGCGTTGAATGAAATCTATGCCACAGATCTTGCGTCAGTAATGAACGTGATGGATTCAATGACGGCCAACAGCCTGAAGACGGCCAGCGTCCCCATGGTGACATCTACAGGTTTGCAGTATGCGTCGTGTACGGATGCCTGGGCGGCGGTAAAAGCTTCGTTCGCCTCGCCACAGGGCGTATCTATCATGAAACATATAGGGCAGATGAATCAGTTTATTGAACCGGCTAAAGAAGAAACCGGACAAAAAAGTGACTTTCTGCAAGGTGTGGCGTCTTCGCTTTTTGGAAGCGCTGGTCAGGCTCACGATATCACCACAGGGGCTTTTGTCCTCAACCAAATAGATAAAGGTGTGCTGCAGTATCGCAAGTCGTTGGGTATCGCCGCAGATTACCAACTCTTCGAAGCGAGCATGAAACGTACCAACGCCATGGTCAGTCAGGGGCAACTCTGGCTGAACATCTCAGGCGCTGCAATCAGTTTTCTCGAGATGTTCAGTTATATGGTTGCGCCCTTTGCTCTGATTGCGATCCTCTTCCTGGGAGGTGAAGGCATAACTTCAGCTGCAAAATACCTTCAACTGATAGTCTTCGTTAACATGTGGCCGATAACAGCGGTCATGGTCAATGCATACGTAAAAATGGTATTAAATCAGCAGTTTGACACATGGTCATCGCTGGGTGTACAGACCACTATGAACTGGGCGAATATGGGAAGTATTCAGGAGACGTACGGGAGCTACCTGTCCGTAGCTTCAGCGCTGTATTGCATGGTGCCGATGCTGACACTGTTCCTGTTGACCACCAGCATCCACCCGATGATGGGAGCGTTGAAAAATGTCACGCCGGATGCTCCTGCCAATACTGGCCATGTCACACCAGAAGTGTGGTCGGCGGGTAATGCGGGTAAACAGTCCTTTGGTGACCAGACACACACCGCAGCCACTTCAACCGGTGCCGGTATGTCATCAGGCGGGCTTCTGAATGCAGCCGTTCGTAGTTCTATGCCCTCTCTGTCACTTGGCAATAACTTGCAGGATACTGTTTCTGCAGCAGGTAGGAATGATATTGGCACGACGCGTCAGTCAACGCGAATGACGAGTCAAGGTCTAAGTGAGGCATGGTCGTCAGCTTTTCAGGGGCAGCATTCTCAAAACGCTTCCATAACGACGCAAGGCGGGCAGAAACTTGTGGAAGATATAGCAACAGGTATAAGTAATGGGATCGGTTCTAATGTTGGAATGTCAAGTGATGCAATTAAAGGGAAGGCAATGGCAGCAACCCTTCAGGCCGGTGGGGATATTGCAGCGCAGCTTGGTTTAGGTACAGGAAAATCAGCAGGTGTAGCAGGTGTTATGCCTGGAAAAATCATGGCTGCCTTGAAAGGTGCGCTTCTTGGGCAAATAAGCAGCGATTCAAAATTGTCAGATGCTGCTAAAAAAGGGATGACTGACAATATTGAGAATATGTTTAAATCAGGTAGTGCGTTTTCAAGTGACCTTTCTAAGTATGCTTCAAATGTAACACAAGATGGTTTTAGTAGCTCTGACACATATCAGAAAGCCGCTCAGAAAATGGACCAATATAGCCAGTCTATTAGTAATACCGAAACAAATGCATTCAACAAAACTGGTGGACAAGCATCTCAACTGGCTATGAGTAACAGTCTGAATATTGATGGCAATATGATCTCAGATACCATGAGAACACCGGCAACCGAGGATTCAGTAAGAGCTTGGGCGTCAGCTTCAGGTCTTAATGCAGATGCGATAGCTGGTCAGTGGAAGTCAACACGCGATATGATGAACAGGAGTAACACGCTCGGTTCTGATAAAAATGGTAATGATGCCTTTGCAAAGGTATTACTTGACCAGGCGCAAGCTAAAACTCAAATGGAATCCGGGGAAACCGTCGCCAAAAATCTGGCTGATATTAAACAGACATCTGCGATGTTCAAAAATGCAGTCAGCATGATGGGAGCCAATGAACAAATTCTTTCACCAGCAGCAGAAAAATTAGATCAATTTGTGGCTTTGGGAAGTGGTGGACAGTATGCCAACTACCAAGAGCAGGCACAAACTGCGCCCGATACATCAGGTGTCTCTTCAGCCGGAGCTATTACCGGTGGCATGGATAGTCAGCGAGGTCTGACATCTTCTAATCTAGGACAACACCAGGAAGCCGCTAGAGTTCAACCTAGCACATCAATTGGTGGCATATCTGCTCAAACACTTTCAGGTAACAATGGGCGCCAGTATGTTGAAGATGAAGCTGGAAAGGGGGCATCGCGTGTTCTTTCCTCTGGTGATAGAGACAAGCTCAATTATATTAGAGAAAATATGCCGGTAGGCTCTCCAAAAGAAACATACGAAAGTGCGAAACAAGCTGGAGACGCTGCTGATGCCACAACAGGCAAAGCGCAGTCTCTCGTTCTGGGAGATCCTAAATCAAGCGATTACAAAGCTAGTACACAACAGACTATGCAAAGTTTGCAGACAGAAGAACCCCCTAAAAGCATTGATACCTTTAGATCATCAGGTGACAGAACCAGCGATGCTGAAAGCGCGCTGGCCCAGGCTGCACTGCATGCTGCCAACGCCAATAATCAAATAGGAACCGCAAGAGAGCAGAGTTTAGCTGAGAGCAATGCCTATAGAGAAAAATACAATCAAATAACCGGAAGTAATCTCTCCGAGGCTGGAGTTGAACGCATAGTTCGACAAGCCGCTGACGGAAAAAATAATGGCTTTAGTGGTGGTCTTAAGGATGTAATTAGTGCTGAAGTTAATGGTACTGGAACAACAGGCCGACCAGTTACCGGATCTGCTGACTCATCGCTTGGTAAGGAGTTGCGTGAAAATAACGGGGCAAGCGAACATCCCATGGATAAGGCGTCCGCTGCGTTTCAAAAGACAGGAGACGCTATTCCTGGCCATGAAGTAGCTTCAGATTTAGCACAACGTGTTGCGGGTATTATCCCTGGTGGGAATGCACTGGTTCCAGACATTGGTTCGCAAAGAAACGTGCCGAATGCAATGGGTATATCGAACAATAGAGCTCCGGGCTCACTTATCAGTAATATCAGTAATAACATACAGTTAAGTCAGGCTGTTGATAGTGCTTCTGTTAACGCTGGTATAAATGATGAGAAATTTACCAGGATGTCTGATCAAAATCAGATGCTTACCGAATCAGTACAAAAAGCATTAGCTAATGATTCGCGATATGGGCCCGATGTAGCGGCAGAATATCCTAAGTTTATAGCAAGTTTACCTAGTAACATCGGTGTAAATGAAGGGACTAAAATGACTAAAGATTTTTTAGATAAGCATAGAAAGAATTAGTGATGAATGTAAAAGGGGCCGGTAATACTGGCCCCTTTATATTTGCAATCTTAATCAAATTTTGACTCAGGATATTCGTGAAGATGCTGATTCATTCTACTTGCTAGTGAAAAAGGGTCTGTTGGGTCAAAATCGTCAATAATACGCTCGTTTTGGAAAATAGTTGTAGAGTCAAGTCCTTCTGATTTTTCATTTTTTATGTGATTTTTTGACCGTAGACTCGAACTTTTCAGTTCTTCCGGATTTGAATTTGCAGATTTTCCTTTATGCTTAAACAAAATAATAAAAAAAATCACAACCGGCATAGCGGCATAAGAGAACCATACTAGGTAATCCCAATACAGAAAATTAGCCATTGTGTACCTCTTATTTCTAGTTGTTGAACACATTCTAGCCTATCGGAGCTCACCCACAAGCCCTCCATAAGGCGGGATTTTTTTACTATCTCAAAATTTACTTCTTTGAGAATACCAGTATTCAAGAGATCGAGGGTCTGTGACATCAAACTCACTATACTCGCAAGGATTACTGGAGGACTGACTTGTTTCTTCCATACCGCACTTATCACGCTAGTGGCTTGTTTTGTTTCGGGTTCCAAAGAGCGGGTATTTTCGCCCGACAGTGATGTAGCGGTAAACAAGCACTGCCAGGCAAAAGACATAGAAGAGCTCTTTGAAGTCGGCAAGTTCAAAACCAAACAGTTCGTACATCGTTGGGGCGCCCTCTATTCTTTCGCAATTGGTTACATTATAAACTATTTAACCCCACCTCCAACCCCCTATTTTCATCACACCCGAATAGAGCCTCAACTCAAAAAGGGGGCTTTACAGGGCATAGTTCATAGTGTATCCGTGTGATACACAGATGTTTCCGCTGGCCGATATGCAAAACAGTCGTTGTTTATGTGCTGCACAGGTCCGGAAAGTTACTTTTTTTCCTCGGCCATCGACACAGCACCCCGGCGGTTCTACCCAATAAATTCTGGGAATCGTGGATAGACACCGGCTCCGGGCTATCCAGCTTAAGCACTTGCACACGGGAACGACTTTTTATACCGGACGCGGAGAATAACCTATTAAAAACTCGCACTAAACATGGTTCAAGACCCGGGTACGATGCCGATATAAGTCACTTTTTTTGTACGCGGTGAAAAGTCACTTTGTTGCATGTTTGAAAATGGGGGCTTTGAGGAGGCTTTCGAATATTTATAATGAGAGACTGGTAAAGCTGCTGGTGGATCTGACATGACATTTCTCAAATCTCTGGACTCGCCGCCCTTCATCGCAACATATCGTTGGGCGGGATCATTCGATGGACGGTATATGCCACAGGCATATTCGCTTTTGCTGGAACTGAATCAAAACACTTATCTGCCGGTGGTTAAAGCCGAGTTTGATATCTGTATCATCAGCTGCGGCAAGGAGTGGTGGCGCTTCAGGCTGGTGGATGTGAAATCTAATGAACGTCAGAAAGGAATGGTAACCCGGACGGCATACCGGCTAAAACCGTCAATGGGGATCGCTGAGCAAATGGTTAACATGATCCGCGCCTGGCAGTCCGTACCGTACCTTAATCCTCCTGCATCTGACTACTTTAGGTAAAGCGTACCTCGCAGACCGCGATGTGAACGACCTGCCCGCACCAAACGACAGCCTCCCGCTGGTGGATAGCGGTTTTTACGATTTTGATAATCTGACCCTTCATCTCATGCAGTGGGTGGACAATGAGGCTTATCGATTACAGGAGGAGGGACAGAAGGCCGATACAGGATGGTTGAAGACGCTTGAGAAATTGGTCATCGCAAAACTGTATTTCCCGGAAGAAGCCATGGATACGACGATCGTCAGTGTGGTTAAGTGTTCCCTGACCAGGAAGGCGAAAGTCATCCAGGAAGACAGTGCAAAGAAAGACAATAAAAAGAAAGAAGCGGTGCCCGATGACCTCATTAACAGTTTTTTCATTCAGGAACTGCGAAAGCTCGACGCGGAGTGGAGGCAAGGAGGGGGTGGGGCCGGTTTTAAAGAATTTATCATGGCGATAACCCGGGATAACCAACAGCGCCTCGATATACGCACTGAAGAAGGCCTGGATTTTGCTTTTGAGAAACTGTTGCCCACACAGCCACCAGCTGGCTCCTGGCCTTCAAAGTACCCGCTGGCATTCAGCCAGCAGCTGGCCGTCAATGAAATCTGGACCAGAAATCACACTGAACCGGGTATTTTTGCTGTAAATGGTCCTCCGGGAACGGGGAAGACAACACTCCTGCGTGATGTGGTGGCCGCAGTCGTCACCGATCGGGCGAGTAAACTGGTTAAATTCGGAGACTCTGCATTTAAAGCCAAAGACAGCCTCAAATACGATGACAGGCTGATACCCTATTATTCGCTTCACCCGTCCCTGGCGGGGAGTGCCATCGTGATTGCATCGTCCAATAACGGAGCCGTGGAGAATATCTCACTTGAGCTCCCCGGGATGGAAGCGGTACCGGAGGATGTGTCAGATCGCAGCGATTACTTTGGCGGGCTGGCTACCGTAATACTTAACAGGCCTGCCTGGGGACTTCTGGCGGCAAGACTGGGCAATAAAAGTAACAGAGAGCAGTTCGTTAACACACTGTGGTGGGGAAATCTGCAGAAAAGTGAAAAAGGCGATGAAGCACCTCCGGAGAAGTTTTCACCCGAACGTGGGGAGGGGCTGAAATACCATCTGAATTTACTGCGACCGCCCCGGAAAGTCAGAGAGCCTGCACTGACCTGGACTGAGGCTGTCACACGTTTTGAACAGGCACAGGCGGTGGAGGAAGCCGAGCGTCAGCAACTGGTCACCAGTTCAGGGCTAACGCATAAAATTGAGTGGCTCGAAGAACAACGAAGAGTGTGGGAAGAAAGGAAGCAAACCGCAACGCTTCAGATTGAGGAATGCCGGAACGCGCTACAGACGCTCTCTGACAGACTCGCCGCTATGGAAATGACCCTGACCCTGTCCAGTGGAGATCGGGACGAACTCGATCAGCGCATCCACCAGCATGAAAAAAATAAACCCGGCCTTCTGGCTAATCTCTTTTCGCTGGGGAGGATATCGAAGGCATGGTGGGATCGTTATCAACGGCTGACAGACGAATCAGATTCTTTGCGGGCGACGTTGACTCAGCAACGGCAGGAACTGCAGCTGGCGCAATCAGAAAATGAAGTGGTTTACTGAATTTGGCCACCTGAACAGAGGTGATATGCTCACCTCAGAACAACACAGGTGTCATAATGAAAAAAAGAAATTTCAGCGCAGAGTTTAAACGCGAATCCGCTCAACTGGTCGTTGACCAGAACTACACCGTGGCAGATGCAGCCAGCGCTATGGATGTCGGCCTTTCCACAATGACGCGATGGGTGAAACAATTACGTGATGAACGGCAGGGCAAAACACCAAAAGCCTCCCCCATTACCCCGGAACAAATTGAAATCCGTGAGCTCAGGAAAAAGCTACAACGTATTGAAATGGAAAATGAAATATTAAAAAAGGCTACCGCGCTCTTGATGTCAGACTCCCTGAACAGTTCTCGATAATCGGGAAACTCAGGGCGCGTTATCCTGTGGCCACTCTCTGCCATGTGTTCGGGGTTCATCGCAGCAGCTACAAATACTGGAAAAACCGTCCTGAAAAGCCAGACGGCAGACGGGCTGTATTACGCAGTCAGGTACTTGAACTGCATGGCATCAGCCACGGCTCTGCCGGAGCAAGAAGCATCGCCACAATGGCAACCCAGAGAGGTTACCAGATGGGGCGCTGGCTTGCTGGCAGACTCATGAAAGAGCTGGGGCTGGTCAGTTGCCAGCAGCCGACTCACCGGTATAAGCGTGGCGGTCATGAGCACGTTGCTATCCCGAATCATCTTGAGCGACAGTTCGCCGTAACGGAACCAAATCAGGTGTGGTGCGGTGATGTGACCTATATCTGGACGGGTAAGCGCTGGGCGTACCTCGCCGTTGTTCTCGACCTGTTCGCAAGAAAACCAGTGGGCTGGGCCATGTCGTTCTCGCCGGACAGCAGGCTCACCATGAAAGCACTGGAAATGGCATGGGAAACCCGTGGTAAGCCCGTCGGGGTGATGTTCCACAGCGATCAAGGCAGCCATTATACGAGCAGGCAGTTCCGGCAGTTACTGTGGCGATACCGGATCAGGCAGAGTATGAGTCGGCGTGGAAACTGCTGGGATAACAGCCCAATGGAGCGCTTCTTCAGGAGTCTGAAGAACGAATGGGTGCCGGCGACGGGCTATGTAAGCTTCAGCGATGCAGCTCACGCAATAACGGACTATATCGTTGGATATTACAGCGCACTAAGACCGCACGAATATAATGGTGGGTTACCGCCAAACGAATCAGAAAACCGATACTGGAAAAACTCTAACGCGGTGGCCAGTTTTTGTTGACCACTTCAAAAACATAATGCAGACAATGAACTCAGGAGCCTTGAGCGTGAGCTCACTCAGGTGATCAGCAACGGTCAGGCGGTCTGTAAAGAGCAGGAACAGAATAATACCTTGCTGAAGCAGGCTATATCCGATCTGGGAGCCTCCTGGCCGGAGCGGACTGCAACAGATGAACGAAGGGAGTTGTCAGCACCATGGCTTCATGAGCGCTGGAGAAAGGCGAGGGAAGATGTGTTTATCGCAGCATTAGACGTTCACCGGGCGTTTATTGAAAATAATCCTGTAAAAATGGCCGCTAATATAGGGCTTGCAATGGACTGGTTAAAAGGGCGAAAACTGACCGAAAAACAGGCGGGTCTGGCTCTCGACTCCTTATCTCTGGTCGTCCCGGTTATATCAAGCACCTTTGCGTCCATGCCCCGGATGTTCAGGGATACAGGTCAGGAAGCGATAGGCTGGTTGCTGATTGATGAAGCCGGACAGGCACAACCTCAGCATGCGATTGGGGCTATCTGGAGAGCAAAACGCACGGTTCTGGTAGGTGACCCAAAACAACTGGAGCCGGTCAGCGGTATTCCGTCCACTGTAGAGGGGGCGCTGGGAAAACATTATAAGATCCCGTCCTGCTGGTGGCCCGGAAAAGTCTCAGCACAGATACTGGCAGACCAGACGATGGACGTTGGCACCTATCTACCCGACCCGGAGTCAGAACAGATTTGGGTGGGCTGTCCGTTACGGGTTCACCGGCGCTGTGATGACCCAATGTTCAGTATCAGTAACCATATTGCCTATGACGGGCTCATGGTCCACGGGAAAAAGCCGGGCCTGGTGGATTTCCCTGAAAGCGGATGGCTGGATGTGAAAGGGAGGACATGCGAGGGAAACTGGGTAGTGGAGGAAGGGGCGGCAGTGGAAAAGTTACTTTTGGCGTTGCGTCACCAGTATTCACTGACACCTGACGACGTGTTTCTGATCTCGCCATTCAAGGACTGCGCTAAGCAGCTTAACCGGATCGCAAAGAGGCTGGGATTCAGGATGGACAGAACGGGGACCGTACATAAAACACAGGGCAAGGAAGCTACTGTGGTTATCCTCGTGCTGGGAGGCAACATAAAAAGTCAGGGGGCGAAAGCCTGGGCGGCGGAAAAACCCAATCTTCTGAACGTCGCGGTAAGCAGGGCGAAACAACGCATTTATGTCATCGGCGAGCGTGCATTATGGGAGAAGCAACCTTACTTTTCCACGCTGTCCCGGGCACTGGGAAGGCTGGATGTGCCGGTGAGCAACAGCAACCCGCGTGCGATGTCATATATGGAAGAGTACTTAACCACTGAATGGCGCTGATAAGCGCCAGGTCTGCCAGCTGTCTAATGCGGTATCGACCGCAATGCCGGGTGACTATGACATGCCTGAGGGATGATAATCAGTCGGATATCTGCCTCTAATCTATTCCTGATATTCCCTGCCGGACCATCAGCGTATGCAGGTGAGGCAGGGAGGTCTTCCCTCTGGTTTAGCAAGTTACTCATAAACGCTCGCCGACTTGTGAACTGGACACCAAAAGTTGGACCCTCACCAGGGCAACCAGCGAAGGTGCAGTAAAAGTTACTTTTATCTATAGGATTGCCAGGATTGCTGATGAGAGTTGTTAGCGAGCTTACCTGTTACCTCGGGAGGATTCTGCTTTACACGATCAAGACCGGTCCATGCATTGAGCTGCATCATTTTGCCGTTACGCTGCAGACGCCGGTTATAACGTTCCATAAATTTGAAAATATAGTTGGCTCTTACGCGAGGCGTTTTACTGTTGTAGTCAGCAATACCTTCAAACACGTTCCCTTTACGGTCAATAATTTTCCGGTGCAGCCACCATGTCCCAACCCAAAAAGAAGCACAGGCGTCATAAGCGAGCTCACGCCAGGTAATTGCGGGGAAGTGGGATTTCACCTCAGCCAGATTTGATGAGTTAATCTGCATTGGGCCAATATCCCATGTGCCATTGGTGTTAAGGACGAAAGAGCCAATCTTTCCACCTTCGTTATCAAAAAGAGTAAAGACAAGGTCACGGTCAATCCCGAAGAAACGCGCGGCGTCAGTTAAACATTCGTTTTTAACCGTTTCGGGTACATTTTGGGGCTTAGGTCGATCCGGTGGGGGATTGAATGCTGCATTTGCATTGACGGTTAAAGTGGCGAACAGCACCGCTCCAAAAAATAATCTAGTCATTAACCCGCTCCTCAAAAGTAACTTTTACAGGTTACACGACAACAAAAAAATTTTTTTCCTATACCGGGGGTAAATGCCTCCTGGTCGGAAAAATATTTTTTTTTGTTTGATACAGTATTTAAGGAGGTAGGACATGATTAAACCCATTGCAGTTGCTCTGATATTGTTAACTCCATCGGCCTATGCTGATGTTGATTTACCTGCAGAATTAAAGGACAAAATTGAAGCCGTTGGTATCAACCCCGTCTCTGCAGAGAAATCTCCGGTAAGTGGTATTTACTCAGTCTTTTCAAAAGAAGGGACGAGTTACGTCACGTCTGACGGTGAATACATCTTCACCGGAAATTTATTCAAAGTGAAAGGGACAGAAGTGGAAAACACCACGGACGAGTTTATCAGTAAAGGGATGCGATCCTATATTGAGAAGCTCGATACTATCACCTACAAAGCACCAGATGAGAAATATGTCATCGGTGTTTTTACTGATATCACCTGTGGCTTTTGCCAGAAACTACATAGCGACCTGCAATCCTATCTGGATAAAGGCATCACTATTAAATTCATCGCATACCCACGTGCCGGGATGAACTCCATGATAGCCCGAAACATGGCATCTGTCTGGTGTGCAGATGACAAACCTGCAGCTTTAACCAGAGCAATGAAAGGGGATGGTTTACCTGAAAAGCAACCGACAAAGGCCTGCATGGACTCCATTCAGAGCCAATTTAATGCAGGGAACATGTTCAAACTCTCAGGCACGCCTAGCGGTTTAAGCCTGAAAGGTGAGCCGATGGTATTTGCGGGGTTACGTGACCCTGACCAGATGCTGAACAGCCTGAAAACGGCCAATCAGAAAAAATAACTCTCCGGGAGCAACAATGAAGAAATTAATTGCAGTGGCAGCGGTAGTGGTTGTTTCATTTGCCGCCCAATCCAGCGTTTGCGGGCCAGTTGCGTGCAAAGTTACTTTCGTCGATGTCGACGGCTCGCAAAAGCCGATCATGCTTCTCGATGACAAAGTTTCAACGCGGAAGAGCTCAATGAACCGTGTATTTGATGATGTGTACTCGCACGGCCGTAAGGTCCAGACTGACCTGAAATCAACCACTCCAGCTGCCGGGCATCCTGATAAATCATCACCCGTGCAAATGAGCAGGGAATTAAGTCCTGTGGTCATCTACAGCGCATAAAACGGAGTCTCTCATGGGATTAATCAGAACAGTGGTATACGTGGGTATCATTGGAGGCATCTTTGCCTATACACAAACAAAAGATAGCCTTGAAAATATTTCGGTTCCGGATGCGGAGTTTCCATCGTCAATCTCCAGGAATAACTTTATACAATCGACATGGGTGAACGAGCATTACACTTCACTGAAGAATGGCCCGATTGCTGACGGTATATCCAGTATTCTGGATGATGCTCAGGATATCAGGGGGTCTGTCAATAATGTTGTCATGACGGCCGGTAATGTCGATATCCAGAAGGCTATTCAGGATGCAGTGGATGAACTAGACAGCAATAGCCGTAAATCCAGTAAGTAAAATGGCTCTCAGAACCATCAGATACGCCTGTTTAAAATAAAATAACTCAGAGATAAATCATGGAAAATAAACAAAGCACTAAAAAACAAACTCTGATTCACATCGCCTTGGTAGTAGGTGGTTTTGTTGCTGGTTCGGTAATTTGGGGGAATGGCAGTAATATTATGAACTCAAATGACTCGGCTAATGAGTCTGTCAAAAAACAGCAAATCGAACTGGCAAATAGATTCAATGCATTAGCTCAAACAGCGAACCAGGTAAATAAGCCAGCCGGTTTAGTCCTGACTGAGCAGGACAAGGAACTTATTGGAAAAACTGCGGCACAGTATTTGATCGAACATCCAGAGAACCTGGTGGAAGCTGGTAAGCGCCTTGAAGCCAACCGAGATGGTGAAAAAACCTCAGACGTTGTGAATACAAAAGACGTATTGCTTGAAACAAAATTCACGCCAAACTACGGCCCAGATAACGCAGATGTAGCTGTTATTGAATTTTTCGATTACATGTGTCATTTCTGTCAGCAGTCCAGTCCCGTGCTTGAAAAGGCGATTGCAGAAAATAAAAATGTTCGGACTTTCTTTAAAGACTTCACCATTTTTGCTGACCGCACACCTATCTCCGGGATGGGGGCAAAAATTGGTCTCTACATCTTTAATAAGTACGGGCAGGAAAAATACTACGAGTTCCATAATAAGCTCATGAGTGAAGCGGGTAGGGCAATGAAGGACAGGAAGGACTATACACCTTCTAATCTGGCGGCCCTGGTCAATGGTTTAGGATATAAAGAAATACTGGATCAGCAAGGTAACTTCTTGCTTACTGTCGAAATGCGCGATCAGCTTCAGAATGTTCTTGATGCAAATATGATGCTGGCGGATAAACTCAATTATAGCGGCACGCCAGTGTTTATTGTTATGAACATGAAGAACCCGCAAAACAAAACCACAACCATTATGCCCGGTGCGCCTGATTTTTATCGCTTGCAACAGGCAATTGATAAGGCAAAAGGGAACTAAACATAGCCCTCCCTTACATAGAAATATAAGCGGAGTGTTTAATTCATTGGCAAAATTCTAGGAGTATGTATGTCGGAGGCTTTCTTGACAGTTTTCGTTGGTGGCGTCGTTTTTGCTGACGTTGTTAGTGTTTAGCGTCATACGAGTACGTAAATGGAAATGCGTCAAAGAAACACTAGCTATAGTATCTTTTGTATACTTACTTAACTTTATAAAAGGTTACCTGAAAATGAACACCAATGTACATCATGTCCAAGAAAATTTTTTTATATCATTGCAGGATTGTATAAATAAAGAAGAGAAAACAAAAAAAACATGCATTGAGTACTGGCGACGTGAAGCTGAGAGGGCGAAGGAAGAAAGCGCAAGACGTAGAGCACTGTCTATAAAGATAATTACCGAAAAAAGCATGATTCTTGAAACGTTATTTCTAAATATACAAAAAACAAATGCGCTCAAAGAACAGTATGAAAGAAACCTGATAGCTAAATGGGGTGGCGTTATTGATGACGATAAGACAAAGGATTATGGTATATTCCTCCCTAGTTTGGAACATTTATCTGCTTATGTATCATGTGCAAAGAACGATGAATATAGCAGGGAAGTGCTTTATAACAGACCCGAATTATCAAGGGGTATCAAGTATGACAATAGTTATTACTGCCCGCAGGGAAAAAAAATTCATCTATATGAGGAATGACAAATTTCGTCCAGATCTTGAACTTCTGACAAATCCTCCTTATCCTGATTTTTGTAAGAATTTACTTTACTTTTATGTCAGGTCATTTTCGCTGCATCTCAAAAAAGGAGAGCCTGGGAAACCATTGGAGATAGGTATTCGCAATTCAGTGAGCAAAAACACTTATGAAGACTTGTGTATAGGTCTGGAAATACTTATGCCATACATGTGCAAAACTGAAAGCGGCAAAGTGATTATTAATGATGAAGGATACTTATCATGTGATAGCTATTATAGAAGCATACTGGTTAACCCGAAAACAGGGGGTGCTGAGTTAGTTATATACAGAAAGGGGCGCTTTGACCATCGACAGAAACCGAATACACGAGAACCTCGTAAGTGGTTGAATGAAGATATAATAATTAAAGAATTTCCTAACATACGAATTGTTTTTCTATATATCATATCGTGTCGGTATCAGCAGCACTTCAAAAACAGGGATATATAGTAAATGCCTCGTAAAACGTGACCCAGTGGGCATGGAGATAATGAGGTTAATAATAAATGAATTTTACATTTGAACGATGTAAATTTCACTAAACATTAAATATTTATGGCGGTTTCTATGTTCGAACATAACATTGCTTTTAACGGCATGATGATTGTGATTGTTATCTTATCTTATCTGCTATTTAAAAGTCTTAAGTCAAAGAAAAGGCTTCAGCATAAGTATGATGAGGTGTTTAAGGCTTTTCATATTGCGAATTCAGAGTACACCGGCGGCCTAAAAGAAGTTTACAAAAACTTATCTTTAAGCAATGCTCAGTTGCAGTTCCTTGCTGTTTACTTAAATCAAGACACTGTCCAGTTTGATGGCAGAAATATTGTGTGCGAAAAAGAGGATGATGTTCAGTATATTCTTTCACTTATATCAGACAGCCATTTTTGGTTGGACAAATCCATGAAAGGAATAAATGAAGTGGTAAATAATACGGACGTAATAAAAGATATTAAATTATCTCTATCACCGTTCGCTTCGTTGGGTGAGCTGAATGTTATAGATGATGAGTTTAAACTGAAAAATAAAGAGTTTGATGGGTTTGCTAAACTTAAAGTTAAGTATGATGTAAAAAGGGGGTGAAAATGGCAGGGGCATTGTTTTCACTTTCTGCTGGTGGGGTGATGTTTGCAACAGCTGTTGTTATTATCATCTTTAGTGCTATGCTATATGACAGTATAGTTAAAAGACGTTCTAAAAATATTAACCCACCAGAGTTTACAGGATCACCTCAACTAGCATCTTGCAATTGTTCAGGTGGTACTGTCCTGCTTTATCTTGATTTTGATGGAGTCCTCCATCGAAGGATGAATGAGACATTTGAAAGAATGCCTCTACTGGAAAAAATTTTAAAACAATGTCCAGAATTACATATAGTCGTGTCCAGCAGTTGGAGGGAAACAATGACTTTAGAAGGGCTTAAATACCTTTTTCCGGTAGCATTCAGACACAGAATAATAGGTGTTACACCTTCACTTCAGGAAGTAAAGGATACCGAATATGTTCGGTACAGAGAGTGCCTTTTACATGCCAGACATATGGGGGTCAACAAGTTTATTATCATTGATGATGAATCACACCGTTTTCCACCTGGGTGCGAAAATCTGGTGTCAACGAATTACAGTGAGGGGATGACTGACCAAACAGTAGCATCTGTCATTATGAAATATTGTCAGTACTTAACATGAAGGAATGAATTAAAATGTTAAATATAAGTTTTTTTTGTGGGCGATGAACAGAGAATTAAAGCCGGTTATTCAGGCAGGGCAGGAACAACCACCATGGATAATCGGCTCCCGGACATGTCCGGGCAAAGAAATCGTAGAACTAGCGCATGACAGTAAGGCGGGGTAATCGAGGCAATATCTCAACAGTACAAATGAAATAATGCGTTGCTGGGTGGGCACCGGCAGTCAGAGCCAGCGTTCTGCAGCTGCATCAAAGGCTAAGTGTACCTGCCATTACTCCAGCTCATGAATCAGCATGCCAGCATGTTTAATGTTTAGAGTCGTCATGTTTGCATTAAGGTCTTTCATCATTCTGGTTCCGCCGCATCGCACATATTCTCTTAATCTTCCATTGTAGGCAGCGCTGGAAGCGATTTTAAGCTGCTTTATCGGACAGGGAAGATAAGCCACTCCTTTAACGAGATCGTCCTCAACAGCGTTCAGGTAAACGGGAGAGGCCGCAATGATAAAGATATCATGCCGGTACATACTAAACAGTTCCGCAAGGGAAGGGACTTTTCCAAGCAGTATGGGGTCAGAAGTCAGCATACCCCATATGCTGGCGCTCTTTCTTCCTATCTTTGTAAACGTAGCATCATAAGGGATCGCGGGGTCAGAACTGTGTCGTAGGCCCAGACCTGCAGAAATAACCCATAAACAGATATGAGAATTAGAGTTTGCAATAGACTTAGCTGTACTCCAGTGAGCACTACAGTATATGTTTTCCGTTTCCTTAATATCATCATTACATGTAGTGAATCGGGACTGCACAAGACTTTTCCATTGCTGATAGGCAATCTCAGTATCTGTCGTATGGTAGGGAAACACAGTGTCATGTACAGGTCCTGCTTTCTTTTTCGCGCATGTTGTAATGAGATGAATAGTCGACATTATTCAGAGCCTATAAAGAGTATTTATTATCAATAAGGTAGTGTATTTAAAGATGGGTATACTGGATCATCTTCAGGCACCCAATAACCAGACCCGCACTCCCATTCTTCTCCAATGAATGCGAACATTTGCCTGGCAAGATATCTCCTGAGTTCCTGAGAGATTACGCTCTCAATTTTTAACAGGTAACTCTTGTTCTTACAATGGGCTTTTAAGTGAGAAAGAAGTGTACTGAAGCAGCCTTGATTAGTGATAAATACAGAAACTGATGAAACAACCAGAACAGGTTTACCCAGCAAAGATGCATGTTTGCTACGTGCACGTATATACATGTTTTCGAACAAGGCCAAGCCATCAACATGTCTGGATTTTACTGGTATAATACTTTTATTACTTTCATCCATTAGCCTTTCAAATGTATTGATTATATTTGTAATATCAGCTTCTAATATTTTTTGATTAATTATCATTGTACTCTGCAACCCCGGTGTTTGTAACATTCTTAACATCACTGATTAAACTAATATCTACAGAATGTGCCAGTGTTGTTAGCTCGGTAAAGTTAATTTTTTCGTAATAACCATCACTGATTAAGTTTAATAAATTAAAGTCCAGGGCAGGTGGTGGGCAAATGCTTCCAGAAGTGTAAAGATACTCAAGCCCACGCGCATCAAATATGCCGTGAGGGGCACCCTCTGATAGTTTTCCACCTGAATATAACTCAACCCATATCCTGAGTCGGTAATCCAGAGTGAATTCACCTATCTCAATCCAGAAATGTGGATATAACTCAAAATACGTTTTGGGGTTTTTAACTACCCCGCACATTCGTTGATGAGAAATGCCTGCATGATTTAGAGCACTGCTTATCATTAATGTATGACCATCGCACTCAACGGGTGCATTCTCAATAGCCTGTAAGAGATTGTTTAACTTCACAAGACAATCGGGCATAAGGATATTGGCCATATAAATACCTATTCCGGAATTTCTGAGAGGAATTCATTAAAGAGATTATCATCGTACAGTGGGTATAATTGCTTCATCATACCAAAACCGGACATAGCTGCACTTCGCAAGTCGGGATAAAAAGTAGGCTTAGTGATAAGATCGCATTCATTCTTCAGCACACCTTCGAAGCAGCCGTAATCTTCCCCAAACTCCTGAACTATCATCCAACGGCCATCCTTGCATTCAACTACCATAATAGCAGACTTGGGGTAGTCGCCAGCTGGGGTCAACCAATCAAAATGGTAGTGGGTGATAGTTTGATAACTCTTATGGACATTCATAGCATTAACCCTAATGCAAGACTTACAACGTGAGAGGTTAGTGTCTGATAAAGCACTGTATATATATACAGTGTGCGCCGGGAGACCGGTAAAGATCAAGGGGTGAAAGTCCCCGACCATTGAAGGACCAGCAATCCACAGGGTCCCCGAGTCATGCGTTGTATACCGTGAGGTATGGGGCGAAGCGTTGACAGGGGTGTTGACAGGCCAGCCATTGAGCCACGAAATGTATATTAAATTCCCGGGTGCCGACGTTGTACTGTTTACGGAAGGCAACATCATAGGGTGCGTTACTGCGAGTGCCATATGGACCCGGCGGGGTCTGAGACCCTGGTATGTCAATACGATCTTTACGCGGGAACCGGGAGATCTCCCCTCTGACCATCTGCCAGTGCCGGAGATGGCCCGCACCGGGAAGGCGAGGAGCCGAAGCCGGTGATGTACGGAGAGGAGAAGTCGGACTCGCTCATAGTAGCTGCGAATCTGGCGAACAATCCGCAAGGAGCGGAGTCAGTGGAGCGAAGGAGCGGGGCCAAGGGAAACGCGGAACAGCCACACATGCGCCGGACGCAGAGCCGGGAAAGTATGTCACAGAGGCTGTCACGCGTGCGGGAAGCTGCGAAGCAGCGGAAGAAAGAACGGTTTACCGCATTGTTCCACCTCCTGACAGCAGAGGCACTGGAGAACGCATTCCTCTCCCTGAGCAGGAAAGCGGCTGCCGGAGTTGATGGTGTCAGGTGGAAGGACTACGCCGAAAACCTGAAGGTCAACATAGCAGATCTGCACCGGAGGCTTCATCAGGGTAGTTACAGGGCTCAGCCCGGCAGGCGGCACTACATCCCGAAAGCGGATGGAAAACAGCGCCCGCTCGGCATCGCCTCACTGGAGGACAAAATCGTCCAGTATGCGCTGGTTAAGATCCTGAATGCAGTCTACGAAAATGACTTTATGGGGTTTTCATACGGGTTCAGACCCGGGCGAAGCCAGCACAATGCGCTGGACGCACTGGCCACAGGGCTGGTTCGGACCAATGTAAACTGGGTACTGGATGCCGATATTAGTCAGTTCTTCGACAAGGTAAGCCATGAATGGCTAATCAGGTTCATAGAACACAGAATCGGCGACCAGAGGGTAATCAGGCTCATACGAAAGTGGCTCACAGCCGGGACCTCAGAGGAAGGAGAATGGCGGGCATCGGAGGAAGGCACCCCACAGGGTGCGGTTATCTCGCCGCTGCTGGCAAACATCTACCTCCACTATGTCTTCGATCTGTGGGCGCATCAGTGGCGACGCCGCCATGCCACAGGCAATGTGGTCATGGTCAGATACGCAGATGACATAGTCATCGGGTTCGACAAGCGAATCGACGCTCAATGCTTTCGTATAGCCATGCAGCGCAGACTGAAGGAGTTCGGACTCACGGTACATCCGAAGAAAACCCGACTGATGGAGTTCGGCCGCTTCGCAGCCGAAAACCGCGCCAGCAGGGGAAAAGGTAAACCAGAAACGTTCAACTTCCTCGGGTTCACGCATATCAGTGGGAAAGACCGTAGTGGCAGGTTCATGCTGATACGAAAGACACGCCGGGACAGGATGACGGCGACACTGAAAGCGATCAAGGACGGACTACGAAAGCGCTGGCATTACTCAATCCCCGAACAGGGAAAATGGCTCAGGAGAGTGGTTCAGGGATACCTGAACTACCACTCAGTCCCGGGCAACTATCCCATGATGCGGAAGTTCAGGATATACGTAACAGACCTCTGGCGACGGGCGCTGAGGCGCAGGAGCCAGCAGGATGATACGACATGGACGAAAGCAAACAGACTGGCAGCCGTATGGCTGCCGAAGGTTCGGGTTCTGCATCCATGGCCTGTGGAGCGGTTCACCGCCAGACACCCAAGGCAGGAGCCCGGTGCGTGAATAGCGCACGCCGGGATCTGTGCGGGGGGTACCCGGTAACGGGTATCCCTACCGCGACCTGGATTTAACATAACGTACATTAAGCGCACTAATGCTGTAATGGCTCAATAGTAATTTTACAGGATCGTCTGGTCAAAGAGCTGCGGTTACAGGGCATTTGTTCAATGGAGGCTGCAAATGACTTCGCTGAGGCCTATATGGCTGACTATAACCGCCGTTTTGGCAAAGTACCGCGACATGATTTTGACGTACACCGTGCTGTAGAACATGATGAGGACCTGGGGCTTATTTTCACTGTTCGTGAAAAACGTAAAGTCTCAAAATCGTTGACGATACAATATGATAAAATGTTGTACCTGATTGAAGACAGCGAACTGAGTCGCCGTGCAATAGGTAAATATATCGATGTGTATCACTATCCTGATGGCAGAAAAGAGCTGCGCCTGAACGGTACGCTACTTCCCTACTCTACCTACGACCGACTGTCAGAAATCGACCAGGGCGCGATTGTCGATAACAAGCGTCTTGGCCGAACCCTGGAGTTTATCAGTCTGGTGCAGAGCAAGCGGGATAACACGCGCTCTCAGTCAATTCCCGCTGGAGATGGCCCTTCCCGACGACGGCCAAAGCAGGAAGGGAAGAAATCCCAGCGCTCACTGGATAATGATGACATGCTCGAAGCACTCAAACAGCTTCAGTCACGTTCAGAGGACATTTTTGGTAAAAGAGCCCGCTGATGGTACTCACTGGCCGGACAGTGGTTGCTCACCAGTTGATATTGTCCGGCCAGACCCATGATGTATTATTCATTTCGTTCAGCATCTTTATGTCCTGCTTTTCACGGGCATACTTACCCCATAATGAATGAAAAGAACGAACAATACTGATTAACTGCTTTTTTCTTTGCTCCGGAGATAGGCTGATAAAATAGCAGCACCTGCTGTCAATATTATCCTCAATGAAATTAAAATCAGAGTCTGATGCATATTTTACTGTTAGCATAATATCATTCGACGTTGTTCTCTCAGACTCTGTTAATGCTGATTCTATCAGGTATTCAAAGGCATACATGACAGACAGCTGGTTTTTGTCTGTCTGAATATAACCCATTGAGTTTCTGAGTATTGAGGACTGTACCAGGACCAGAGGCCATAAAAGCTCAACACCATAAAGCTTATATGTATCATGTTGATCATACTGATGTTGCTCAACACGACGATTACCTTCCCGTGCTTTACGAATATCATAGGCAAGGGATAACATAAATCCGTCTTTAACTTTAATCAGTGGGCTTTCATCCACGATGTAATGAATGAGTTCATGTAATTCATTCAGGGCTTCTGAATCTCCCCACAGTATAAAACCTGCATTGTTCGGCGTTAACTCGTATCGAAGCATGGGCTCAATCATCCTGTTGTTTCAGTCGGAGGAAAGTCTATCAGTAAAGAGAATGAGAGATCAAAGTGGTCATTTTAATTGAGCTGGATAACGGACATTTCAATTGAGCCTTGACAAATGCTGTCAGCACAAAGCGTTATTGTCGTCTCAGCACAATTCACACGCGTCGTGTACGCTAAGCCTTCATTTTGCTCAGCACAGGACCGCGATCTTATATTGGCTAGACAAAGTCTGTAACTCCAATATTCTAATGTCACTTTTGGGGCTGCGGATGTTTTCCTGGACTGTTATGTTGTGATCCCAAGATGCTGCCGGTACTTCACCGGACTCATTGCACCTAATGATAGTAGACTGGCCCCATGAATCTCCAGACAGTTGGTATAACTTAAGTTAGTGATAGTCTTAATACTAGTTTTTAGACTAGTCGTTGGAGTCCGGATGATTGATGTTTTAGGTCCAGAGAAGCGCAGACGGCGCAGTGTTCAGGAAAAAATCGCCATTGTTCAGCAGAGCTTTGAACCCGGTATGACCGTCTCGCTGGTCGCCCGGCAGCATGGTGTTGCCGCCAGTCAGCTGTTCCTGTGGCGCAAGCAGTATCAGGAAGGCAGTCTTACCGCCGTTGCCGCGGGTGAACAGGTTGTGCCCGCGTCGGAACTGGCATCGGCAATGAAGCAAATTAAAGAACTGCAGCGCCTGCTGGGCAAGAAAACTATGGAAAACGAGCTGCTGAAAGAAGCCGTTGAATATGGCCGCCAAAAAAAGTGGATAGCGCACGTGCCCTTGTTGCCGGAGGATGGCGAATAAGCCTTGTCAGCCGTTGCCTCCGGGTCTCACGTGCGCAACTGCATGCCATGGCTCGTCGGTCGAAGAGCTGGCAGGATCGTCGACGCAAGCGCAAGCCTGATGATACTGAAGCGCTGGACCGTATCCAAACCGTTATTGGCGAGCTGCCAACGTATGGTTATCGTCGGGTGTGGGCACTGCTGCGCAGACAATCAGAAACTGACGACATGGCCATTATCAATGCCAAACGCGTATACCGCATCATGCGTCAGAATGCGCTGCTGCTTGAGCGTAAACCTGCAATACCGCCCTCGAAACGGGCGCATACAGGGAAAGTGGCTGTAGGGGAAAGTAACCAGCGGTGGTGCTCTGACGGCTTCGAGTTCAGGTGTGATAATGGCGAAAAACTGCGTGTAACGTTCGCACTGGACTGCTGCGATCGTGAAGCCCTGCACTGGGCGGCCAGTACCGGTGGATATGACAGCGAAACCGTGCAGGACGTCATGCTGGGTGCGGTGGAACGACGCTTCGGCAGCAGCCTGCCAGCATCCCCAGTAGAATGGCTGACAGACAACGTTCAGCTTATCGTTCTCATCAGACGCGTCAGTTCGCCAGAATGGTAGGACTGGAGCCTAAACATACGGCGGTACGCAGCCCGGAAAGCAACGGGATGGCAGAGAGCTTCGTCAAAACGATGAAGCGCGATTACATCAGCATCATGTCGAAGCCCGACGGGTTAACAGCGGTAAAGAACCTTGCGGAGGCCTTCGAACATTATAACGAATGGCATCCGCATAGTGCGCTGGGATATCGTTCGCCACGGGAATATCTGCGGCGGCGTACCAGTAATGGGTTAAGTGATAAAAAGTGTATGGAAATATAGGGGCCAATCCAGATAGCTTGATACGTTTCTCGTTATACCAGCGTATGTACCTGTCCAGGAAGCAGATAAATTTTTCCAGCGTGATACCAGCCCAGTTTCTGCCATAGAACATTTCGTTTTTGATACGCCCGAAGAAGCCTTCACACGCAGCATTATCCGACGAGCATCCTTTGCGCGACATGGACCTTATAAGTCCGGATGTGTTGATACGATCGAGCCAGCCCGGCCACCGGTAATGGCCACCACGATCGCTGTGTATTACCGGTTTATCATGTTCGTTGAGCGTATCGAGTGCTTCATAGAGCATCGTATTCACCAGCGTCGCGTCCGGGCGTGTTCCTATCGACCAGCTTACAACCTAGCCATCAAAGCAGTCGATAACCGGCGACAATCAGCTCGTATTCTTCTGCAAGTTGCTTATCCAGTTGCCCCTGACTGTGAGCCTGAAATGCGTGAGCTATTTGCCCGTTGATATGCCGAATCAGTGGTGACAGATCGGGAAACACATACTGGACTGGTGAAAGCCTAGGAACAGGAAGAGGTCGCTCATTTTGTAAACAGGGAATCAATATTCCCGTTGATGTTGATTAAGCCACTGAGCTACCGAGCTGGCAAAGTAAGTCAATATGCCGTCTGCCCCGGCGCGTTTGAAGCATATAAGTGACTCAAGCACCGTTTGCTCTTCGTCGAGCCAGCCATGCCGGAACGCGGCCATATGCATCGCATACTCACCGGAAACCTGGTAGGCAAAAACGGGTACTGCAAAAGTTTTCCTAGCTTCCCTGATAATATCCAGATATGGCATGCCCGGCTTAACCATCACCATGTCTGCCCCCTCCTGCAAATCCTGGGCAATTTCATGCAACGCTTCCATCGCATTTGCCGGGTCCATCTGATAGTTTTTTTTGTCCCGTTTGCCCAGCGCCATGGCAGATTGAGTGGCTTCGCGAAAAGGACCGTAATAGTTTGACGCGTATTTCGCTGAATATGCCATGATCTGAATAGTCAGCAGGCCATTCGTTTCAAATGCCTGTCTGATATGTCCGATGCGGCCATCCATCATGTCGCTTGGCGCGACAATATCTGCACCCGCTTCAGCGTGCGTAAGCGCCTGTCTGGTGAGAATTTCTTTTGTCGGCTCATTAAGCACATATCCATGTTCGTCAATGATGCCGTCCTGACCATGTGACGTATAGGCGTCAAGCGCAACGTCAGTTATCACCCCGAGTTCAGGAAAAGCCTTTTTCAGCGCCCTTACAGTTCGCGGTACTAAACCGGATGGATCCCACGAAGCGTCTGCCATCAGCGATTTAGCAGAACTTTCTATACACGGAAACAGTGCAATAGCAGGTATACCTGCCTGAACAAATTGCGCGGCATCATGAAGCAACATATCAACCGACAGGCGAAACACACCCGGCATCGACGGCACTTCCTGCCGCAGGTTTTGCCCCTCAATAATGAATACAGGTAAAATCAGGTCATCTACGGTCAGCTGATTTTCAGCGACCAGACGGCGACTGAAAGAATGGGTACGAGAGCGACGCAGTCGTCGCGCCGGGAAAGAACCAGGAATAATAATACTCACAAAATGTACCTTTTCTTCTGCGTTCTCAGGGAGAAGTTAAGCCTGAGCAAAATAAATACGTGGCTAGCGACAGAATTCCAGTGGCAGGCCGTACTTCTGCTGTATGGTGTGCCCATTCCAGATAACGTGGCCATTTACCAGCGTCATATCAACCGCACCGCCTGACAAAATCCGGCCTTCAAAGGGAGACCATCCGCATTTGTATGCCACATCCTCCCGGATTATCTGTTGATGACTGAACGGATCGATAACCACCAGGTCCGCCCAATAGCCTTCCCTGATATAGCCGCGATCTTTGAGCTGGAAGCGCTCGGCTACAGCATGGCTGGTCTTTCTCACCACCATTTCCGGGGTAAAAATCCCCCTGCTGCACATATCCAGCAGTGCAGGAAGAGCATGCTGCACCAGCGGTAAGCCGGAAGGCGCAGCAAAATAGTCACTCTGCTTTTCCTCCAGTAAATGCGGCGCATGGTCAGTTGCGATAACGTCGATAATGCCTTCATTAACGCCTTTCCAGAGGGCTTCCTGATGAAACGAGGTTTTTACGGATGGGTTACATTTGAGCTTATGCCCCAGCGTTTCATAATCGTCATAATTAAAAAACAGGTGATGAACGCAGGCTTCAGCCGTGATGGTTTTCTGGCGCAGCGCCTCCAGCGTGGGGGCTGCATCAAAGAGAACAAGTTCGTCTGCGGTGGTAATGTGCAGAACATGTAATCGGGTACGATGTTTTTTCGCCAGAGAGACGGCCTGGCGGGAGGATGTCAGGCAGGCGTCCACAGAACGAATAGCGGCATGCTCGCCAGGAGGAATAGCATCCCCAAAACGAGCCCGCCATATCGCCTCATTTTGCTTTATTGTCGGGGTATGCTCGCAATGTGTTGCCACAAGACAAGGGGCATTAGCGAAAATACTTTCCAGCACCTGTTCATCGTCCACCAGCATATTCCCGGTAGAAGCCCCCATAAAGACCTTCACCCCACAGGCTTGCGAAGCCGTAAGCGCTTTCAGTTCGTCAAGGTTATCGTTCGTCGCGCCGAAGTAAAAACTGTGGTTCGCCAGCGAAGAACGCGAGGCACGCTGAAATTTCTCACGCAGCGCCTGACGGGTTGTCGTGGGTGGCGTAACGTTCGGCATTTCCATAAAACTGGTAATGCCTCCCATTACTGCGGCAGCGGATTCAGTGGCAATGGTTCCCTTATGCGTCAGACCGGGTTCGCGGAAATGAACCTGATCATCAATCATACCGGGGATCACCCATTTCCCTCGCACATCAATAACCAGCCATTCCGGTCGGGAGGGAATAAACGAGGCAATTTTCTGGATCCGTCCCTTATCAATGAGGATGTCGGCCTGATAGCGCATGTCCTCACTGATTATTAATGCATTGGTCAGTAATAAAGGCTTCATGACATCCCGCCCCCGATACTGTTGCGCTCCAGTATGGATGAGATAAACGCGCCGATTAAATAACGGTTTGCCTCTGCTCGCTTTGCAAAGGGTTGCAATCCCGGCGTTTCAGTGCACGCTGCGACGTCGGAACCTGAAGAATACAACCAGGATTCAAATGACGAATCAAAATGGTTAAAGATGATGCCATCCTCACATTCACAGCCATCAACCCGCTCTTTTTCCATGACAGGGAAAAAGCGTTCAAGCTCATCACGTAATGCTACGCTAAAATGGCCTGGACGGGCAGTATGTTCAAAGGTGTAGAGATACGCCTGCTGGCGAAGAATATCCTCGTGACAACAGAGCACACCGTGTCTGGCTGCGTTTTTCAGAAGCGCTTCATAATTAAGCAGTACTTTTCCTTCAACTGAAGGTTCGACCTCTGCCCCATTGGTAAAGCCGCGATTTGGGTTCTGTCCAGTACTGTTGAGCCGACAGCCAGCACTCAGGCCAGACAGGTTCACAAGCGGTAAAAAACTCACAGCTACGTTATCAAACAATTCAGGGGAGCCTTCGCGCAGAAAATCCAGCATCCCCCAGCATCCCGCGGGTTCTTCTCCATGAAACCCTGCCGCAATCAGAATATGCGGAACGTCAGCCCCCTGATTGACGGACTGATACAGCGATATGTTGCCCTCTCCAGGACACCCCAGAACAATTTCATACAGCCCCCATCGACTGGACTGTTCCCTGAATGCCTTTTCAAAAAAAGCAATATCGTTACTTTGGGTATCATCCTTCTTCACTGGCCAGATATGACAACGGTTCTCGCGCAGGGACGAACTGCCTCCATGTTGATTAATCAAGGCGCACCTCCGGCGGTCGGCAACACATCTCAATGCAGTCAGCTGCTTCGTTGAGTAATAGTGTTCCCATACATTTCCCCGTACGATCGCGTACGGTGACACGCGCCGCATTTTCCTCCGCATCGCCAATAATCAGGAGGAAAGGAATGCGGGCCAGCGTCTGCTCCCGGATTTTGTATCCAATTTTTTCATTACGAAGATCGGTCTCACAGCGAAGTCCTTTCCGGCGAAGTGCCTTCAGAACCTGCTCCGCGTATCGATGTTGTTTATCAGTAATCGTCATGACCACGGCCTGAACCGGCGACAGCCAGGCGGGCAGTTTACCAGCGTAGTGTTCAAGAAGAATACCGGTAAAACGCTCAAGAGAGCCGAAGAGCGCCCTGTGTAACATCACCGGGCGTTTTGTCGAACCATCCTCGGCAATGTAGCCAATATCGAATCGATCAGGCAGATTCATATCTACCTGTAGCGTCCCGCACTGCCAGTCACGACCGATCGCGTCGCGCAACACAAACTCCAGTTTAGGGCCATAGAAAGCCCCTTCACCGGGATTTACCGACCATTGTAATCCCTGAGCTTCCAGAGAGGCTGAAAGCGCGTTTTCCAGCCGATCCCAGTCGGTGTCACTTCCCATGCGTTTTTCAGGACGGGTGGATAACTTGATTTCGACCTCTTCAAATCCAAACTGCTTATAAATATCAAGCACCAGATGAAGGATACTTTTACACTCCCCCTCAAGCTGTTCCAGCGTGCACGGGTCCAACGCTTCTTCGTCAAAAAGCGTGATGATATTGAGCGTGCCACTTTTCTGCACTGCCTCGATCAGATCGATATATTGGCCATCGATTTCAGCATACACGGCGTTTTTCGCGACGGAAGAATCGATACTTTCCGCGACGTTCTGCAACGTGGTCCCTTTTCTGACGAGCTTCAGAGAGCCATCAGGAAGAGTAAAGGTGAGAGGTTCTGACTCTGTTATAAGCGCTTCTGACATTTTCGTATCCCGACATAGCTCAGTGATTAACAGCAACTATGTTGCATTAACCCACAAATTAACGCAACCTTGTTGCATTAAAAGCGTCACTAGGGAGTGCCTGAATATGTTAAGGGAAAGCATGGAAATGTTATTAAATGGTAAAGATAATCTTTGCCATTTAAATACGTCTCACGCTAAGGCATACAATTTACAGTATGATATAACGTATAACTGATAACTAATAACTAACTACGATTCTGTCAGATGGAGAAAATGTTTCAACTTTTGCTCGCCTTGAGAACGGTGTTAAGCGCCATCGCAAAAGACTGAACATATCTGGATAGACATTATCAAATGAAAAACAAAAGGTTACACACCCCCCTCCTGCCAGCGGAATGACAAAGAACATGGTGGGATAGCGAATACAGACGGAAGAGGTAATATAAAATGAAAAAGCGCATTGCCTGCCTGCTTTCATTCCTGCTTTCATTGTATACCTGTACAGCACTCGCCAGGCATCAACAACTAATGCACAATGTATACGATACGCAAGAAAGCCAGAGCAAAGTTAACGAAATCCTGTCCGCCGTCTCTTTTCACGGGAATGAACTTAGCTATGGCGAACGTATCGCTGAGATATCTTCCCGTTTCCTCGGAACGCCTTATCAGGCGCATACACTTATTGGATCATCTTTGATGCAAGAGAGGCTGGTCACTAACCCCAGTACCGTGGATTGTTTTACTTTTATTGATTATGTTCGCTCCATGGCGCACGCCAGTAGCTGGCAAACTTATGTATCTGAACTTGTTAAGACCCGTTATACAAACGGGATGATTGATTTTACTGGCAGAAAACATTTTTTCACGGACTGGGCGGTCACATCTCCGCGAAATGCACAAGATGTTACTCAGGACATCAGCCCGTATACTATTACTGTCAACAAACGGCTAAACCAAAAGAATAAAAGACAAGAATATGTTAAGGGTCTCGGCATTATCTCACGCCGGATAAGCTATATACCGGCTTCTGCAATAGATAAAGAGGTAATAAATAAACTGAAAACAGGTGATTATGTGGGTATTTATTCAACAAAAAGAGGACTGGATGTTTCACATGTTGGGATCATTATCAAAGACCACAATAACATCTGGTTCAGAAATGCATCGTCATTAGCGAAAAACAGAAAGGTAGTTGACTCACCTTTTATTAGATACATGGCTACAAAACCGGGTATTGTAGTTTTACGAGAGAAAACAGATCAATACCCCTGAACAGTAGAATAGTGTGTCAGGCAATAGCGCCTTTACCCACTCCCTCAAAGGCATGGACTTCTATTTTCGCTGCGGGTAAACCGTGCTCAATTGATTGCCTGATAAATAAAGCCAGTGACTCAACCGTGGTATCACACGGCAGAATATCTACTACCTCAGAACAAAGCATGATTTCAAAGTATCCCTGAGAACTTCGCCAGGAAGAACATGTCAGCCCCTTATGCCAGTATGTAACGGCACGCGGTGAAAGTGTTGTCACTGTAACGACATCTTCCCGGCTTAACAGATAAGCGTTATTCCATCGCGTTGCCCACTCCTGTTCCCACATATGGCTTCGCTCACCATCCACAAAAATTCTGATCGCAGAGCGATGCCCATGCGCTATTCTCTGGCAATTTCCGCGGTGTTTTTTCAGTCCATGCGAGTAATGATAACTGTCACCACTAATACTTTCCGGCCGTAACGTTATCGTTATGTCTTTTACTCCCTGCGGCAAACACGCCAGTAAATGTTTTTCTATTTGGGATTCAAGGCAACGGGAAGTAATATTATCTGCCTGGACCAGCCAGAAACTCTCCTGCGGCCCGGAAATAAAACACTGGGTCTCCCCATTCTTACGCAGCATGGCGACTTCCGTCGTAGTCCCCGCATGACTAACAATAATATGACTATTTTGTTCCGGCACAATCAGGACATGATCGGCCAGTTTATCAATTTCATGTTTGATACTTTTTTTTGCATGTGAGAAATCCATTACCATTGATTCAGCATTCAGATCCCCTTCAAGAATAATATCAACGATAAGGCTATCGCCAATCAGTCCGGCCTCCGCATCAAGGAAACTAAAATCCATGACCGTCAGATCATTAATAAAAAGTTTCACCGCTACCTCTTTAGTAAAACAGAAAAGCCTCCTCCGCAAAAGGATTGATGAGGCAAGTATCATTTTGCTACATTAATAACAAATCGTTAATAATACGGTGTTATGTTAACGACACCAGCCGAGCCATACTCAGAATTCATTTCGCAACAGCTGATAACCTTCCACCAGTTTGACATTAGTGCTGGCGACTTCTTCTGAAAATTGTAAAGAAGCGGGATCCACTTTCGAATAACTTTTAAGATCGGAATCTGGCCCCACGCGTTCCGTTGATGGAATATAGGTGTTCTCAGGCAAGGTAACGCCATCCACAACTGCATTATAGCGAATAACACAACCCGTCTGAATATGACAGTTAAACAACACACTGTTGAATCCAATAAATACCCGCTCGTCAACCTGACAGGGGCCATGCACTATTGCACGGTGGGCAATAGATGTTCCGCTTCCTATCGTCACTGGCGCGCCGCTTTTTGAGTGAATAACCACTCCGTCCTGAATATTAGAGTGGGAATGGATAATGATAGGATCCATATCCCCGTCTGCATTTAGCTCGTCAGCACGGATAACCGCATAGGGTCCGACGTAAACATAATCATGAATAATGACACGTCCACAAATTACCGCGGTGGGATCGATATAGGCCTTTGTTGACACCACTGGGGTATGACCTGATGGGTTTTTACGTAACATTTTTACTTCCTTTCCAGTGAATACGGGCAACGGCATTATGGGGATGCAGGCTTTCCTGATGTTCAACCCTGATATCAAATGCTTCACAAAAGGATGCACAACGAAAAACATTATTGAGCCGACGGGCAGCATCTTCGCAAAACATCAGATTTTGACCGTTAGCCACTGCAAAAGCCTGTTCGTCGCTCCGCTTGACGACCGTTTGCACGGCTGTCCCGAGAGCAACTTCAGCATAATCAATCAGCTCAAGCACAGGCAGTGATTTTGCTTCAGGATTAAGACGGATATCCATCCATGCCCAGCTTCGCTGGCTGTGCGGGGTTGCCGGCATTCCTTTCTCAACAAGCCAGTCGGCTATTTCTGCTGCCGGGAGCCTGTCGATCCGGTTACCAAAGTCTTTGCTAAACTGCAAACCCGCGACGTGGCGGCTAAGTGCAGCGGAAGCCGGGCAGGTTGACGAATAAGGGATACCCACTTTGAGGGTAACCGTAAAAGATTGCCTGAGTTCGGCGCTCAGAGTCAGAGGATAAGCTTTCCAGCCGGAGTGATTAGAATTTAACGACTTACGCGACAGTAACAAATCCCCTGAAATCTCAATACTGGCTTCATCACTACGTCCCTGATGAGATACCAGAAATGCTTTCAGCACATGTTGCAATAATGCCGGTGTGATTTCCCCTTGTGTCAGTTCGTCCAGAAGAAGATAAAGGCGAGACATATGGATCCCCTTTTCAGCTTCAGGTGAACTGAGAAGGTTTATGCCGGCATTGACCTTTGCTGATACCGGCCTACCTGCGATGTCTATCGGCAGGTCAATTTGCTCCATGCCAACCCAGGATAATGACTCTCCCTCACCGTCACCCTTAGTGGACTGAATATCCGGTAGCATGCCGGGGCATAAGGTTTGTTTGGCTGCAATACTCATATATACCTGCCTGATCTGATATTTACTCTCATCCCTACCCTGCCCCCCGCTTGGGCCACCGCTTTATTTCTTTTGATACTGAATCTCAACTTTTTCCTCCTTTGTTTTGGCTTCAATACTTAATTCTGCGGTGGGCCTGAGTAGCAGGCGTTGCAGACCGATAGGTTCGCCTGTATCCCGGCAGAAGCCATATTCTCCATTTTCAAGCCGTATCAGCGCTGCATCATATTTCGGCAACAGGCGGCTTTCTCTGTCTATCTGTCTGAACAACAGACGTAACTGTTCTTCACGAATGGCGATGTCACCTTCGTCACCCGTTTCTGGATCCTCCTGCAACTGTTGCTTCATCTGGTCTATATGATCAAGCACCTCCTGCCTTTCGTGGCGGATAAGCCGCCGGAAGTAGTCCTGTTGCGCAGGGTTCATGTAGTCTTCTGACGGCATTGCCAGGATTTTTTCTTGTTCAGCGCGGGTAGGTTTAGTCATGTTCTGTACCGATAAAATTACACACTAAAACGTTATAACATAACATCATCTGTCGCTACAAAATAACCTGTTAAGCCAGCCGGGCCACTTTCGTGGGCCAGGGATCGTGGAAAATTCCCCCCTGCTGCCACCAGCGAATTTCCTCTTCAGTGAGTAAACACTGGCGCAACGCGAGGACAAAATCGTCAATTTCGCCGCTCTCGCCAATAACAGTCAGGCGGCAGCGCCGGTCACCAAATCTGCCCGGCATTTTTGCCAGTTGCTCATGGATAGCTGCGCGTTCTTCCTTTGTCAGTGAATTATCAGTGTGGGTCAGGACCCCGGCTTTCCAGTAGCTTATGAATTCGAGATTGATGCTTCCTGCGGCCTGGTTCCACAGTAATGCCAGGTCATCCCTTCCCGGTAGCCAGAAAAAACCCTTGCTGCGGTAAACCCTGGAACCCATAAATCGGTGGCAGGTATCCCACAGCCGCTGCGGATGAAATGGACGGTCATCCTCAATGACCCGCCACGAAATATCATATTTTTTGTCGGGTTCATCCGACAAAACTGCATCAATTGCATCCTGAAGCTCATCAATAAGTAACGCCACCCGATGAAAATCGTAATCCGGCATGGAAAGCAATTCATCCAGCTGTAAATTTCCCCAGGGCACAGCCATAATTGCAACCTGCGGATTAAGTGGATGTATGGCTCTGGCTACCTCAGTAACAACATAGAAGGGTAATCTGTCGTTTTTGGTTAACAAGAGCTTATTACAGAACATAATCTGTTCTGCCAGCAGGCTTTCCACTCCCCGGGTCCCTTTATTGAGGTGCTCCTGGAAAACCGGAATAAGCTTCTTTCCACCGTCGTAGTCATCATTAAGCATGACCGTATCTACAAGCGACAAAAATGCTTTAAGACTTACCTGGGGGTGTTCCCGCAGATAGCGGACCAGGGGAAGAGGATGGCTGCTGCCTGACGTTTCCAGTAAAATAAAATCCGGAGACCGTTTTTCGAGCAGGTTTTTCAGCGCGGAATCCAGCTTCTGGATCCCACTTCT
Organism: Klebsiella sp. P1927; assembly: GCF_018204675.1. NCBI lineage: Bacteria > Pseudomonadati > Pseudomonadota > Gammaproteobacteria > Enterobacterales > Enterobacteriaceae > Klebsiella > Klebsiella sp. P1927. Next base: position 253,444 of record NZ_CP073378.1, on the reverse strand, counting down.
GCTGCTGATACTGTCTGCTGAAATACTCACAAAATTGTTACTGGCTGCATCAACGATTTCTGTGTTGGCTATCAGGACGCCATCCACATCAAGTTCACTCATGTCATTAACGATGACGGATACAGCCATTCGCCGTTTGTGTGCCTGTGTAAGAAGGTTTTTTAGCAGAGTAGTTTTTCCTGCTCCCAGAAAACCATTAAGGATAATGAGCGGTGTTCTTTTCATAGCATCCAGCCTTATGCCGCTAAACGTTAATGCAATCAAGTTGCAATAATACCGGCTTCCTGCCAGAATTCAAATGACATGACTCGGAGGGGGAAATATGGCAACACCAGTAGCCAAAACGTATGACTGGAAGCAAGCGTTGCGCACACATGAGCAGGCTCCCGATCGTGTGACCCTTTACCGAATACTGGAGCGGCTAATGCAGGCCAGTATTGTCCAGCGTTATACCGACTCGGCAAGAACTCAGCGTTTCGCTCTGACTCTACGGGCTACCGTAGGACTTTTTGAATGCGATAACTGCCATCATGTTATTCCTATTGAGCGGGAGCCAACCCTGGAAGCGGCCATTGGATTGGTAAAGTCACATCTCACTGGGCATGGTATGACCGAGCTGTGGATCTGCTTGACTTTTCTGCAAACTTGTGGGGAAAATAAAGGTATTTATGACATACCTGTGGTCATCTACCGCAAGGAGTTCCGATAGATGGCCCGCATTTTCTCTCCTCCGGAGAGCATCGGCTCCCCACTTGGCTGTGTGGGCGCAGATAGAACACCAAAGCGCGATGGTGATCTCGCTGTAAGCGGGTTGTGCGCGACGAGGAGGTCGATTTTGACAAACACTCATCACATAGTGATATACAGGGTCACAGCTGCACACATTGAAGTCGTGAACGTCGTTCATGCCCGCCCTCAGAATAACGAAACAAGGAGAAAACTTTCATGAAATCTCTATTTTCCTCTATCGTTCTGCTTGCTTTGAGCGTCCCCGGGGGGGCTATGGCAGATGAAGTCACCCACACCCAATACGCCTGCGATGACAGCAAAACGCTGGATGTGGTCTACATCGGGGACTATGCTGTCATCCAGCAGATGGATGAGTTGATCCCGATGAAGCGGGCTGTTAGTGGTTCAGGCATGCGCTATGTGCCGCTCAACAAGGATTACATCTACGAGCTGTGGGGCAAAGGCAGCAACATGAATCTTTCCACCTATGATGGTAAAAAGAACGAAGACATCCTGAGCAACTGCAAGCCGTAAGCATTCAACGAGACAGCCCGTCATAGCCACGACTGCGGTTCCGATCACGCCCTCGGCCCAGCTCTGATTGTCTGTGGGACTGACCTGCAAAACAGGGGGGGGCTGAAAGATGTCCTGATAGCCTGAGTGGATGGACTCATTGGCTTTCCTGAAGTAGTCAGTGTGCGGAAGTGGATTTCCGTGTCTCGTTGTTGCACAAACACGACAACGCCGAATAGCTTCGCGTTTTATTAGGGCGAAGCTTGGAAGAAACACCAACTGCGCCATGTCTTTACCCGCAGCCAAGATGCCGATGCAACCCAGCAGATGCTACAGTTCAGGCGTAACAAAGCCACCGTTGGATCGCATCACAGCGCGCCGTTGCGATAACGGCTCAGCGTGGCAATCACTTCACTCAAAGGTTTATCGCTGAAGCTCAGAATGCCCTGCGACCAAGCGGCGCTTTCATCATCCACTGAGGCTATTGCACCAAATTCAGGCGCGCTAAACTGCAGACTCTCGCTTTCAAGGCCATGTACCAGATCAAATCGCGACTAATACATCTTATCCTTAAGCCCGGTCTTTCAGACGATCCAGTTTTTCAACTTTCTGACGAATACGTTGTTGTTTCAACGGTGACAGATAATCCATAAACAGTTTACCAACCAAGTGATCCATCTCATGCTGAATACAGATGGCTAACAAGCCGTCTGCTTCCAGTTCAAATGGTTTACCGTAGCGGTTCAGGGCGCGAATTTTCACTTTCTCTGCGCGTGGCACTAAAGCACGTTGTTCAGGGATCGACAGGCAACCTTCTTCAATGCCTGTTTCGCCGCTTTTTTCTAAAAGCTCCGGATTGATTAACACCAGCCGTTCGTCACGGTTTTCCGAAACATCAATAACAATGATACGTTGATGGATATCAACTTGGGTTGCCGCCAAGCCAATACCTTCTTCTGCATACATCGTCTCAAACATATCATCGACGATACGCTGAATTTCTGCATTCACTTCTTCTACCGGTTTAGCAACTTTGCGAAGCCGCTCGTCCGGAATATGTAACACTTGCAAAACTGACATAAATCTCCAGAGATATGTTAAGGGGTTAGAACGATTATTTTTCTATTCTAGACAAATCCCACTCTAATTAACAGCATTGTAGTAGTTTACTGAATTTGACCACTGAACAGAGGTGATGTGGTCGTCTCTGTTCAGGTGCATCAATGAAAACAAAGATTATCTAAATAGCTGCGCCGAATACCGCTACACTTTAACCAGCGCTGCGTTTCCCGGCTTTGTCCACGTCCGCCTGATGGCTTGCGCCCGCCGATACGTCGCTTTAAGCCGCTTCAGCAGGCTGATGAACAGCGCCGAACTTTTGCTGTTGCCGCCTACATAGCTGACTTTACCTGTTCCGCTGTGCAGTGCGCCAGCCAGATAATATTTTTCATTCTGACCAAGCGTCACCACTCGTTTTTGCTGTCCGCGCAACTGCCAGTCCGAACCGATTTTGGGATTAAGATGGATATCCACCTCATCTTCATAAAAAACCGGATATTTTGCGCTGCATTCGTCCAGTGCTTTGTGGATTGTCACCATCTTTTCATCCTTATGCGGGTCACGGATTCGCAGAGTTGGCGCGGCCCTGCGCCACACAAGCTCCGCAGAAGGCAACCAGCGGCGAACGGTTCCTGCATGTAACTGGCTGCCGGTTATCTCATTGATTTTGATTGCCAGAATTTTGTACTCCAGCGTGAGCGCTGGTAGCCAAAATCGCCGGGAGCATGTTTTACAAGCTCACGTAATTAAGTCCTTTTGCCCCCGCTCGGGGCTTTCCGGTTCAGGCCGGAGCTGGACGCTTCGGCATTAACCCTGACACAAACCGAACAGTATTGCCTTGTTCTACGCATGGTTGCGAAATAGCTACAAAAGTGAGAATATTAATAATAATGAATATCATTTTCAATGTTTGTTCGCATGGTCCACACCACAGGCTTCAGCAGCGACGTGACTTTGCAGCCTTTACCGGCCAGCACCTGCTGTACTGCATTTTCCGGTACGCGGGTTGACCCAGCCTGCATCGAGAGGAGGCTGGCAAACGCCACGCAGGTTCCGAGATCGATCTGCCCATGCAACCCGCGTATACACTTCCATTGAGCGTGGAGCCTTATAACCGACCAAGGCCTAGATGACTTTTCTCGGTTGCCGGTATTGGCGACAACTGTAGTACCAGATATTATCCATATCCTGACTGGCCTTCGGTGTAAGTTTAACGGTTAAGCGTATTGGGGTAATTTCCAGGTTACGCCCTTTCCTCTGTACGGAGGCATTACATTGCCTTTGGTAATTGGTGCTGTTGTGGAAGGAGTTCCTGCTACTTTCCAGATACCACTTTCAGAACATTTTGTCCGGTAGTTCTGGTCTGGGAAGTCATTCCGGTGATGGTGGTAATCCGAACAGCGGTTCGGGCTGGGGTACAACACGAACACACCTGTCTTAATTCGCCATCTTGCGTGCCTGCCCTTCTTCCTGAACATCTTTCACTGGCGTCCCTTGGTGAAATCTGAGCTGCCAACATTTCTGATGATTTGTACAAATATGGCTCCTCTGCCAAATTGACGAACGAAGCGTCTTTTTGAATCGACAACCTCGCTGCGGTACGTGAGCAACGCGCAGTCCTTGGTTAGTAAAGCCAACTGAAAGCTGTAAGCATTGATGACCTCCACGTCCTCGTTAATTAATGCTGCTACGGTCTGCGTTTTATCGTAACGCTCTCCCACAGTGGCCTATCTCCAGAGATTCGTCATTGTCCTCTTCTAAGCATCAACCGATTTAGCCATTAACAGCCCTATCAGCTGTTGAAAACTTTAGATTGAACCAGATGAAAATAGATATTATGGTAAATAAAACAGCAACGAAAAAAGCCGCTATAATCAGCGCCGCAGCGGCGGCACCACTTTTCGACACCAGCGGCACCAGCAATGCACAAAGCCCATAGCCAAGCGTATGACTGGTAGCAATCCAGCCCGCACCCGTGCCGTCTGTCAGTTTATCATTCAGTAGAAGCTGATAAGCAGGTGTTGCCAGAGCCGCCCCAAACGACAGCACCGCACAGCCGAGGTAAAACAACCATAGCTGTTCAGCGAACATTATCGCCAGGCCACAAATCATCAGCGCTCCGGCACTCAAAAGCAGCGCCATCGGCGTCAGGCGCTGCGGGCGGAGCACCCCGAACTGTGCGATAAGCGCGGCAACTGCGGCCAGCCCTAACAGCCACGCCACATGATGGCTAATAGCGGCGGTATCTGTAGCGAACTGGCGAGTAAGGGCGGGAGAAAGACCAAGCTGCATCATGCTCACCGCCGCAGCTAATAACAGCGCGCAAAGCAGATAAGGCAGGCAATCCAGCCTCAGGCTGGCGCTCTTGCGCTCCGCTGTAGGCCGCGGTGACGTGCCAGGCAACCGCTGCAGCATCACCAGCGCCAGCAGTGGCGCTGCCATCAGCAGCCCCATCGGCGCCAGAGGGTGAATTGCCAGCATCGCCGCCGCGCACAACGGCCCGAATAGTCTGCCGCAGCTCAAGCCGGAGCTAATGGTTGCCAGAGCGACCATGCTATTCCCTTCCCCCGCTCTCTGCAATGCCCAGACCTGACAGGCTGGTACCATCGCTGACACGGTAAGCCCGTAGGCGATCCGCGCGATGATTAATATTCCCAGCCCCACCGCTGTTGTTACAGCGCCGGTCGCCATCAGCATGCTTCCCAGCCCAAGCAGAGTAAAGCTTGCACCGTATCCCCCCAGAGCCCACAGCACCACAGGCTTACTGCCAATACGGGCAATTTGCTTTCCCCACCACGGGGAAGACGGCAGGAACAGCATTGAGCCAAGCATCAGCAAAGCCGCCCAAATCGACAAACTCAGGTTTGTCTGAATCACCAGTACAGGGATCGCGACCAGCAGGCCGTTTTGCCCGACACCGAGTAACCCCGCGCTGAACGCAAGCGGCCAGCAGGACAATGTTTTTTGCGGCATTTCCGCGCTCTCAAGAGACGTCACGATGTTGTAATTCCATATATTGATTGTGCTTATTTATAAAATAAATTTTATCAATCCTAATAATTTTTGTTGATAATGGGAATCTTTATCGACAAAATTCTCATTATCATGACGAGTGAGATCTGTTTGACTATGACTTTGCCAACTAAAACCTCAACCTTGGATGTGGCTGCGCAGTGCTTCCTTAATTCCTTGGTTCGTGAAACCAAAGACTGGCGGCTGACGGAATACCAGCCAACCCAATTGATCATCCCGCTGGGCGAACAGCAGGCGCTCCATTTCAGAGTGGCTTATTTCTCCCCAACCCAGCATCACCGCTTTGAATTTCCGGCGCGTCTGGTCACGGCCTCCGGCAGTCACCCCGTCGATTTCGCCACCCTCTCCCGGCTTATTGTTGATAAGCTCCAGCACCAACTCTTGCTACCCGCGACCAGTTGCGAAACCTTCCACCAGCGCGTGATGGAAAGCCACGCCCATACGCAGCAGGCAATTGATGCCCGCCATGACTGGGCAGCCCTGCGTGAAAAAGCGTTGAACTTTGGCGAGGCGGAGCAGGCTCTGCTGGTCGGGCACGCCTTCCACCCGGCGCCTAAGTCTCATGAACCGTTTAACCAGCAGGAGGCCGAACGCTACCTGCCGGACTTCGCGCCCCACTTCCCGCTGCGGTGGTTTGCGGTGAACAAAACGCAGATCGCCGGTGAAAGCCTGCATCTCAACCTGCAACAACGGTTGACGCGATTTGCCGCAGAGAATGCGCCGCAGTTACTCAATGAATTAAGCGACAATCAATGGCTATTCCCGCTGCACCCGTGGCAGGGGGAGTATCTGTTGCAGCAGGAATGGTGCCAGGAGCTTGTCGCTAAAGGGCTGATTAAAGATTTAGGCGAGGCCGGCGCGCCGTGGCTACCGACCACCTCTTCCCGCTCGCTATACTGCGCCACCAGCCGCGACATGATCAAATTCTCCCTGAGCGTGCGCCTGACCAACTCCGTCCGTACCCTGTCAGTGAAAGAAGTGAAGCGTGGAATGCGCCTGGCGCGCCTGGCGCAAACCGACGACTGGCAGACGCTACAGGCCCGCTTCCCGACTTTCCGGGTGATGCAGGAAGACGGTTGGGCCGGGCTGCGCGATCTCCACGGCAACATCATGCAGGAAAGCCTGTTTGCCCTGCGTGAAAACCTGCTGGTGGATCAGCCGCAAAGCCAGACTAACGTACTGGTCTCCCTGACCCAGGCCGCGCCGGATGGCGGTGATTCGCTGCTGGTTGCGGCGGTAAAACGCCTGAGCGATCGCCTCGGCATCACTGCGCAACAGGCCGCCCACGCATGGGTCGATGCTTACTGCCATCAGGTGCTGAAGCCGCTGTTTACGGCTGAAGCGGATTACGGCCTGGTGCTGCTGGCGCATCAGCAAAATATTCTGGTTCAGATGCTTGGGGATCTGCCGGTCGGGCTTATCTACCGTGACTGCCAGGGCAGCGCGTTTATGCCTCACGCGGCAGGCTGGCTCGACACCATTGGCGAGGCGCAGGCGGAAAACGTCTTCACCCGTGAGCAGTTGCTGCGCTACTTCCCTTATTACCTGCTGGTTAACTCCACTTTTGCCGTGACCGCCGCGCTGGGCGCTGCCGGGCTGGACAGTGAAGCGAATCTGATGGCTCGCGTACGAACGTTGCTGGCTGAAATGCGTGATCAGGTGACTCATAAAACCTGTCTCAACTACGTGCTGGAAAATCCGTACTGGAACGTAAAAGGTAACTTTTTCTGTTATCTGAACGACCACAACGAGAACACCATCGTCGATCCCTCGGTGATCTACTTCGATTTCGCCAACCCGCTGCTGGCTCAGGAGGGTTAAATGTCTAAGGCAAACATCGTTCACAGCGGATATGGACTGCGCTGTGAAAAACTCGACAAGCCTCTGAATCTTAGCTGGGGGCTGGACAATAGCGCGGTGCTGCACTGGCCGGGGCCGTTGCCGACAGGGTGGCTGCGCGACGCGCTGGAGCAGATATTTATCGCCGCACCGCAACTTTCAGCGGTGGTTCTCCCTTGGGCCGAATGGCGTGAGGAGCCACAGGCGCTGACGCTTTTCGGGCAGGTAAAAAGCGACATCATCCATCGCACCGCCTTCTGGCAGTTACCGCTATGGCTGAGTTCTCCGGCAAACCGGGCCTCCGGCGAAATGGTTTTTGATGCAGAGCGTGAGATTTATTTCCCGCTGCGCCCACCCCGTCCGCAGGGCGAGGTTTATCGCCGTTACGATCCACGCGTTCGCAAGACGCTGAGTTTCCGCGTTGCCGATCCCGTTCTTGATGCAGAACGTTTCACCCGCTGGATGAACGATCCGCGCGTTGAGTATTTCTGGGAGCAAAGCGGCTCGCTGGAGGTACAGACCGCCTATCTGGAACGCCAGCTCACCGGTAAACATGCGTTCCCGCTGATCGGCTGCTTCGACGATAGGCCGTTTAGCTATTTCGAAATCTACTGGGCGGCGGAAGACCGCATTGGCCGCCACTATTCATGGCAACCCTTTGACCGTGGCCTGCATCTGCTGGTTGGTGAACAGCAATGGCGCGGAGCCCACTACGTACAAAGCTGGCTGCGAGGGCTGACACATTACCTGTTGCTGGATGAGCCCCGCACGCAGCGCACCGTACTGGAGCCACGCGCCGATAACCAGCGCCTGTTCCGCCACCTTGAGCCTGCGGGATACCGGACAATTAAAGAGTTCGACTTCCCACACAAGCGCTCGCGCATGGTGATGGCGGATCGCCATCACTTCTTCACGGAGGTCGGTCTGTAATGAATCACAAGGATTGGGATTTTGTTAACCGCCAGCTGGTGGCAAAAATGCTGGCCGAGCTGGAGTATGAGCAGGTTTTCCACGCGGAATCTCAGGGCGATGGCCGCTACTGCATTAACCTGCCGGGCGCACAATGGCGCTTCAGCGCTGAACGCGGCATCTGGGGCTGGCTGTGGATTGATGCTCAAACGCTGCGCTGCGCGGACGAGCCCGTTCTGGCGCAAACGCTACTGATGCAGCTAAAGCCGGTGCTGTCGATGAGCGATGCCACCGTTGCTGAGCATATGCAGGATTTGTATGCCACGCTGCTGGGTGACCTGCAACTGCTGAAGGCACGGCGCGGGCTGAGCGCCAGTGACCTGATTGATCTTGATGCCGACCGCCTGCAATGCCTGCTAAGCGGCCATCCTAAATTCGCTTTTAATAAAGGTCGTCGGGGCTGGGGCAAAGAGGCGCTGGAGCGATATGCGCCAGAGTACGCCAACACCTTCAGACTGCACTGGCTGGCGGTAAAACGTGAGCATATGGTCTGGCGCTGCGACAGCGAGCTGGATATTCAGCAGTTGTTGGCGGCCGCGATGGACCCGCAGGAGTTTGCCCGCTTCAATCAGGTCTGGCAGGACAACGGGCTGGATAACGACTGGCTGCCACTGCCGGTACATCCGTGGCAGTGGCAGCAAAAAATCTCCCTCGACTTCATCGCCGATCTTGCCGAAGGCAGGATGGTTTCGCTCGGCGAGTTTGGCGACTTGTGGCTCGCGCAGCAGTCGCTGCGCACCCTGACCAACGCCAGTCGCCAGGGCGGGCTGGATATCAAGCTGCCGCTGACCATCTACAACACCTCCTGCTACCGGGGGATTCCGGGCAAATACATCGCCGCCGGGCCGCTGGCCTCACGCTGGCTGCAACAGGTTTTTGCGACCGACGCCACGCTTAAGCAAAGCGGCGCGGTGATCCTCGGTGAACCGGCGGCGGGCTATGTGTCCCATGAAGGCTATGCCGCGCTTGCCCAGGCCCCCTACCGCTACCAGGAGATGCTCGGCGTTATCTGGCGTGAGAATCCGTGTCGCTGGCTGAAGCCGGACGAAAGTCCGATTCTGATGGCAACACTGATGGAGTGCGATGAAAACAATCAGCCGCTGATAGGCGCATATATCGACCGCTCCGGGCTGGACGCTGAAACCTGGCTCACGCAGCTGTTCCGAGTGGTAGTGGTTCCGCTGTATCACCTGCTTTGCCGCTACGGCGTCGCGCTTATCGCCCACGGACAAAATATAACGCTCGCCATGAAAAAGGGCGTACCGCAGCGCGTGCTGTTGAAAGATTTCCAGGGCGATATGCGGCTGGTGAAAGATGCGTTCCCGGAAATGGACTCCCTGCCTCAGGAGGTGCGTGACGTCACCGCTCGCCTGAGCGCCGACTACTTAATTCATGATTTACAGACCGGCCACTTCGTGACGGTTCTGCGCTTTGTTTCGCCACTGATGGCTCGCCTTGGCGTACCGGAGAGGCGTTTTTATCAACTGCTGGCAGCAGTGTTGAGTGATTACATGCAGGAACACCCACAAATGTCAGCGCGCTTTGCGCTTTTCTCACTCTTCAAGCCACAAATTATTCGCGTAGTACTGAACCCGGTAAAACTGACCTGGCACGACCAGGACGGCGGCAGCCGCATGTTGCCGAATTACCTTGAGGATCTGCAAAACCCGCTGTGGCTGGCAACCAGGGACTGAATCATGACAAACACTGTAGATTTTATTGGCATAGGCATCGGCCCGTTCAACCTGAGCATCGCGGCGCTGTCTCATCAGGCAGAAGGATTAAGCAGCCGCTTCTTTGACGGCCGCCCGCATTTTGCCTGGCATCCCGGCATGCTGGTGCCGGACTGCCATATGCAGACCATGTTCCTGAAAGATCTGGTTAGCGCTGTGGCTCCCACAAGCCCGTACAGCTTTGTTAATTATCTGGTGAAGCGCAAAAAATTCTACCGCTTCCTGACCACCGAACTGCGTACCGTATCCCGCGATGAGTTTTCCGACTACCTGCGCTGGGCCGCCGAAGGGATGAACAATCTGCATTTCAATCATACCGTTGAGAGTATTGATTTCGACGAGAGACACCAGCGGTTTGTGGTGCAGACCAGCCAGGGCGAAAGCGTTGCCCGCAATATCTGCCTTGGCATTGGCAAGCAACCGCACCTGCCGCCTTGCGTAAAAACGGCGACGCAAACCTGCTTCCACGCCAGTGAAATGAGCCTGCGCCGGCCAGACCTCGGCGGCAAGCGAGTCAGCGTGGTTGGCGGCGGGCAAAGCGGCGCCGACCTGTTTCTCAATGCGCTACGCGGAGAATGGGGCGACGTTGCAGAGATCAGTTGGGTCTCGCGCCGCAATAACTTTAACGCGCTGGATGAGGCGGCGTTCGCCAACGAATACTTCACGCCTGAGTACGTTTCAGGCTTCGTCGGTCTGAATGAACGCGCGCGCCAGAAGATGCTCGACGAGCAGAAAATGACCTCCGACGGCATCACGGCCGACTCGCTACTGACCATTTATCGCGAGTTGTATCATCGCTTCGAGGTACTGAGGCAACCGCGTAACGCCCGTCTGCTGCCAAGCCGCTCGGTCACCGGGCTGGAAAGTCGCGGCCAGAGCTGGCAACTGCTGCTGGAGCATCATCTGGATAACGGCTATGACACACTGGAAAGCGACGTGGTGATTTTCGCCACCGGATACCGTCCCGCGCTGCCGCAGATTCTTTCACCGCTGATGTCGCGAATCGCCATGCGCGATGAGTGCAATTTCAAAGTACGCGACGACTTCACCCTGGAGTGGAACGGCCCGAAAGAGAACAACATCTTCGCGGTCAACGCCAGTATGCAAACCCATGGCATCGCCGAACCCCAGCTCAGCCTGATGGCATGGAGATCTGCACGTATTCTTAATCGTGTAATGGGACGTGATTTATTCGATCTCAGTATGCCGCCCGCCCTGATTCAGTGGCGCAGCGGCACCTAGGGAAAACGCAGCCGGAGGCTGCTTCTTTAACTCGCTACACAGCATCTTTGGGCTGATTTTTTCCGCCCGTGTGGAGGAATAATGATGATAAGCAAAAAGTATACGCTTTGGGCTCTCAACCCACTGCTTCTTACCATGATGGCGCCAGCAGTCGCTCAACAAACCGATGATGAAACGTTCGTGGTGTCTGCCAACCGCAGCAATCGCACCGTAGCGGAGATGGCGCAAACCACCTGGGTTATCGAAAACGCCGAACTGGAACAGCAGATTCAGGGCGGCAAAGAGCTTAAAGACGCACTGGCTCAGCTGATCCCTGGCCTTGACGTCAGCAGCCGAAGCCGCACCAACTACGGTATGAATGTGCGTGGCCGCCCTCTGGTCGTGCTGGTTGACGGCGTACGTCTCAACTCTTCACGTACCGACAGCCGACAACTGGACTCTATAGATCCTTTTAATATCGACCGTATTGAAGTGATCTCCGGTGCGACGTCCCTGTACGGCGGCGGCAGTACCGGTGGCCTGATCAACATCGTGACCAAAAAAGGCCAGCCGGAAACCATAATGGAGTTTGAGGCTGGCACCAAAAGTGGCTTTAGCAGCAGTAAAGATCACGATGAACGCATTGCCGGAGCTGTCTCCGGCGGAAATGAGCATATTTCCGGACGTCTTTCCGTGGCATATCAGAAATTTGGCGGCTGGTTTGACGGTAACGGCGATGCCACCCTGCTTGATAACACCCAGACCGGCCTGCAGTACTCCGATCGGCTGGACATCATGGGAACTGGTACGCTGAACATCGATGAATCCCGGCAGCTTCAGTTGATCACACAGTACTATAAAAGCCAGGGCGACGACGATTACGGGCTTAATCTCGGGAAAGGCTTCTCTGCCATCAGAGGGACCAGCACGCCATTCGTCAGTAACGGGCTGAATTCCGACCGTATTCCCGGCACTGAGCGGCATTTGATCAGCCTGCAGTACTCTGACAGCGCTTTCCTGGGACAGGAGCTGGTCGGTCAGGTTTACTACCGCGATGAGTCGTTGCGATTCTACCCGTTCCCGACGGTAAATGCGAACAAACAGGTGACGGCTTTCTCTTCGTCACAGCAGGACACCGACCAGTACGGCATGAAACTGACTCTGAACAGCAAACCGATGGACGGCTGGCAAATCACCTGGGGGCTGGATGCTGATCATGAGCGCTTTACCTCCAACCAGATGTTCTTCGACCTGGCTCAGGCAAGCGCTTCCGGAGGGCTGAACAACAAGAAGATTTACACCACCGGGCGCTATCCGTCGTATGACATCACCAACCTAGCGGCCTTCCTGCAATCAGGCTATGACATCAATAATCTCTTTACCCTCAACGGTGGCGTACGCTATCAGTACACTGAAAACAAGATTGATGATTTCATCGGCTACGCGCAGCAACGGCAGATTGCCGCCGGGAAGGCTACATCCGCCGACGCCATTCCTGGCGGCTCAGTCGATTACGACAACTTCCTGTTCAACGCCGGTCTGCTGATGCACATCACCGAACGCCAGCAGGCATGGCTCAACTTCTCCCAGGGCGTGGAGCTGCCGGACCCGGGTAAATACTATGGTCGCGGCATCTATGGTGCTGCAGTGAACGGCCATCTTCCTCTAACAAAGAGTGTGAACGTCAGCGACAGCAAGCTGGAAGGCGTGAAAGTCGATTCTTATGAGCTGGGCTGGCGCTTTACTGGCAATAATCTGCGCACCCAAATCGCGGCCTACTATTCGATTTCTGATAAGAGCGTGGTGGCGAATAAAGATCTGACCATCAGCGTGGTGGACGACAAACGCCGTATTTACGGCGTGGAAGGTGCGGTGGACTACCTGATTCCTGATACTGACTGGAGTACCGGAGTGAACTTCAACGTGCTGAAAACTGAGTCGAAAGTGAACGGTACCTGGCAGAAATACGATGTGAAGACAGCAAGCCCATCAAAAGCGACAGCCTACATTGGCTGGGCACCGGACCCGTGGAGTCTGCGCGTGCAGAGCACCACCTCCTTTGACGTGAGCGACGCGCAGGGCTACAAGGTCGATGGCTATACCACCGTGGATCTGCTCGGCAGTTATCAGCTTCCGGTGGGTACACTCAGCTTCAGCATTGAAAACCTCTTCGACCGTGACTACACCACTGTCTGGGGGCAGCGTGCACCACTGTACTACAGCCCGGGTTACGGCCCAGCGTCACTGTACGACTACAAAGGCAGGGGCCGAACCTTTGGTCTGAACTACTCTGTGCTGTTCTGACCGGTATTCCTTTACAACAAAGGTACGCTGATATCAACATGGCCGCTGACAGCCAAGTTGATATCATATAATACACGACATAATCTGTAGTCAGGGAGGATAGACTCTTTACTGACTACAGATTAAGATTATGTCGTATTCCGTGCTCATTTCCTCAAAAAAATACAAGAAAAGAATTAGTATTCTAACAAAAAGTGAAATAAATTGTATCAAACTCCCTCTTTTAATCCTGTTGAGTAAATCAGCTTTTGCAATAGGATTGAAAGAGTGTGAGTGGAATCTCTTCCGGATACTCGTTACCACCGTGGCTAGAATATCTACGGCTGCGGGCCAGTAATAGATTAAGTGATAACAGCTGTCTGGAAATGTAGGGGCGTATCCACTAATCATAATGGGGTTCTACGCCGGAACCGCCGAAATTTCCGTCACTGCCAGTGAAACCTCTTTTCCATCCACGAATCCGTTACCTGTAACACTGACTGACATCGTGTGATATTCAGGATGTTACTGGTAAGTTGAGCCAGTCATGCTTTTTTTAGTTTTGGAAAAAAGCAATAAAAACAAATGAATATATCTCATCCCTCTTATTTTTTATAAATATTCCTTGCCTACCTATCTATTGATAGGTAGGATGCAGGTATACTTAATCACCAGGAGAGATCGTCCATGAAACGCATTATCCATACCACCGTTGCCGCACTTGCTCTTACCCTGGCCAGCTACGCAGCCGCCGCAGATGAAATTAACCGTCAGGACGCTGCGGGTCTGATGCCGTCAGGCCATATTTCTGCCGGCAATCTGTCAACGCTAGACGAAGTGACCGCTGCGCTTAAAGCCAGAGTAGAGCAGGCCGGGGCCTCTTACTTCCGTATCACTTCGCTTGACGGTAAAAATAAATTTTACGGAACCGCCGTTATCTACCGCTAAGGTACGTATACAGTGCCCTTCATACATAACAGGAAAATGCGGTGTCTACTTACGACAAAATACTTCGCCTGACGGATACCTTAATTCAGCAACGCGGATTTCTGGGTTTCAGCTATGCCGACCTGGAAAAAGAGATTGGTATCAGAAAAGCCAGTATCCACCACCATTTTCCCGGGAAAACCGATCTGGGTTTGGCCTACTGCGAATACAAAACAGGGGTGTTTAGTCAGCTTGATGCCGCCCTCCATGATATTCCTCCGGGGGTACAACGCCTCAGGGCGTATCTCGACGCGTTTGCCGGCTGTGCAGAGAGAGAGGAAATGTGCGGCGTTTACGCCATGCTGTCGGACAGTCACCAGTTCTCCTCTGAACTGCAGAAAGCTGTCAGCTGCCTGGCACAGACGGAGATGCTAATACTGAAAAACGTCCTTGCTTCCGGGCAGAAAAGCGGCGAGCTCAGGTCTGTCGTCCCTCCTGATGAGCTTGCCATCATTGTCTGCTCCGCACTGAAGGGCGCGCTGATGCTGAACCGGATCCCTCCTCATGATGCCTATACCGGTGCCGTTGACGCTTTAATGATGATGCTTGATGCCCGTACCTGATTTCTGACAGGGCATAGTTTTTTGCCTGGAGAATAGAATGAAAAATTTTTTCAAAAGTTTTATCCGCTCAGACAACGACATGGTTATTCTTCGCCTGTCGGTTATCACGATATTTATGTTGTTCGGGACCTATAAATGGTTTGATTTTGAAGTGATGGCCCTCGAACCTATTATTTCCTCAACATGGCTGAATATCCTGTATATCCTCTTTGGTGTCCACGGGGGGAGCTACTTCCTCGGCGTAATGGAAACGCTTACCTTTCTGGCACTGATTATCGGTTTCTTCAGACCTGCTGCCGGCGTGCTGGGGGATATCATCGTTATCGTCACAGGTATCACCACACTGAGTTTGCTGCCACAACTGGGGAAAATTGACAGCTTCATCATAAAAGATGTTCTGTTAATCGGTGCCGGTGCTGTCCTGCTGAAACATGACCTGAAAAGATATTTAACTATCAGGGCCTGAAAGCCCTCCCTGTAACCCAAAGGAAAAATTATGAACATGAACTGGAATGAATAAAGAAAAAACCTAAAAATGTCGGCTCACTCGTGACTGAGATCCCTGAACCCCTGAAGGTCTATCAGACTATCGCTGAATTTGCCAATCGTCAGGGCGTGCTGGACCAGAAAACACAGGAGCTGATTTCCCTGGCGGTCGCCGTAACGACCCGGTGCGACGGCTGCATCAGTATTCACTCACAGGCGGCCCTGAAAGCCGGTGCATCCAGAGAAGAAATCGCCGCTGCGCTGGCCGTGGCTGTTTCCCTGAACGCGGGCGCCGCAGTAGTTTATTCATCACATGTGATGGAAGCCATAAATCAGTAAAGCATATATAATGAAGTATATAACGATGGCAGGTAAGCTGTTATCAACTCATGGAGGAAAAAATGAAGACCAGACTTAAAGTTATCCTGCTAATTTCACACCTGGCTGTTCTGGGAGCGGGTACCGGCCTGGGGATTTATCTGCTGCCGATACTGACTGCCCAGGAAAATGCTTCGCTGAACGAAATCAACGATGTGCGGAAGCTGGCAAAATATAAGGGTGATTTTAAACGTAATCAGAAAGGCAGCGATGTTCTTCACTGGGCAGAGGGCGAGCTTTACGTTACCGATAACGAAATCGCCTTCAAAGGTGAAGTAGCGCCCGGGCCGGATTACAAAATCTATCTGACGAAAAAACAGGCGGTAGATAAGAGTTCTTTTCTGGAAATGAAAAAAGAGGCCGTGCTGATTGGAGAACTCAAAAACTTTGGTAATTTCAGAAAGAGTATTCCTGACAGTGTTAACGTCAATGAATTCACCACCGTTCAGATATGGTGTGAACGGTTCTCCAAATTTATTGGCTCTGCTGAATACCGGCATGAGGCCGGACAATAATCATCTGTGGTTCTGTTTTATGAGTAATCACTACAAGGAAACTTAAATATGTTAAAGAAAACCGTTATAACCAGCGCTGTTGTGTCTGCCCTGTTACTCTCATCCTCCGGTATTGCGGCCGCCGTCGCCGGCGATAAATCCGGCGCGCAAACGCCAGCAGCCAGCCGGCTCGTCATGTCGTCAGATTCTTACGGCGAAATTATTGGGCAATTCAACAGCCCTGACGGGGCGGTCGTGGGGGCCACTTTGCCTGGCAAAAGTGTTTCATTCAGCATTCCGGTGAAGAAACATCACGGACAGTATCTGCATTTTGCCTTCATGCATGCCGCCTCTGCGTCAGAAGGCTGGTTCTTTGCCCCGGCGTCAGAACAGGGGATTAATCTCACAGGTCTGATGACTGAGGACGGGAAACCGGTAGACATAACGGAACAGATTGCTCTTTTCCGGGCTCCTGCTGCAGACCAGCTTGTGAAAGTTACAGCAGATAGTGGAAAACTCAGGCTCGGGGCTGCAGCGAAGTTTATGACGGCAAAACTGACCCGTCATAATGGTATGTTTGTCATCAGCATTAAAAATATTTCTGAAGGAGACTACGAAACACCATTTTCCTCCGGTGTGTGGGGCGTGACAGGAACCGCAGTCCGAAGTTTCGACCATGAACCTTCTTCAGCCTTATCAAAACTGGCCACCACAGGGCACAGAGGCGAATTGTATAAACTTGCTCAGAAAAAAATACCAGAACAAAATAACGCACTTTCAATGGAGCTGACCAGAGGTGCCATTAAAATGGCCGAAGAACAGATGGCAGGTCATAAAAAAATAGGTAGCATCAGCGGAACTGCGCCAACTCAGGGAGAACTGGAGAAGAAATTTGCCATGGCTGCGGCGCAAATGGGGGCCAGATATTACGTTATCACCGGCCTCAGTAATAACAACTATGCCTTTGGTAACGCTGATATCTACGAATAACTAAAACGCTTTATTATGCAGTGAACGTTATCCCCCATCCTTGAGGGGCAAGGGGATAACGTTCAGGATTATCGCCACCGGGAATAACAGATGAACACCGATTTTTCTTACAGAGATTTATTTCGTGACTTAAGTTCGCTAATGGCGGGAGAAACCAGCTTTGTTACCATGATGGCTAACACCAGCTCGCTGCTGTATAACCGTATGGAGAATATAATTTTATGTGCTGGAGAAGGATATCCTTGTTCTTGGACCATTCCAGGGGGAACATTGCCTGCGCCCGAATTCCGGTAGGCTCCGGCGTTTGCGGGACGGCAGTTGCAGAGGAACGGATCCTGTGCATAAATAATGTCCATAGTTTTAATGGTCATATTGTCTGTGATACAGCCAGTAACTCGGAAATCGTTTTACCTGTCCGGATTAATAATACCGTCGTTGGTGCTCTGGACATAGACAGCCCCGCATTTTCCCGTTTTTCATCAGAGGACGAACTGTGATTAAATAAACTGGCAGTACAATTCGGTAAAATGGCTGAATTAACCGATTATCTTAAAATTGTCTCTTTTTTAGATGGCTATACTCTTTTATCGAAAATTTATGATTCACACCATCTAATAAAAATATTGTGTTTGAGTCTGGTAGGTATGCATGTATATCACTGTTTGATATTAGACAAAGATAATATTGGATGTCCGGAAAATACATTTCATTCCTGCAAAGAAGTAAGTGTTTTCGGTAACGATATACAATCTCATAGTGTTCTTACCTTTAATGCATCCTTATATATCAACTAAAACTGTCATTAATTATATATGATTATTATATTATTTATTGAGTGTGAGACGTTTTATGGTGATTATTTTTTTTGCGCCTCCTTCTTCTTGATAGGAATATGTTTCTCAACCTCCTTCTTTGAGCTATGTAAGAATAAAAATTATAAATTGACAAATAAAATAGAAAAAGAATTATAAATATAATGGATGGATAGTTCACCTCCTCCTCCCTTTTTATCTAGGTATTTGATGTGCACCATTTTTCATCAGTTATTTCTTTATTTAAGTTGTAAAGATACATAAATCTTATGAATCTTTTACAACCAAATTTTCTTGTTATTTTACATCTGTGACACGATAGTGTTTTCTCTTCAATTTTTAGACGGCTTTTTAATTCATGGATGCCCTCCCTCCTGGAGAGTAAGCATTGTAGAATGATTTGTTCTTTTTTTGTTAGTTGTGGGTAATGATTTCCAATCCGGCTAACATTTTTCTTTAAGTATGCATAATATAGCTCTTCAATGTTTTTTTTAAATTTCCTTGCATGTTGACATAGATGTCATAATCACACCCTTTAGGATAAAACTTCTCCCCCCCCGAAATGTCAAGCCACATCCATTGACTTATCATATTTAATGTTTTCCTTAACATTTTATAACCATCCCATTTCCCTGAATAAAAAATCCGGCTATCAACCAATACTCTTATATTTCTTTTCTGCTTAATAACTATTGGTTTATCCATCGAGCCTTCATACGTAATATAAACCAGAGGTAGTCCAGTTAACTGCTTTAGGCCGAAATAAAAATAATAATCATCAGTTAACACTAATGTAACATCCTTATTGCACATAAAGTAAATATATTTTTCCATTGAAACACCAGTTTCATTATCTAATGATGCCTCCAGTAATTTATCTATTCAATTATAAATGTATTTCTTTTTAAAGCAACATAATACCATTTTACATGAAACATAATGTTTACAGTTTCATGATGAATTATTATTCATTTTATGTGCTTAATAAGGTTTGTGTTTGTGTTTGTGTTTGCATGGTAGTAACAAATTGATTTTACTTTGAAAAAATAAATAAAGCATTTCCCTGTGTGATTAAGAATTCATAAAAAAGAATTGGGTATTTGTTTATTTAGGAATTATTTTAATAATACCCTCTTTTGAAATAATTATCACGATAATTTTATTAAAAACAACAATACCCTTGGGGATTAGATTAATCTTACCCACCAATAGTGGACACAGGACTAAGTGAGTAAACTCTCAACCAGAGGTGACTCATGACAAAACCAGTATCAATCAGCAAGAAGCCCCGTAAACAACATACGCCTGAATTTCGTAACGAAGCCCTGAAACTCGCTGAACGCATCGGTGTGGCCGCCGCAGCCCGTGAACTCAACCTGTACGAATCTCAGCTTTATGCCTGGCGCAGTAAACAGCAGCAACAAATGAGTTCGTCAGAGCGCGAAAGCGAACTGGCCGCTGAAAATGTCCGCCTTAAACGACAACTGGCGGAGCAGGCTGAGGAACTGGCCATCCTCCAAAAGGCCGCGACATACTTCGCGAAGCGCCTGAATTTCAGTATCTTTAAGCTTTCCCCCCGCTCGTCATTCCGTAACCCGGGCGAGCAGATTGACGGCAGCTTCCGGCTGAATGATGACTTTTACCTGTTGGAAGCTAAGTGGCATCAGAACAGAACGCCAGCGGCAGATTTGCACGTATTCGAAGGAAAACTCAGCACCAAGGCAAAGTGGGCCCGGGGCGTGTTCATCAGATGGATGGGGTTTACTGATGAAGGTCTGACGGCCTTCGGGAAAGGAAAACGGGTGATCTGTGTCAGCGGTTATGATCTTTACCATTCACTCAGTCATGGTATCGCTCTGCCCGACCTTCTGGACGCAAAACTCCGACACGCAGCGGAAACAGGGGAACCTTATGCCCAGTTCGACAGGCTTTACACTCTTAAGGGCATAATAAGCGGCACGCCGAAATAACCTGCATGGTAATTCAAGAAATTACCCTGCAGAGAGCGGCTTTCTTCACCCAGTCTTCCAGCACCAGACCCGGCACCCGCTCAAACTCTCTCACATTGTTCGTCACTAGGACGGCGCCGGCCGCGATAGCGTGCCCAGCAATGGCCGTGTCGTTCGGGCCGATCGGCGTCCCGGCGAGGCGCAGCGCCACCCGGATGTCCGTCGTGGCGTCCACCGCGGCCCGGTCCCAGGGCAGGATGGCATCGAGGCGCGCGCAGAACGCGTCGACCAGCTGAATATGGCGCGGCGAGGCCTTCGGGCCGGTGGCGCCGAAGCGCATCTCGGCATACGTCACGGCCGAGACCACGATGCGATCACCGCGCAGCACCGCCTGTTCCAGGCGCTTCAGCACCGCTGCCGGCTGCTCGCGCATGATGAACGAGCAGATGTTAGTGTCGAGCATCCAGGTTTTCTTCATGGCTCAAAGCGTCCTTCATCGCTGACCACATCCTCACGCTCCGCCATAAAGTCCGGAGCGGCCCTGTCCAGCTGCGCGAACGAGCCCCAGGTCGGCCGGACGGGACGCAGAATGATGCTGTCCCCTTCCCGGACGATCTCCAGCTCGCTGACGCCGTCAAAATCCAGGTCCCGGGGCAGACGGATGGCGCGGTTATTGCCGTTTTTAAATATCGAAACTGTGCGCATGGATGTTCCTCCAACTGATCATGCATGATGTGTGAGTGCATATGTGCAGTATATGCCTGCCAGATTGGTTTGTATAGGTGTCGCATATGCAGATGACTGGCATATGCGTATGTCTGCCCTATGCAGATGCGCGGAATATGGATATGCTGTGCATATCCTGTTTTCTCATTTCTCCACCGCAGATCCGAAAAATACCACAGCTGGAGGTGGCTGTTTGAACCTGCGATTCAGTGAGATAACAGGAACTGACGGCCGGTCAGCGGGTAAACGCCTTCAGAAAAAGTCACCCTGGGCGAGAAAATGGAAGTGGGGAAAATGGCATGAAGGAATTAAATAACCAATTAAAATCAGATAAATAGTGGGTTTTCGTGCCTTGAATCGGGCGAAATTTAATGTTTTCGGAAGTGAGAGGTTGCCTGATAATGGCATCAGGCAGCTGCCGACCGGTGATATGGTGATTTACAATAATGCCGGACAGTACCTGATTTGCGCGATCTATTAAACCTGGCACCGGGCTGACAGTCTTTAATTGAGCGACCTGCAGGCCTCTATATAGTTTTATCCCTCGTCCGGCGTCATACCGGAGCCACTGATACAGGATGTCCTGATGCACTTTTATGTTGATGAAACCGGCCATACCGGACCGAACCTTTTTGACAGCACTCAGCCGATACTGTCCTACGGCGTGCTGTCCTCACCCGATGATCTCGATACTGTCGCGGAGCCTGCCCTCGCTGCGCTGCGTAAAAAAATGGGGGTGGTGCGACTGCACGCCGCCGAACTGGGTATGCACCGCCTGGATAACGTCATCGATACGTTACTGGTTCTGCAGAAAAAGCACCGTATCCGCTTTGATATCTGGCAGGTGGTCAAACGCGATCACGCCATCATTTCCTTCTTCGATCAGGTGTTTGACCAGGGGATGAATCCGGTGGTGCCCTGGACGGCCTACTGGACCCCGCTTCGCTATCCCCTGCTGATAAATCTGGCCCGGCTGTTTGATGATGAGCTAGCGGAAAAAGCCTGGCGCGCCCGTCTGGAAGCCCACGATGGCCGGTCGGCGGCGTTGTTGGGGGAAGTCTGCAGCGTACTGCTTTCACGTGTCGGGATGCTGGGCGATCCCCGTTTCATTGAAATTGTGACTGATGCGCTGTCGTGGGCAATGGCCCACTTTGATGAACTCAGCTACAACTGCAAAACCAATAAAGAAAAACTGCAGATCATGCCAAACATGATTGGCTTTCAGTCCGTGCTTCATGGGATCTGCCACCGGCTAGGCGCTCCCAACCGCAAGGCCCGCATCATTGTTGATCAGCAATCGCAGTTCAACACCACCCAGCGGGAGTTGAGCGTATTTTATCGTCAGATTCGCGCTCAGCCATGGGAGCTGGGGCCAGGTCTGCCGGTGATGGACATGAAAAACATGCCAGAGCAACCGCTGGTCTTCCAGTCTGGTACGCAGAGCGCCGGACTGGAACTGGTTGATCTCTATCTGTGGATCTTCAAACGCTTTATGGAAGGTAAAGAACTAACCCGGCCGCTGACACGCCTGGTTTATACCAACCGGCATACCTCTATCACCTCCAGCGTGTCACTGGACGCGATCGGCAAACAGTTTAAAGCGTTCATGGAGACCCTGCCGGAGCCAACGGCGGACATGTTGCAAAAAGGGCGTGAACTTCAGGCCCGGGAAGAAGCCCGCCGTCTGCAGCACCGGGTTCCCGGTTTCACTAGCATCTGACCGGCGGGTAGCACGATGGAAAATCAGGAGCACCTGACGCTGATCCACTCGCTGATCAAAACCCACGCCTTCAACGGTTATACCCTAGTCAGCACGAAGTACTGGCAGACGCCCTCGGTCAGTGACATTTCCGTGGTCCGGGGGCTGATCCCCCTGACTGACCTGGAGCTGGCCCACCGGCTGGCGGTGGACCCACGAACTATCCGCAAATGGAAATCCGGTCAGACACAGATGGTGTTCACCACCTGGTGCTGTCTGTGCTGGCTGGCCGGGCTGGGCATGCCGCTGGATAACGAAATCAGCGACTGAAGACGCGACGGTAGATACGGCGGAAAATATACCGGCGGTAATATCGCCAGCTGCATGTCCAGATATAGGGAAGCTCGTCAAAGTGGGTTAAGAACCAGGTGAGGCTCCGGTACGCTACGACAACGGCCCAGATGAACTTACCGATGGCGATGAGGGTGAGGATGACAGTAAATACTGCTGCGATAAATGTAGACATAGTGTTCTCCTTTATGTCCGGGTTGATGTGCAGGTATTTACTGTTGACGAGTGGACTTAAAGGCCGCTTTTCCGCAAAAAGTGAAAATAAATTCGTTTTTCGCCTTTTATTGCCGTTATGTATTGAATAAGACAGAACCTTTGTTGATTACGCATTAATGCCGTTTTTGCAATAATTTTTCACTTTATTTCTTATTTTGTTCGCAATGTCTCTGTTTCGTTCCTCAGATCCGAAAAAAGGTAGTTCCGGATCTCAGTAAAATCGTATGAATTTTGAGTTGTCTCCACTCCTTCCCTTTTTCAAAATGTTATCTATAACTGGCTGAGGAACTTCACTGCTGCGGAGGCTAATTTGGGCGTAAAAATTACAGGTATAGATAAATTGCAGAAACAATTGAAAGAAGTTGAGGAAGCGGCTGAAACCCTTAACGGTAGTTATCCGGTAAGTTTTGATGCAAACGATCCTGTCAGCATTGAAACTGCGATTCAGGAAGCGTACAGCATGTTGGAGGAGCGAGCCTCACGGTATGCCGCTAATCCGATGATTAGTCCCATGATCGAGGCCATGAAAGAGGATTTGCGTCAGCAAATTCTGGATAGTGCCGAACAGCAAAGACAGGAGAACGGGCAGGATGGCAATTGACATTTTTCAGTCACTCAAAAATTGTGTGTATGATTTGCAGCGTGCTGATGCACAGAACTATCAGCAACCACTGAAACAACTGGCCCGGCTCCTGAACGACGGTAATCTACAGGCTGTTAACGAACGCCTGACATGTGATGTCGATCTTGACGCCTTTCTGGCGAAAAGTCATGAAACCGAATCCAGTATGGCCGGCTCCGCCATCCTGCAGTGGCCTGAAGAACCGCGTGAAATTTTAGGCCTGAAGCTTTTGTTAATCAGGAAAATGTCCGTTAACGATAATTTCGCATTCAATTTTTGCCACACGTTTTTCTATGACCGAAAAATTATTGAATCTGTCCGTAAGTTCACATCCTCGTTACTGGTAACTTTTGTTCGCGACTACCAGCTGTATGTTGAGAATGAATCCGATCCTGATCCGGTAGTAATACGTCAGGTCTCGCGCAAAATTTTTATTGTTCACGGCCATGATAATGATGCCCTTCAGTCTGTTGCCCGCTTTATATCCCGGATAGGGCTGGAGGAAATCATTCTCTCTGAACGTCCTGATGGCTCAAGGACTGTAATCGAGAAATTTGAAGCGGAGTCAGGAGATGTCAGCTTTGCCATAGTGCTGATGACACCCGACGACAGTGGAAATGCCCTGGCATCTGAAAACACACGACTGCGTGCACGCCAGAATGTCCTGTATGAACTGGGATATTTCGCGGGTAAGCTTGGGCGCGGGAAAGTGCTGGTACTAAGGAAGGGAGATATCGAAATACCTTCCGATCTCGCGGGCGTACTCTATACCGAGCTTGATGAGCATGGTGGATGGAAACGCAAGCTGCTGAGTGAGCTGACGTATGCCGGTGTTCCTTTTGACAAGGAAAAAGCGTTAAGCGCCTGATCCACTTATTGAGTAATAAAAAGGCCGCCAGGCGGCCTTTTTATCAGATCAGTCGTCATTTCCCAGTGCACTTTTGAGTTCTTCCTGCTCCGGCGTCAGCTCGTTGCCGGACAGCATAACCTTCAGCTTCTCTTCGACTGCTGACCAGTCATCAAAGAACGGACTGACCTGGTCACGCGCAATCCGGCGATATGCCCCTCTGTGAGAGCTGAAGACACTGGTCTGTAATCGTATCAACAGGTTAACGAGGCCTTCATCAGTGGCAGTTACTTCTCTGACCCATTGCTTCACGGCTTCATCTGAACTCATGTCTCTCCAGGCGTAGAGATACCCGAGAATTGACTGGCGCAGGAGAAGTTGTTGCTTAAGTTCTGGCTGACTCATGCGTTCAGCAAATCTGTCACGCAACCGTTCCGTAATATCGCGACTGAAAAGAGCGTCTGAAGGGGAAGGTACTGCATTTTGAGCAAGACCGTGTTCCCAGATAAGATCCCGCATAAAATCGGCTATCCAGAACGGCGAAGCGCCAGTAACAATCAGCTTTTCCATCTGCGTGACTGTTCTGGTCTCATCAATATTCTGCATATGCTTCAGCAGATGCCGTACAACCTGATTAATGCCAGTTTCACGCAGGGAAAACCATGTGTTACGGATCCGGAAGCGAGTGCTGACCTCATCCGTGTGATCGAAGAAAAACTGAATCAACCCAGCACACTCTTCGAAATTACGTTCCTTAATCAGCCCCGGTGTCAGCCTGCTTAGTATATGTTCGAACCAGGTTCCGGACAGACTACCCACACTGTTGATTTTTGAAAGGAGCTTTTCAGAGAGCTGCTGCTGGTTTTCCGGTACGCCTGCCTGCTTAAAAAGCTCATTAAAGAAATCAGTGGGCAGAACATTCTGGGGTGAGGAGAAGGCATAATAATATCGCCAGTGCGTCAGACTGCTGAGTCGTTTACCGGTCGTCTGGATATGACGAAAATCCTCACTGACGGGCTCAAAGAGATTCAGATGTGCATCATCATGTCCGCTGATACCGGGGAGCCAGTCTGCAAGCGTCAGAAACGAGTCTGCATTGGATGCCCTGAACGTCTTCATAGACCTTATAAGCTCCTCCCGGAAGTCTGCCTTTTCTCGGTCAGAAAGCATGCCCTGGCCGGTTTCAATCACGGACCGTTCTGTCAGGTAATGCTCTGTCCAGTCATACAGGGCCGGGTTTGTCACCCGGATAAGCTGGAGTAGGCACAAATCAGGGAAATACACAAAATCCCGCATCCCCGGATACAGAAAAATCAGGGAATTAATCGCCTGATGGATCTCCCGTGGCGTCGAAAGTGCGCCACCATACGTATCCGTCACCGCGGCGAGATCCCCTGACATTCCAGAGTCTGGCGGTTGATTATTAATTTGCTGATACAGCGCCTCAGCCCGCTGGCGAAATTCATTGCGTAAATCAAAGGCTTCAGGCCGGGGTAATTTAAAACTGAGCTGAATGATTTTCTGCAGGTAACGGCTGCCATCTTCTATATTCAGCGCATACTCAACGGCATGAGTGATAATCTGCCTGTCATAACAGAGAATATGGGTAAAGCGGGGCAGATCGGCTACAGCCCTCACCAGTCTGAACACTTCAGCAATCTGGGAAGGTTCAAGTCGATCAAGGTCATCCATAACGACGATGAATTTCAGATCCAGAGTAACCAGTTGTTTCGCAATTTCAGCCCGCAGTTTTGTTGTCGTTTTTTGATCAACTGCGAGACGACTCTCGGTAAATACTTTTATCCCGCCTGCTATCCAGTTAATGATGCTGGAAAACTGCCCGATATACTGAACCAGCGGAAGAACGCGCGATGAAGTATCCTGAGCATACTCAATCACTTTCTGAGCTTCTGGTGACAACAGATATTTACGCCAGAACTTTTTGAAGCCCTTCGGAGGATAGCGTTTTTCCATTTCCTGCTGAATAACCGTGGCAACAGGAAGAAAGAGCGCTTCAACCGGATCACTGCCACTCAGCCATGGGGAAACATGCAGTACATGCGTGTGTCCATCCTTGTGCTGAAAAAGACTTTTCAGTATCAGATTCAGAAGGCTTGTTTTACCTGAGCCCCATGCTCCTTCAATTCCGATCACATTTGAAGCTTCCTGTGGAAGGGAAAGAATGGATCGGGAGATATTTTCTGCAATATTTCTGAAGCCATATCGATCCTCAGGTACATTCTCAACTGCCGCATCAAGCCCTTTCTGGTTCCACAGTTGCCTCAGTATTTTCATATTACAGATCTCCGTAAAGGCCGCGCAGCCCGGTCAGGGCCTCCGCCAGCGTACCTTCCGCACATCGCGTGGTAAGCTCCCGGACCAGCGTCTCAAAGGCCTCCGCCGGTAAAAAAATCCGCAGGCCGTCGATACCGAAAAATCCCTCTTTTGATACATGCCCGGGCGGGGAGAACATCACACGCGCCCCTTGGTGACCGTGCGCCAGGGCTTCCGGATGGCGGGAATACAGCGTGAACAGGCCCAGCAGTTCGTAGAACGCCTCCCAGCCGTACGGCACCACGAAGTCCTGGCCGGTGATCAGCAGGTGCAGACGGGGCGTGGTGTACCAGGCCCCCGGGCGTTCTCCGGGGGGCTGGCCGTCAATGCGGATATCAAGGCGCAGGGTGCCGGCCCCGATGGTTTCCGTTACGGCAGAAATAACCGGGCGCAGCTCCTGCGCCAGAGCGGTGGCCTTCTGTTCTGTCCAGCCCAGCCCGCGCAGGACCAGAGGGAATATGGTCTTCAGCCGCGGCAGGGTGAAAATTTCAGACAGGTTAGCGTCGGGAATGTCAGCCAGCTCAAAACAGTCGCTCTCCAGCGGACGCAAAAGATGCTCGGCATACATCTGATCCACGACCGGGCGCAGCGCTGCCCGGAACCGGTCAA
Source organism: Klebsiella sp. P1927 (assembly GCF_018204675.1). NCBI lineage: Bacteria > Pseudomonadati > Pseudomonadota > Gammaproteobacteria > Enterobacterales > Enterobacteriaceae > Klebsiella > Klebsiella sp. P1927. Next base: position 226,002 of record NZ_CP073378.1, on the reverse strand, counting down.
ACTCTTCCATCCAGTTTTCGCCGGCCAGGCGGAAGATCCCCTTCAGGTAGTGGTCATCCACCGGACGGTCATGCTCCACCTGCCAGGCCAGCAGGTCACGGGTGATGTCGAGCAGCGTGCCCAGGGCCGGCAGGGTTGCCAGCCTGTTATGCCCGCGCAGGAAGGCCTCCCTGGTATGAACCAGCATAAAGCGCAGCTCGTCGCGGGAGAGCACTGACGTGCCGAAGGTCTGGCCGAGAATGATATGCCGGTACACAAAGCGTTATTGTCGTCTCAGCACAATTCACACGCGTCGTGTACGCTAAGCCTTCATTTTGCTCAGCACAGGACCGCGATCTTATGTTGGTGACTATGACAGACAAAGAACTCAGTCGGATCAACATCATTCAGTCAGTTATTGAAAAGCGCATGCGTCGTCGCGATGCTGCTCATCAGCTTGCTTTGACCGAATGTCAGACACAGCGTTTGATTGATGATCAGCACTACAGTGAGTCCATAAAACGGTCGTTTTATGGAGACTGACAATTAATTGCGAAACCATTAACTAGGTAATGGAAGTTGAGTGGTGTATTTTATTTCCTCCATGGAAAAACTGGATGTTACATCACTCAATCCGCTTACTGAGCTGACCAGCTTTTTGTAAAAACTATCGTAACCCTTCATATCTGAAACCACTACCTGAAGAAGATAATCATATTCTCCCGTGGTACGGAAAAAAGTCATCACTTCTGGCATACTATTGACCTGCGAAACGAAATGTTTATACCAGTCATGGCTGTGGTTTTGTGTTTTTATCATCACGAAGGCTGTAAGCGACAAGTTAAGCTTATCCTTACTCAACAGAGCAACCCGACCAGTGATGATCCCCTCATCTTCAAGACGTTTTATGCGCTTCCAGCAAGGATTCGGCGTTAAATCGACAGCCGCTGCCAGGTCCTGTAGACACAGTGTACAGTCATGTTGTAACAGCCTGAGCAGCTCCTTATCTTTCTTATCCAGCATAACCGCCCCTTCTGATGGAGAATATTTTTCTCTAAAAGTATAAAATAAAAGTGAAGAAAACAATATTTTTCTCCCGTTAAAAAGTTAAATTAATTTCTTTTACTGGGAGTATCTTATGCGCAGAGTGACGATATTGGTATTATTCCTGCTGGTTTCACTGACCTGGGGGACCACATGGCTGGCTATGCGGATAGCCGCTGAAACTATCCCTCCGGTGTTTGCAACCGGGATGAGGTTTATGTTTGCAGCTCCATTCTTAATCGGCATTGCATGGTTAAGAAAAACACCGCTTTTATTTCCACGCGGACAACGCTTGTTCCAGCTTGTAATTTGTATTTTTTATTTTGCCATTCCTTTCTCATTAATGATTTATGGTGAAACATATGTCAGCTCCGGGCTTGCCTCCATTATATTTTCAAACATGCCTGTGGCTGTTTTGATTGCATCAGTTTTGTTTTTGAATGAAAAAACAAACTCAATGCAGATTGCGGGTTTAACTATCGCAATAGTGGCACTGGCGGGCATTCTTCTCGAAGAAACGAAAACAAGCACAGAGACCCAATGGCAGGGAATCATTGCGCTTGTTTCAGCCGTAATCATCCATGCCATAATATATACTCAATGCAAGAAAAGAAGCTGTGCTGTCTCTGTTATAACGTTTAATGCGCTCCCGTGCTTTCTGGCAGGATTGTTACTTTCTGCGGCAGGATGGTTCTTCGAAAGACCACTGGTGTCAGCCTTCTCAGCACACTCAATATTAGCTACCCTGTATCTCGGTGCTTTTGCCGGGGTTTTTGGGATATTGTGCTACTTTGCACTTCAGCAAAAGGCCAGTGCCTTTCAGGCTTCACTTGTATTCCTTATTTTTCCTCTGATTGCGGTAAGCCTGGAAAGCTATGTATATGGATATGCAATTTCAACTCAATCAATGCTCTTTATTATACCGTTAGTTGCCGGGATATTTCTTACTCTTTTCTCACGGCGAGTGTCTGCAACCAACAAACATCGGGATTGCTCACCACAAACAAATAATGGTATTCATGAGCATACTGAGACTTCCTGAGGATTTAAAGAAAAGGCTTTCGTTTTCAGTTAATGTGGGTCGGTTGAAATGAGGGTTAGCTGCCGATACCAGTGAGGGATAGAAAGGGATCACCTACCTATCCCTTCACCCTTGTATCTAACAGTTTGTGGTGATTAGCTACCACCACTGAAGCTGAGTGAGCCGCCCCCTTCACTTAAGGTCAGAAAAGCCAGCACCGCTGAACCTTGATTTGCAGCATATGGCCCTCCGCTTCACCTTTCACGCCAGCACATCAGGTTGAACGGTTACCGGGAGCTCGACTCCGTATGTACAAGGCGAACAGGCGTGACGGTTTATGTGAGAGGAGTTTGACCATGTTTCCAGTCGGCATTGACGTAAGTAAAAACACCCTTGATCTTTGCATACTGTATGACGGTATCAAAGGACGCATAAAAACCCGTAACATCCAAAATAACAGACATTCAGTTGAAAATATTCTTCGCTGGCTCAGGCTCCAGCACTGCGGTCCTGAGGATGTTCATGTTGTGATGGAAGCTACCGGTGTTTATCACGAACGGCTGGCCACTGAGTTACATGATGCCGGTTTCCGGGTTTCTCTGGCCAACCCTCACCGCAGTCGGGAGTTTGCACGCGGCATGGGAATAATGACAAAGACGGATAAGGTGGATGCGTATATGCTTGCCTGTTACGCATTCCTTAAGAAGCCACACCACTGGGAGCCGCCGTCCCCCGAAATCAGATATCTCGCTGCACTCCTGCGACGGCGTGATGTTCTGCTGGGTGATGCCCTGCGTGAGGAGAACAGGCTGGAAAAATACCTGTCGACAGACACACCTGCAGATATTATCAGTTCCTGCAGGCGTATGGCGCAGCTTCTGCGCGAGGAGGTAAGTAATATCGAGCGGCAGATTAAAGCACATATCAAAGCCAGCCCTGCACTGAGGCGTGATTATACACTGCTGAACTCAATTAAATCGGTTGGTCCCCAGTTGGGGATGCATATGCTGGTCGAGCTTCGCAGCCATAACTTTGCATCAGCTGAGCAGGCTGCCGCCTTTCTGGGCGTGGTGCCGATCGAGAAACGCTCAGGCACATCGGTCCGGAGCCGACCGCGGATGTCGAAAATCGGCCCCCCTCAGTTGAGAGCGAGGCTTTACATGTCCGCCCTGTGCGGAAAAATCTACAATAAGCGAATGCGTAATATTTACGATGAGATGTGCCTGCGGGGTAAACCTAAAATGGTAGCCATTGGCGCGCTGATGCGGAAACTGGTGCACTGGTGTTATGGCGTCCTGAAGACCGGAACCGTTTTTAATGACGAAGGTCTGAAACAAGTACTGTCAACCTGACTATACCTGGCTGGCATTAAACTCAAGGTAACGCTCACAGCAGTAAGTGAGCGCAGTCCGCTATGAGTGAAAAACGGAAGTTCGTAAAACGCAGACAATATCGAGGTGAGGCGTTTAACTGCAGGAAATCATCATCGACGAACAAACCTGTCTGCTCTTATGGCATAAGCCCCGGCCTTTAGTGGGCATCAGGGCTCTTTCTGCTTCAATTCATCGTGATGACCACTTTGCCAGTATGTTGCTGGCTTTCAAAATATCGCCATGCTTCAACAGCATGTTCAAACTCGAATACCCTGTCTATAACCGGCTGAAGCTGACTTTTTACCAGCGCCCGATTCATAGCGACAAAATCCTCGCGGCTGCCAACACTGAAAGGTCTTACAGTTGCGCCACTTTTGAACAAAGTCATAAAATCGACTGATGCACTTCCCTGTGCAACAAAGCCCAGCAGAGCAATTTCCCCTCCCGGCGCTGCGGAGAGTAAAGACTGATTTAAGGTTCCCGGCCCGCCAATTTCCACAATACGGTCAACCCCCCTGCCTTGTGTCAGTTCCCGGACTTTTACTGACCATTCAGGATAATGTCGGTAATTGATGACATGATCGGCACCAAGCGCCGACAATAGCTGTGCTTTTACATCATTTGACGTTAACGCAATAACGCGTGCCCCCATGATTTTGGCGAACTGCACCGCAAACAGTGAGACTCCACCTGTGCCCTGGGTAAGCACAGTCTCTCCCGGTAATACAGACCGCGACTGTTGAAGGCTGTTCCATGCTGTAACTGCTGCGCAAGGGAGAGTGGCAGCCTGTTCCCAGCTCAGGTAATCAGGTACAGAAACCAGAGACTCTTCATCAACCACTTTGTATGAGGTTAACCATCCATCGGCCTGAGTGCCATAAGTTCCTCTCCCTGCAGCGGCATCCCGTGCTCCACCAAACCAGTGAGGAAAGAAGGTTCCCACAACCCGATCCCCCTTTTTAAACAGGCCCACAGAATCGCCTGTAGCCACGACCTCACCAGCCCCGTCCGATAAAGGGATCAGCCCGGCTTTAGGGGTTAATGTGCCTGTTCCGTACAGAATGGCCAGATCACGATAATTAAGACTACAGGCGCGGACCTTTATCAGAACCTGATTACGCCCGGGGACTGGCTGCTGTTCCTCAATTAACTTCAGTCCTTGTAAACTTCCGAAACTCTCAAGTCGATAGCTATGCATATTGCTCTCTTTGGTTTTGTTGAGTACGTCGCTACCTTAAAATTTTTTTACTGGATGTAGAATGTCTGAAAAGACATTATTACTGACTAACCGTCCATGAAAGAGGGAAAAAATGGATCCTCTCGATGATGTATTTGCTGCTATGCGTCTCAAAAGCGCACTTTATTCACGCCTTTTACCGCATGCCCCGTGGGGGATAAGCTTTGTAAGAAGTGCTTCAATTCGCTTTGGATTCATGGTTTCTGGACATGGAATGCTTATAGTGGAAGGCGTTGAAAACTCCATTGAACTGCAGCAAGGAGATGGGTTCCTGGTGAAGCCTGAGACCCTTTTTTCTCTGGTAGATAACCCTTCTACTCCAACACAATGGTGCGAAGATATCTTTGCTGAATGTTCAGGTAATAGTCTCAGTTTTGGAGGTGATGGCGAAGTGGCCAATATTCTCTGTGGCTATTTCTCCTTCGATACTACGGGAGCAGAACCGTTGCTTTCACTGCTGCCCTCAGTCGTGGTCATCCCCTCTGACGCTGCCCGTTCACCACTTTTGGGCCTAGTGGGAGCGAAGCTGCAAAATGCGGCATCTGACTTTTTTGAACTGGATCTGAATAAAAATTACTCACCTGTGAAATGGTTACCATAGCGGTTACCCATTGATGATTCAGGGAGTTGGGATGTTGTTACAGGAGAAGGCTTTTGATGACAGGGACGAGTGGCATTTGCTTGCTGACGAGCTTTCCCTGCTACCGGGGATGACCGATACGGGGCGTCTGGGATTTGCCCTTCAACTAAAATTCCGACAGGTTCAGGGCCATTATCCCGACTCTGTACACGATTTCCCTTCCGGCATTGTGCACACCATCGCTGAGCAGGTCGGATGCGCTTCCGTATCCCCTGAAAACTATCCGTTTCAGGGACGGCAGGCTCAGCGACACCGACACCGACACCGACAACATATTCGTCGCTATCTGGGTGTCAGACTCCCCAGTAAAGCTGATATCGCACGACTCAGCGCCTGGTTAACCGAATTTATCCTCCCGTTAAATCCGCAGGCCGTACATGGCAGTGAACTTGTTACTGACTGGTGTCAGGAACAGCTGATTGAACGGCCAGCCACCGAGCACCTGGAGCGGATTATACGTTCAGCTGTACACCAGTTCGAAACAAAGCAACAAAACACCATATTTACCCGACTTTCACTCGACAGTAAGGTTGCCATCAATCATCTACTGTCTGCCGAAGAACCGGGCGCTGCCCAGGTAAACGAAGTCACATTCAGCGGCCTCAAAGCTGACCCGGGAAGGCCCAGTCTGGAGAATGTCCTTTCCGTCATCGCCCAACTAAAATGCCTTGATGGTGTTGCGCTACTGCCGAATATTTTTCAGGGCATATCTCCTAAATTCATCGTCCAGTTTCAACAACGGTGTGCCAGTGAATCGATCAGGGAGCTTCGTCGCCACCCTTCAGCGATCCGTTACAGCATGGTAGCTATGTTTTGCTGGCGTCGCCGCCAGCAACTGACCGATGCGTTGATTGAGATGTTGATGGTGCTGATCCATAATCTCGGTACCCGTGCTGAAAAAAAGGTCGATAAAAAGCAGTTTGCGGCGTTTAAAAAGGTCAGGGGCAAGGCGCGTCTGCTATTCCGCATGGCCGAGGCTACCGTTGACCAGCCAGACGGTGTCATAAAGGAAGTTGTCTATCCTGTTGTCTCACAGAAAATGCTGCAAAATCTGGTCGATGAATTCAAAACTCTAGGGGTGAATACTGAGCAGGAAGTACATGAATCCATGCGTTCTTCTTACGGTAACCACTATCGCAGGATGTTGATGCCGGTACTGGACCGGCTTGAGTTTCAGTCCGGCAATGCCCTCTATCGGCCCGTGATTGATGCTATCCAGATTATTAAGGAAAACAGGACCAGCAATCAGCATTTCTATGCGGTGGGTGATGTGCCTGTTGACGGTATTATTCAGAAAAAATGGCGGGATGTTGTCATCGTACAGAGCCAGTCCGGTGAAGAGCGTATTAATCGTACCAACTATGAAATTTGTGTATTACGGGCTTTACGCAAAAGTCTGCGCAACAAAGAAATCTGGGTCACCGGCGCGGATCGCTATCGTGATCCGGCAGAAGATCTCCCTGCCGATTTTGCCACTAACCGCGCATATTATTATTCCCTGTTGCAGGCACCCACTGATGCGACAACCTTTATTAATCAAATCAAAGACAGGATGCGCCAGTGGCTCGGTACGCTGGATAATGGCCTGCCGGATAATCCCAGACTTCGCATCAGGGAACAGGGGAAAAATCGTATCCACCTGACGCCGCTGGATAAACAAACGGAGCCGCCCAACACCGCAGCGCTGAAGCAGGAGATTGGCCAGCGCTGGGCCGATCTGGAGTTGATAGACATACTCAAGGAGGTGGATTTACGGGAACATTTCTCGTGGTTATTTCGCACATCGGCCAGTCGGGAAGTGCTGGAGCCTGAGGTATTACAACGCCGCCTGTTGTTATGTCTGTTTGGCCTCGGAACGAATGTAGGGCTGAAACGTATCGCCAGCCAGCAACCCCGCGTCAGTTATGATGAATTGCGTTACGTTAAACGGCGGTTTATTCAGAAAGATGCTTTGCGCTCAGCGATTTCACATATTGTGAATGGTATTTTCAGAATTCGTCAGCCCGCTATCTGGGGGAATGCGACGACATCCTGTGCGGCGGACTCCCGAAAGTTTGGTGCTTATGATCAGAATCTGATGACAGAATGGCATGCTCGCTATGGCGGGCGCGGCGTGATGATTTACTGGCATGTGGATACGCATTCCACCTGTATTTATTCACAATTGCGCCGCTGTTCCTCATCGGAGGTGGCCGCCATGATGGAAGGTGTTCTGCGTCACTGTACCGACATGGAAATTAACCACCAGTATGTGGACAGCCACGGACAAAGTGAGGTGGCCTTTGCGTTCAGTGATGTGCTGGGGTTCGATCTATTGCCGCGCCTGAAAGCGATCGCCCGACAGAAACTGTATGTGTGTGAAAAGGAAGATACATCGTTGTACCCGCATCTTACGCCGATTTTAACCCGGGGGATCGACTGGGAGCTTATTGCACAACAGTATGACGAGATAATCAAATATACAGCGGCACTTAAAACCGGAACGGCAGAACCCGAGGCCATATTACGACGATTCACCCGCAATAACATTCAGCATCCAACCTATAAGGCACTCGCGGAGCTGGGCAAAGCGATTAAGACCATCTTCCTCTGCCGTTATTTACACGATGAGTCACTGCGTTGCGAAATTAATGCGGGTCTCAACGTCGTGGAAAACTGGAACAGCGCCAATAATTTTATTTTTTATGGCGAACACGGAGAATTTACCAGCAACCGGCCTGCGGATCAGGAACTGTCGATGCTCTCTTTGCACCTGTTGCAAATCAGCCTGGTCTATATCAATACCCTGTTGATTCAAAATGTGCTGACAGAGCCGGCCTGGCAGCAGAGAATGACAGAAGAAGACTGGCGTGGTCTGACCCCATTGATATACCACCATGTTAATCCGTATGGACGTATCGAGCTGAACATGGATCAACGGCTGGCGCTGGCAGCCTGATGGTGCCCAGAACCGTTCGGTTTCGTACACAGGGTCTTAATACTGTCCGAAAGTAAGTGAAATTACTTTCGGATATGCATTATGATTCGTACATCCTTTTCGGACGGAAATTTTCATCATGTCACGCGTTTTTGCCTACTGCCGTGTTTCTACACTGGAGCAGAACACGGAAAACCAGCGCAGGGAAATAGAAGCTGCTGGTTTTACCGTCAAATCCCAGAGACTGATTGAGGAGCACATCAGTGGTTCGGTTGCTGCCAGTGAGCGGCCTGGATTTACCCGTCTGCTCGACAGAATGGAAAATGGTGACGTGCTGATTGTCACTAAACTGGATCGTCTTGGACGAAATGCTATGGACGTTAGGAAAACGGTGGAACAACTAGCAGCGTCCGGTATTCGCGTACACTGTCTCGCGCTGGGCGGCGTGGACCTCACCAGCGCGGCCGGCAGGATGACCATGCAGGTGATTTCGGCCGTCGCTGAGTTTGAGAAAGACCTGCTGATTGAGCGTACACATTCAGGGATTGCAAGAGCCAGGGCTTCGGGAAAACGCTTCGGGCGTCCTTCGTCACTCAATGGGGTACAGCAGCAGGTGGTGCTGGAACGTCTTAACGCTGGAGTAAGTATTGGTCTATTGCCCGTGAGTTTAGCACTACACGGCAGACCATTCTTCGCGTAAGGAAAGCAGCCGGAAACGCGGATGCCGGGAACCTTTCTGGTGAAAAAATATCGTGAAACAGCGTCTGCTATCGAAACCTTAACCATGCATTGCAGGAAGAAAAGATTCCAGAGGATTAATTTTGCTTTTAATGACTAACTTGATAAAAGGACATATATATTGATGGAAATTTCAACACAAAAACTGTCTGACGGCATCGTTCTGACGCTTCGCTCTCCCTCCGACAGTACAAAAAGCCCGGTGATCATTTTGTGCCATGGCTTCTGTGGTATCAGAGAAATTCTGCTACCTGATTTTGCTGAAGCATTTACCCGCGCCGGATTTTCCACCATCACGTTTGATTATCGTGGTTTCGGGGACAGTGACGGCGAACGCGGCCGCTTGGTTCCTGCTATGCAAATTGACGATATTATCTCTGTTGTTAACTGGGCAAGAGAACAGCCCTCCCTTGATGCGCAGCGTATTGGCCTGTGGGGAACATCATTTGGGGGATGCCACGTATTTGGTGCGGCGGTCAGAGACCCGGGAATCAAATGTATTGTCAGCCAGCTGGCTTTTGCAGACGGTGAAGAGATAGTCACCGGGAATATGAATAATGAAGAGAAAGAAGCTTTTCTTTCAACCCTGGACAAGATGGCTGAAAAGCAGAAGAACACAGGTAAAGAAATGTTCGTGGGTGTCAACCGGGTACTGAGCGATGCAGAATCAAAATCATTTTTCGAAGAAAACAGAACGCAGTACCCAAAGATGGACATTAAAATACCGTTTCTTACGGTGCGCGAAACTCTTCTGTACAAACCCGCATTGAATGCCTCACAGGTGATGTGCCCGACCCTGATCGTTATTGCTGGTCAGGATACGGTTAATCCACCGGAGCAGGGACGGGCCTTATTTGACGCGGTGGGGGCCAAAGAAAAAAGGCTATATGAGGAAAGCAGTGCCCGCCATTACGACATTTATGCAGGAGAGCACTTTAAGCAGGTTATCAGCATTCAGACAGAATGGTTTAAAACGCACCTGTAATTTTAGATAACGACTTACGGTGGGTTCAACAGAGCCCGCCGTTATGATAGACGTCAAATGTCGCATTTTGTAGCTTCGCTTCCGCTGGGCCCCATAGGATCTGCCGGATCGTAGAGGCTGGCTCCCAGCGCCAGCTTCACGCCTCTGGACTGTAGTGCATCCGCTATCTCTCGTGCGTCAGGAACTGACCGCGCCAGCCGGTCAAGCTTGGGAACAGAACAACCAGCGTATCACCGCTGCGCACAGCGGCCAGCGCCTGATCAAGTCCGGGCCGTTGCCGGTTTGAGCCGGTCAGCCCTTTATCGAGGTAAATCCGGTCCGAAGATCTGGCATGCCTGTATTTGTCATTTTATTCAGCGCACGCACCATGGCCAAAGCCTCTGCAGCCTGACCATCGTAATCACGCTACGCCAGCGAACCATCGAACAACTGCTTTACCCTGTACATCGGCGTTTCAGCTATCGACTGACGGTTGTAATCTGTTGTCCATTTCCACCGTGCATTGCTCCCGCTCAGTCGCTGATTCGCAACAGCACGATTGCGCTCTGCATACTCACCAGGCAAGAATCCCGCTCCCTTTCGGGGAGGAATGAGCGCGCTGATTTTCTTGCGAGGCAGTTCGTCATGACATCGCTGCGTATCGTAAGCGCCGTCCGCAGCAACTGACCTGATTTTTCGGTGGGTCTGCCGGATAAGCCCCGGGGATGCTTCAGCATCCGTGACGTTGTTCAGTGACAGGTCCGCGCAGATGATTTCATGCCTACTCGCGTCAACAGTCAGATGCAGTTTCCGCCAGATACGACTGCGATCTTTGCCGTGCTTTTTGACTTTCCACTCACCTTCACCGAAGACTTTAAGCCCTGTGGAATCAATCACCAGATGCGAAATTTCACCCCGGGTGGGCGTTTTGAAACTGACGTTAACCGACTTTGCCCGCTTGCTGACACTGGTGTAATCCGGACAGCGCAGCGGGACATCCATCAGGGCGAAAATGGAATCAATAAAGCCCTGAGCGGCTCGCAGGGTCAGCCGGAATACGCGTTTAATCACCAGGATGGTTGTGATGGCAAGATCTGAATAGCGCTGAGGTCGTCCCCGCGATGCAGGCGTTGCTGACTCATACCAGGCCTGAATCGCCTCATCATCAAGCCAGAAAGTGATGGAGCCACGATTAATCAGGGCCTTGTTGTAGTTGCGCCAGTTGGTGATTTTGAACTTTTGCTTTGCCACGGAACTGCCAGTATAGTCAGGATAATGCGTGATCTGATCCTTCAACTCACCAAAATTTCGATTTATTCAACAAAGCCGTCTATTACTGGAAATCAATCATGGCGTGCCTGCACTACATCTGAATGTGTCGGGTGGGGATACGCTTCTCCACGTACATGCTGCACAAGGTGGACTTGTCCTGACACCAGACAGTTCCGGGGTACTGTTTCAGCGTGCTGGATGCGACAGGTATGCTTACAGAGATCAGAACTCATTACTTGTGAAGGAACAGTAATATACTGCCCTCCATCAATCCAGAGTCTGGGGTTGTCGCATCAGATCTGACAGAACAAACAATCACGAAAAAGTTACTTTTTTCTCAGGAGGTGCCTGGACCCCTGCCCTTCATTTTGACGCGAGCAGGATGTCAGCACCTTACGTGCGGTTACTGTTATTCGCGTCCTGGTGGTATAGTGCAGCGGCTGGCAGAAGTAACCTACTATCCAACGGAATAAGATCACGATGAACGTCATTCAGCCCCGCATGCTCTCTGTATTTGATTTTGACGGTACGTTAACGCGGCATGATAGCTTTATCCCTTTTCTGCGGTTTGCCTTTGGCAATCGGGCGTTTTCGCGACGTATCGTCAGCATGGCTCTACCCACGTTACGCTGTATGCGTAAGCAGATGACGCGTGATGAGCTTAAAGAAACGCTCATTACAACTTTTCTTACTGGTGTTGAGGAAAAGTGGGTGTCTTCTAAAGCAGAGGAATTCTGTCAGCTCTACTGGCATCGCCTCATGCGCCCGGCAGGTTTGATTGCTGTGGCGAATGAAGTCACTTCCGGCGCGATCGTCACCTTATGTTCTGCCTCGCCGGAAATTGTACTCAGACCCTTTGCCGAAAAACTTAGGATCAAACTGATTGGTACACAATTAGAGACAAAAGACGGCATTCTGACCGGCAGAATCAGTGGTCATAATTGCAGGTGCTCACAGAAAATTGTCCGGCTTGAAAAAGAATATGGACCTCTGACTGACTATCATCTTCGAGCATGGGGTGATACGCGGGGAGATTATGAACTCCTTTCCGCAGCGACTGAGCCTCACTGGCGTCACTTCCATCAAGGTTTCCGTCGTAAGCTAATCATCAGATAAAAATTGCCCTTTATCGTTATGTAATTTCTTCTTTACATAAAAGTAACATATATTCTACATTTAACCACTGTAACTGGTGAAAAAAAGAGTGCATCCTGGTAAATCGGTAGCTCGGACTATTAGGTATGCTTCAACCTGTTACCATTGGAATACCTACTTTCAGCCCGCTTTTCCGAGCGGGTTTTTTTCATCCCTGCCGATGTGTTCCTGGGTCTAAATTACTGGGTGAAATTGGGTTTCAGCGATCACATCTGCGTATAGCCCTGTTTAGCTCTGCGTACTTTGAAAAGGTGTCGTCATGGCAGCAGGCCTATCGCCCCTTACCGGGGCGATGAGTCAGATAATGCCTTCCTTTTTTGCCAGTCCAAGCCAGTCTTTGAACTCTTCGAGAAGTTTTTCATACAACTCTTCGTCCTTAATGTGGGCAAAATTATCGATCGCAAAAAAGTTGCTGTTGTCTACGCGACGGTCGCTAAAGGTGTCCAGCCTCTCCAGAATCCCATAATTTGATCCGCCCAGTCCCACGAACTTCCAGAAGACAGGATAGTTGGCTGAGCGGCGGATGGCCTCTTTAATTTCTCGTGTTTTGCAGATCCCGCCATCTGTAATGCACACGACAAAAACGGGTAAGGTGCTTTCCTTGAAATAATCGATAACCTCATTCATGACTGGCGGCTCATTGTTCGTCCCGCCAAGGCCGGGAAGGATTTCCCAGGCCGATCGTTTACCCGTGTTCTGAATGGCAGCAATGTATCCGTCAAGATTGTCCAGTGTGACGTCAGGATATTTCTTGTGACGCTCAGCAAAGCCCCATACATCCATCGTGCCGTCATCGTCGAACTGGACAGACAGGACAGCTATACGGTCAAGAACGGCCTGTACATGTCCTTTTTTAAACTGGCCGGTCATAGAGCCTGAGGCATCGAGAACAAAAGCGACTCGTGCTTCAACGGTATCCAGTTTGTGTTTTGCCAGTGAAATACTGGCTTTCTTAGCCAGGCTGATAAGCGCAGGCGCTTTACCTTCGAGTTTCTTTTCAAGGCTGATCCGGGCTGGTTGCGGTACAACTTCTGCTGCAGGTTCCACGTCCACACCATAGCTGACTGCCAGTGGCTCAAGCCCGCCATTAAATCCCTGCCCAAGCGCCCTGAGCTTCCAGTTGCCCTGGTATCGGTAAACTTCCCCCATAATTACAGCCTTTTCTGTGCGGCCATTGAGATCGACAAAAAAGGTGGCCTGACTTTCAGCAGAAAGTTTCAGTTGCGCGAGGCCGCTTATCGTATCACTGCCATCTATCACCATAGTGATTGCAATCTTCTGAATCGTATCCGGGATCTGCTCAAGCGCAAAATGAACGACTGCGTGCTGGTGACCGGGGTTGAGTTTCACACTGCCACCGGCAGCACTGAGATTGTTGTAAAAGATAAAATCGGCATCGCCTGTCACTTTTCCCTCAGCATTCAGCATAAACAGGCAAGTCTCAGGGGGACTGTGAAATCCAGGACTGGGGGGATAATCAAGCCGGAGAGTCAGTGTAGCTGTGTGAAGCGGAATGTTCTGCCCTGATTGTAATTGCATTTAGGCTCCTTGTTGCCGGGTAAAGGGATCTCTCAGCGGGTAGAAAAAACCCCGGACAGGCCGGGGTTTGGTTTTACTGGTTTATCAGATGTTGATGCCGTGCTGGGTTGCCAGCGCAGCCAGGCCACCAGCAAAGCCCTGTCCTACAGCCTTAAACTTCCATTCCGCGCCATGGCGATACAGTTCACCGAAAATCATTGCGGTTTCAGTAGAGGCATCTTCTGACAGGTCAAAGCGTGCAATTTCGGCGCCATTATCGTTGTTCACCACACGCATAAAGCTGTTACTGACCATGCCGAAATTTTGCTTACGGCTGTCTGCTTCATGAATGGTGACTGCGAATACGAGCTTCTTAACGTCTGCGGCCACTTTTGTCAGATCAATTTTGACCTGCTCATCGTCACCGTCGCCTTCACCGGTACGGTTGTCACCCTGATGCTGTACTGCGCCATCCGGGCTGGTGGTGTTGTTATAAAATACGAAATGCGAATCGGACAGCACTTTACCGTTTTCGCCAACAAGGAATACTGATGCATCCAGATCAAATGCCTGACCATCAGTAACGCGTGCATCCCAGCCCAGGCCAACCAGAGCAACATTCATGCTCGGGGCTTCTTTAGTCAGAGAAACATTACCGCCTTTAACGAGAGAAACAGCCATTTTTTGCTCCTGCTAATCGTAGATATCGGGTCGTGGATATCGGGGGCATCACCCCCGAATGATTTGGGTAAGAAAGTTACTTTTTATCAGGACGCGTTGATGCCGTACTGAGCGCACACGGAAGCCAGTCCACCAGCATAACCCTGGCCAACCGCACGGAATTTCCATTCTCCGTTGTGACGATACAGCTCCCCAAACAGCATGGCAGTTTCAGTAGAAGCGTCTTCTGTCAGATCGTAGCGAGCAACTTCAGTCTGATTGTCATCATTCACCAGACGGATAAATGCGCCGGAAACCTGACCGAAGCTCTGGCGACGAGCCTGAGCATCATGGATAGTGACAACGAAAATAATTTTGTCGACATCCCCAGGTACCGCGTCCAGTTTGATTTTGAGGGATTCATCGTCGCCATCACCTTCACCGGTACGGTTATCACCGGTATGAGTAACGGAACCATCAGCAGATTTCAGGTTGTTATAGAAAATGAAATCTGCATCGCCACGAACCTTGCCATTGGCTGCCAGCAGAAATGCGGAAGCATCGAGGTCAAAGTCCTGACCGTCCGTAGAACGTGCATCCCAGCCAAGGCCAACCAGGACGTTTTTCATGCTTGGCGCGGTTTTGCTCAGGGAAACGTTGCCGCCTTTAGATAGTGAAACGCTCATCTATTTATCCTCTTTCGTTAATCATTAATCAGCTGAGATCAGCTTTCTTTATTTTCAGCTTCCGGCTTTTCCGGAAAGATGACACTGGCCAGAATACCAAGAGCCAGTACACCCAGTACGACATACAGGCTGGTGGTCGCAGACAGGCTGTAACCATGGTGCCAGATGTGATCGGTAGCGTTCAGACCCAGCTTAAACGCAATGAAGAACAGCAGGACGATAACAGCTTTCTCCAGCTGGGACAGATACTGTTTCAGGGCTTCCAGTACGAAATACAGAGTACGCAGGCCCAGTATTGCGAACATCATGGCGCTATACACAATCAGTGGCTCACGACTGACTGCAATAATTGCCGGGACAGAGTCGAAGGCAAACATCACGTCAGAGAGTTCCACTACAGCCACACATAACATCAATGGGGTGGCGTATAGCGCTGCCTTTTTCAGTCGCCCTACAGATACGTCTTTGTTTTCTGGTTTAGCCAGTTCGGCATCCACTTCTTTTTGGGTCAGCAGGAATGCATGTCCGGACAGTTTCGGCCAAATCGGGAAGAAACGTTTAACCAGACGATAAGCAAGGTGCTGAGAATAATCCTCAATTTCGTCATCATCCCCACCGCCTTTGAGCATCATGACCGCAGTCCAGGCAACAACAACGGCAAAGATCAGCTCGACATAAGGGCCAAGGCTAAGCAGACCGGTACCGATCGCAACGAAAATCCCCCGGAATACGATAGCGCCAATGATCCCCCAGTACAGAACCCGGTGACGGTAACGGTCCGGAACTGAGAACCATGAGAAAATCGCCATCATGACAAACAGGTTATCAACTGACAGCACCTTCTCAAGGGCATAACCCGTGACAAACAGGCTGGCAACCTCGGCTCCGTGATGCACAAAAAGGAAACCGGCAAATGCCATCGCGACAACAACCCAGAAAACGGACCATAAGGCTGCGCTTTTGAGGGAAATTGGCTTGTCATGTCGGTGCATGAACAGGTCAATAAAGATGGCGCCGACCGACAGAGCAACAAAGACCGTCACTGTTTCAGCCGGAAAACCGATGTGAGTGGAAACCATATCGTACCTTTATCCGTTGTTTATCAGAGGCCAAATTCAGCCGGGTCGAAACCCAGCGAACGGGCAATTTCACGGACAGCACTCTTCTCATCATCATCGAAGTTGCCATCACTTTTAGCGACAGCAATACCGACACGAAGAGCCAGTTGAGCTGCCTCTGGCTGGTCTTTCAGGGCGAGGATATATTTCATCGTTTCGCCTTTTCCGATTTCCAGATCAAAGTCGAAACTGGTCACCAGCTTGTTAAAAAACTCGATAACTTCTGCTGTATCGAAGACTTTCAGCTCTTCTGAGGATCGCAGAAATCCAATCATCTTCTGTTTTTCTTCGGAGCTAACGCCGTCACTGGCAACAGCGATACGGGCGCATACCGCGACGGTACCCTGCATAAATTTCTTGTTTTTGTAACGGCCTACCTGGCGGGTCAATTCCTCACGACCCGAGGTCAAAGCCCCTTTTACTTTGTCGAAAAAACTCATTCTCATACCCTCATCATTGCGTTTATTTGGAACCTCTGGACCAGCGAAACCCCCAGCCAAAAGCGCGGTCCATTTCATCCTGGCCTCTGAAGTACTGGTTAATACGTTCCACACGAATGGAACCGTTCTCGTTGACCAGGCGGGCAATCGCACAAAGCGTGCGTTTGTTATCCCCTTCAGTCAGACGCGTTTCAATCGGTGGTTGCTCCGGAACATGTAATGTCACCACGCCATCGGTTTTGTCCCAGCTGGGCACGCCCTGATAGATAAAGGCATAAATCAGTACCTGGCGAATTTCTTTCCATTCGCGGCCATTGATGTGTAGCCATTCCCCATCCAGAGCCTCGCCGGTACGATCATCACCCTGCAGTTGAACATATGGCTCAGAGTGATAGTTACCAAAAGCATTACCGAGTGCCTGAACAACTGACTTATAGCCATCTGCGAGTTCAACGAATGCGCCAAGATCCAGGTCTATCGCTTTGTTCGAACCAAACATACCGCCCAGTAACCCGCCTGAACCCGAGCCACGATGCCAGTTCAGATTGATGCGGATTTCACCAAAATTGTCTTTTTTGGCAAGGCTGATGGCAGGCTTCTCTTTGGTCAGAGAAACTTTACTCAGGCTAACTTTAGGCGGAGCCGGAGGCGCTGGTGGCGGAGTGACTGGAGCTGGATCATCCGCGACGTTGACGCCATAGTACTCAGCGAGAGGTTTCAGGCCACCATTGAAGCCCTGGGCGATAAAACGAAATTTCCAGTCACCATTCCTGCGATAGATTTCACCGAGGATCAGAGCAGCTTCCTGACGGCCGTTCAGTTCTACCTGACCACTGATCAGCGAGGTATTGCCACTTTCAATTTGTATGGACAGATGATTCAGGGAGGAAACTGTATGACTGCCGTCACAGGTAACGGTGAACGCGACTTTCTGCACGTCGGGCTTGAGGCGGGACAGATCAACGGTGAAAACGCTATTGGTCCCTTCAGTACTGAAGCTAATGGAACCATCTTCATTACGGGGTTGCCCGTAAAAGACCATATCGCTGTCACCCCGAACTTTCCCGTCAGCGAATAATCTAAACGCCGAGGCATCAACAGGACCACCAGCAATGACTCTAACGCGGAGTTCCTGAGCAGGTACGGGGGCATTGCCCCCCGGTGTCAGATTCATGCTTTTACCACCGTACTGACGATATCGAATTGCATATCGTCGATTGTGCGGCCACCGCTTGCTTTACCGTGGGCGGTAAAGTCCCAGTGGCCGTTGTTGCGCCTCAGTGAAGCGATAATGATGCCGGTATGTGGGCCTTGTTCTGTCAGCTGATAGCGGGCAAGTTCCTTATTGGTCTGATCCACGACGCGGCAGAAGGCGTTATCCACGTCGTTGAAGGACTGTCCACGGAAGCTGTTCACAGTAAAAGCGAGGTATTCGACATTTGCCGGCAATTTTAAGAGGTTGACGTGAATGATTTCATCATCGCCATCCCCCTCACCCGTCAGGTTATCGCCGGAGTGGACGACAGAACCACAGCTGGATTTCAGTTTACGAAACCAGATGGTGTCAATTTTATTACCTGCGGCATCCAGAAGAACGCAACCTGCATCCAGGTCTATGGAATCATTGCCACCAAAAATGCTGCCAAATAATCCCTTTTTCTTAACAGGATCCCAACCCAGTCCGAACTGAAGCTGGCTGAGAGCAGTGGATTGTTTGCTGAGTGATACTGTCTGGTTTTTACTTAAAGAAACCATATTCATTCCTTAAAAGGTATTGACCGGGTTTTTATAAAATTCATTTTCAAACAGAGTGCATCTAAATCATATCATGACAAAGTTCACCCGCAAGGTAAAAACTGGTGGGTTTCTGGAATTTACGTTTAATTACATTGGGTGGGTAGGTGATGGTTTGATATATGTTATTGTTATTAAGTGGTTTTGTGGTCTAACCGGAAAATCAAAAACAGCGAGTGATTATCATATTATGATTGACATGGCGCAGGTCGGTTCTTAGACTCATGTATTACAAAAATCTCATCCCCTTTTCAGGCGACAATTATAAAAAATGAAAAAGAAAATTTGGTTTATGGAAGGGCTATCTTCCCAGCGAGACATTGTCCTTGGAGTGAAATCATTTGCGGAAAAGGAAAATCAGGATATTGAAATCTTTTCTTCTCATCGCAACGAGAGGAAAGAGATCTTGTCTGTTTCCGATTTTTCAATGATCGAACCTAACAACGAAGAAGAACGTCTTTCTTTTATTCATTCCATTACTGACGCTCATGGTATTAATGCGATACATACTGGTCGCAACTGTAAATGGTTTGAAAGCCACCGGGAAAACATTCAACGTTCTGGTGTACACCTGACTACCGGGTCAACGGGTACTCACTGGTTTGAATTAGCCGATGAAAAAGTTACTTTTTCCGAGTTTATGGAAAAAAATGGACTTCCGGTTGTCCCGTCGGTTCGGGTAAAAAATGTAGACGAGCTTCGTACTCTGCTGAATCATCCCCCTTTCCCTTCTGATTGCCTCTGCATTAAACCTGTTACAGGCATTTATGGCATGGGATTCTGGCGTTTTGATGACAATGTTTCCCCGGTAGCTTTTCTCAACAATCCTGATAGCCGTGTTATCCACCCATCACAATACCTGGCTGCTCATGCCCGTATGGACTGCTTTACTCCACAAGTACTGATGCCCTATTTACCCGGACCAGAATACTCTGTGGATATGGTGGTAAGTCAAGGCACGGTCCTGGCCGCTATCGGGCGGCGTAAAGAAGGTGTGCTTCAGTATCTGGAAAATGAAGGGGAAGCGATTGAACTTGCCATCAACTGCGCCCGCCTAATGAACGCAGACGGCATGGTCAATGTACAGACTCGCCATAATGCCGAAGGCAAACCACTATTGCTGGAAATTAACATGCGGCCATCAGGTGGTATCGGTTATACGCAGCACAGTGGCGTGAATCTTCCGGGTCTGTATGCCTTCCATACACTTGGGCTGATGGATGATGATCAGGTCAGGCAGTCAGCGAAAACTGATTTTTCACCTGCAGTCGTCCGCTCTGTCACTGATGTCATACTCTATCCGGCATCATTGACCAACAGAATTTATTAATGGAGACAGATATGTCAGCAATTGATGGTAATTTCGGTTATCAAAAGACATTATCCTGTGGGCGAATTGAGGTAAGCAGCGAGGAAACCGATTATCCTCTTACTGATCTCTTTGATATCGCCGAACGGCGGAATCCAAAACGCGCATTTCTGTTTGTCAGTAAAGTGCTGGGTCGACATATTCCTGTCTCTCCTCTGGTCATGCGCAATGTTTATACACAGCTGGCGGAGAAGTTTCCCGGGACTCTGGACGGGCCGGTGGTATTTATCGGGATGGCTGAGACGGCTGTCGGCCTCGGGGCGGGAGTGTTTGATGAGGTGCGTAAGCATCACCCTGACTGTGTTTATCTGACATCAACCCGCCATCCGGTCGATGCTGAACTGTTGTGCGAGTTTAAAGAAGAGCACAGCCATGCCACAGACCACCTGATCTACTATCCTGTTTCTGCGGCCATGCGGCAAACCGTAGCGGAGGCACAAACATTAGTGCTCGTGGATGATGAAGCCACGACGGGGAAAACGTTCCTCAATCTTCTCGCCTCATTACGTGCATCGGGTGCACTCCGGAAGGTACGACGGGTTATTGCTGTCACGCTGACTGACTGGAGCGGAGAAGCACTCAGTCAGAACAGCCCCCTGCCCCTACATACAGTATCGCTCATCTCCGGCAACTGGCGCTGGACACCCGAACCGGATGCCCCGGTTCCTGTCATGCCCCAGGTAAATGTGACCTCCAGAGGGAACGTCCCGATCACAGGCAAACAATCCTGGGGGCGACTCGGGATGCAGATACCGGCGAGTGACCTGGGTCTCCAGGTTCAGGTTTCGCACGGTGAAAACATTCTGGTACTGGGCACCGGTGAATTTGTCTGGGAGCCGTTCCTGCTGGCTGAGCGACTTGAAGCGGCAGGTGCTCAGGTCGTGTTCAGTTCGACGACCCGCTCACCGATTTCCACTGGTTATGCTATCCAGTCCGCCATTGCTTTCAGCGATAACTACGGACTGGGTATTCCAAATTATGTCTATAACGTTGCTCATCAGCAGTTTGACCGGATCCTGATTTGTTGCGAAACGCCAGCTTCCAGCGTGGACCCCCGGCTGCTTGAGGCGCTTTCCGCTGTCGCTCCCACCGTAGAGGTGATTACCTATGAATAAGCCCGTCGTCTTCAGCGACCTCGATGACACCCTGTTCCAGACCCGCCGAAAAATGGTTGATGAACTTGCCCTTGAACCGTTCCGCACCGGCGCACTGGATCGCAGCCTCACGCCTCGCAGCTTTATGACCGAAGAGCAGGCCATGCTGGTGGACTGGTTGCTGGAACATGCGGACCTCATTCCGGTGACGGCCAGAGGTACGGAAGAAATCAGTCGGGTACAGATCCCCTTCCGTTCCTGGGCAGTGACCACTCATGGCGCGGTGATCCTTCGTCCAGATGGTACGCCAGACAGCGACTGGAAAGCCCATATGCTGGAGTGCCTGTCCTCCTACGCCGACCGCTTAACATCAATGCAACATATCATCACCGAGCTCATGGATGCGCGAGGCATTAATGCCTGGGCACGCCTCAACTACGAATATGAGGGTACTCCGGTGTATCTGGTCATGAAGCATCGCGACAGCACGAAGCTTGATGAACTGAACGCTGTCGGGGATGAGATTGAGCGCGTTTTTTCGACCGAAGGGTTTTACATCCACCGTAACAGCAACAACATTGCCTGGTTACCCTGCCCGGTAGAAAAAGGGCTGGCCGTTTCATGGTTGCTGGAGAAACTGCGTCAGGAGCGTGGGGTTTTCCCGGTGATGGGGCTGGGTGACAGCCTGAGCGACCATCGGTTCATGAAACTCTGCAGCTGGTTTGGTCTTCCACGCCAGAGTCAGTTTGCCGAGGCCATATCACAGCGTATTTTTGGAGAGCAATAAGATGTCGCATTTTGCCCCGTTTTCTGGTTCCTATAAACCTGACGATGTTCACTTTTTGCTGAAACCCATTGTCATGGAGATGACACCGGTTGACCTGAAGGAAGAACTGATTCAGTCAGGAAAAATGCATTATTCCGACATGTTAAGCCAGGAACCAGAGCCTACCCGCTGGCACCTGGATCTTTTCACCCGTGCGCTTGATTCGGGAGCTGCACGTCTGGCACGGGAGGTATCTTATCTTGCTCGTGAACTGGCCCGTCGTGCTGGCGATGAACCCATTGTCCTGGTCAGCCTGGTCAGAGCTGGTGTTCCACTGGGGGTAATGCTGCACCAGGCTCTGCGTGCGATGGGTAAACAGTCTTTCCACTACGGGATCAGCATTATCCGCGACAGGGGTATTGATGCTGCGGCGCTTGATTTTATCGAATCACGCCATGGTACTGGTGGCATAGTGTTTGTCGACGGCTGGACGGGAAAAGGAGCTATTACCGGCGAATTATCCCGCACACTGAAGGACCGTCCCGGTTATCCGGAGCAGCCTCGACTGGTTGTGCTGGCTGACCCCTGCGGATGTGCCTGGCTTGCTGCCAGTGACGATGACTGGCTTATCCCGTTCGGTATCATGGGCGCGCCTGTCTCGGGTCTGATTTCGCGCTCTGTCTGGGCCGAAGAAGGCCTGCATGGCTGTGTGGTTTGCGATCACCTTCAGTCTTTTGAATGCAGCCAGATGCTGGTGGATACGGTAGCACATTTCCGTGAACAGCTTGACGGTAAACCCCTTCCCGCTTCTGGCTGGGACGCAGGGAAAAATGCCGCACGCTGGCAGCTGAGCAGAAAAGTTATCCAGAGCCTTGCTGAGCGTTATGAGGTGGACAGCATTAACCGCATTAAGCCGGGTATCGCTGAAGCGACGCGGGCGGTTCTGCGTCGTGTACCTGATCATGTTTTTGTTCGCCAGATGGATGACCCGGATGTTTCTCTTCTGGTTGGGCTGGCAAAAGAGAAAGGTATCCAGGTGACGGAAGCCGGGGATACGCTCGGTCAGTATCGTGCGGTTACCATTATCAAAAAGGTACGCTGATGAAAAAACAACCCACCCCATGGGAACTCGGTGCCACGCTATATATGCCTGCCACACGCAAGGATATCGCTGAGGTCGTTCTGGAAGGGAAAATACCGGGGCTGCGCTCTCTGGTTGTCTGCCTGGAAGATGCGGTCAGCGAGCATGACATCCCTCTTGCGATTCAGAATCTTTCACTGTTTTTGAAGCAATTGAGACACGCAAGAGCCGTCAACGATGATGAGAAGTACCCACTGGTATTTATCCGCCCACGTCACCCTGATATGGGGAGATGGTTAACGACTAATTTGGACCTGAGTGCAGTTGATGGTTTTGTACTGCCCAAATTCACCCTTTCCACGCTCCCGGTTTGGTGGGACATCATGGCAGGAACATCATTGATGATGATGCCAACGCTTGAAACCGAAGAAGTCTATGATGTTATTAAAATGCAGGCGCTGGCAAATGAACTTTCGAGTCATGACTGCCGTGACCGCATAATCGCTTTGCGGATCGGCGGAAACGATCTCATGAACGTCGTGTCTCTGCGACGGCCACGGGATCTGACCCTTTATGACACTCCTATGGGTTATGTCATAAAAATGCTTGTGTCAGTATTCGCTCCTCGTGATTTTGCGCTTACCGCACCAGTATGCGAACACATCGACGATCACGGCGTTTTGGGACGAGAACTCTCTATGGATATCGCCCATGGGCTGGTGGGGAAAACGGCCATTCATCCTGATCAGATTAGTGTGATAGAGGAGGCGCTTAAAGTGTCTCCTGGTGAGCATTCAGATGCGTTACGAATTCTGAATTCCACCCAGGCAGTCTTCAAATCTCAGGGAGCGATGTGTGAACCGGCCACCCATCGCCGGTGGGCTCAGGGGATCCTGGGACGGGGACAGGTATACGGTCTGACTACGGGGCAAAATCCGGAAGGAATCAGGCTTATTCCAGTTTCTAAGCAGCACTAAGGAAGCATATATGGGATTCAGATTTCGTAAATCGATCAGCATTATCCCGGGGGTCAGAGTTAACCTGAGTAACGGGGCCCCCAGCCTGAGTATTGGCCCCCGTGGAGCTTCGCTGTCAGTGGGAAAGAATGGAACGTTTGCCAACCTGGGTCTTCCCGGAACGGGACTGAGTTACCGCACCCGGATTGACAGAACAGCACGGGAAAGAGTGAATACCAGGCATCAGGCAGATCCCGGTCTGAGGTCTGAACTGGAGCTGGTGGTGGAAAAACTGATGTCCACCGTAACAGCGATAACCAATATCAATGAACTCTCCCCTTCCCCAAAGGGAGGGAATACCTGGGCCACGCTCGAGACACAGAACCTGGCGCTCCGTCAGGGCAGTTTCTCTCTTCCTGCGCCGGTACGACCAAACAAACCTGAATATATTCCACTTCCTCCAGAACCTGATGAGCATGCCGGTCGCGGGTTCCTTGGGGGATGGTTTGAATCTGATGCAGCCCGACAGGAGCGACAGAACGAAAATCTTCGGCGGTGGCAGACGTCCGTCGCTGATATTGAACGTGAAAATGCGTTGCTGAAGCAGCGTTATGAGAAACAGCGTATAGCCTGGGCTGAGCAGTACGCAGAATGGCAGCATCAGTACCAGGAGCATGAAAAAAATTACACGCAGTCTGTAGCCTTAGCGAAAGAGCAATTCCGCTCTGACGCCCGCTTCTTTGAACATTGTCTTGAGGAAGTTTTCTCGCAAACAGAATGGCCGCGAGAAACACTGGTGTCGTTTGAGGTACGGCCTGAAGAATCAACAGTCTGGCTTGATGTTGATTTACCTGAGATTGAGGATATGCCTGATAAAGTGTATAGCGTGAATGCCCGGGGAACTGATATCAATGAAAAAGCCATGACACAGAAAGCGGTCCGGGAAAGTTACGCTAAACACGTTCACGGATGCCTGCTGAGATTGGCAGCAATCGTTTTTCAGACGCTTCCGTTTGAACAGGTCGTCATTTCAGGCTTCACTCAGCGGGTAAGTAAACGCACTGGATATCTTGAAGACGAGTACATTATTTCCTGGCGGGTATGCCGCTCTGAAATCGAGCTAATCAACTTCGGGAATCTGCGTGGCCTTGACCCCATTGAAGCATTAGGTGATCGAGGTCTGATCAGGAAAATGAGTGCGACTTACATTTTTCAGCCTATAGAACCACTGACCCATATGGCAGGTACCGACTGAATATGCAATTAAACACCAGACAGGAAAGAGTTTACACCCTGGCTAACATACTTGGCTCAGGGAAGCCTGTATCGGCGCAATCCATCACCGCGACGCTGGCCTGTTCTGAGCCGACACTAAGCCGGGCGCTCAAAGAGCTGAGGGAAACTTACGCGGCTGAAATTAAATACAGTAAGGCTGGCCACTCTTATCAGATGGTAAATTCCGGATTACTGGATAAGAAAACACTAAAGAGAATGAGTGAGGCGCTGGACCTTAATTCTGATTTAAAAACACATGACCAGGGGGCACGGGTAGTACTGGATAAGGATATAAAAACTTCCGTTTCCCTGTCGATTAGACGCCGTGTTCTTCGCAAAATTGACAAACTGGCTGCGCTAAGCGGTACATCAAGAAGCGAGGCAGTAGAAAAATTAGTAGAGTTAAAAATTGATGAAATTATCAATGAAATGAAGAAATAGCAGAATATTAGTGGGGTGGTTGTTCTCACTCCACTAATCGGCAATCCTTACCATTTTCCCAACAGGTGTTTATTGTATAACTACAGATAAAAAGCAAATTAATAAAATAAAGATTCTTAATTCATAAATAATCCCTGTGTTTTATTTTATTGGTTTTCTTTTAACTGACCATCGTCGCCGTATTATTAAATGCAAAAACGTTAAACCATATTTTATATAGATTATGACCTGTCCAGTTTTCCGGCGACGGGTTATCAATATGGCGAATGCCTACTAATAATGGCGGGGATCGTATTGTTGAGATATTGCAAATTTGTATTGTTGCTCAACCAACTCGCGCGTTTGAAACAACGTGAAAATCTCACTTTGTGATTGCTGAACTAACTATATGCCTTTGTTTTTAGTAATATGATATGAAGTGTTTATAAAACCATGTTCAGGAAATGAGCTCCCCCATCAACCATTAAGGAAAGTTTAAGATGAGAAGACTTCCCGTCTATCTGCTTCTCGATACATCAGGTTCAATGCACGGAGAGCCTATAGAGGCAGTTAAAAATGGTGTCCAGACACTACTGACCACCCTGAAGCAGGATCCTTATGCACTGGAAACTGCATATGTCTCTGTCATTACTTTCGACTCTACTGCTCGTCAGGCCGTACCTCTTACAGATCTCCTCAGTTTCAATCTCCCCTCTTTTTCGGCAAGCGGAACTACCGCTCTGGGCGAAGCCTTATCCCTGACTGCAAACCGAATTGATGCAGAAGTTCAGAAAACGACAGCGGAGACAAAAGGCGACTGGCGTCCACTCGTTTTCCTGATGACGGATGGTGGCCCTACTGATGACTGGCGTAAAGGAGTGAATGAATTCAAAGCAGCCAAAAAAGGTGTTGTTGTAGCCTGTGCTGCCGGTCACGATGCCGACACAGCGGTACTTAAGGAGATTACAGAGATTGTTCTCCAGCTGGACACTGCCGACAGCTCTTCCATCAAAGCTTTTTTCAAATGGGTGTCTGCCAGTGTTTCCGTAGGTAGCCAGAAAGTCGATGCCGGTAAAAAAGAAGTTATCGGTCTTGATGATTTGCCTCCACCGCCGCCAGAAGTAAACGTGGTTTTATAAACAATCAACTTAAGAGAGGATCCTATGACTGTCAGCTTACGGAAAGGGCAAGGCGTCAGCCTGCGTAAAAATGAGTTCGATCTTTCCTCAGTCACGATAGGTCTTGGCTGGGACATCAATGAAGAGAAAAAGGGGTTCCTGGGTGGAATTTTTGGCAAAAAAGAGGAAGAGTATGACCTCGATGTTATTGCCTTTCTCTGCAACGCAGCCGGTAAAGTGACTGACCTTGGCAATGTTGAAAATGGTAAGCCGACACTGGTTAACGGCGATATCGTCTTCTTCAACAGTCTTCGCCATAAATCAGGGCAGATCTGGTTGACCGGCGATAACCGGACAGGTGCCGGTGACGGAGACGATGAGCAAATTATCGTAAAACTAAACAGCATCGATCCGAAGTACGAAAAAATTGTCTTTATTGTTCAGATCTACAACGGCGAAAAATTACAGCAGCACTTTGGAAAAGTGCAAAATGCATTTATCCGGGCGGTAGACGGAAAAAATGTGGAAATGGCACGCTTTGACCTCTCCGGCGGTGTAGCCTTTAATGGTCAGCGATCGATGGTCTTTGCTGAGCTTGTCCGGGAATCCAGTGGCTGGAAACTGAATGCGATAGGCGAGCCTTCCACCTCCGATTCGTTCGTAAGCCATCTGAGGAACTATATCTAAATGCGAAGACTACCCGTATATCTGCTCATCGATACTTCCGGCTCAATGAGAGGAGAATCGATACATTCAGTGAATGTGGGTGTGCAGGCTATGCTGAGTGCCCTGAGACAGGACCCTTATGCGCTTGAAAGCGTCCATATCTCAATAATTACATACGATAATGAAGCCCGGGAGTATGTTCCCCTCACTGCCCTGGCTGACTTTCAGTTTTCTGATATAGAAGTACCAAGTGCGGGCGGCACCTTTACCGGCGCGGCGCTTGAATGTCTGATCCAGTGTGTCGACCGGGATATTCGCCGCTCTGATGGTGAACAGAAAGGCGACTGGAGACCGCTGGTGTTTCTGATGACAGATGGTACTCCGTCAGATGCCTGGGCTTATGGGGAAGCTGTTAAAGAGGTTCAGCGGCGTTCGTTTGGTTCCATTATAGCCTGTGCTGTTGGCCCTAAAGCGGGACACGAACATCTGAAACTACTGACTGACAAAGTTGTGGCTCTTGAAACACTGGATTCGACCGCATTTTCAGGCTTTTTCAAATGGGTCAGTGCCAGCGTGGCTTCAGGAAGCTCCAGTGCCGGAATCACTACTGATTCGGACACACTTCCACCGCCACCGCCCGAAATCCAGCTTGTTCTGTAACTTACGCCGGTATGGCAGGGAATAACCCTGCCTTATACCGATAAAGTCCATCTCTGCTATGGACGTCACATTTTGCTATGAGGGAGTTTCCTGTGAGACGACTTCCCGTTTTTTTTGTTCTGGACTGTTCTGAGTCCATGATTGGTGAAAACCTGAAAAGGATGAATGATGGCTTGCAGAAGATTGTGAGCGATCTGCGTAAGGACCCTCATGCTCTGGAGACTGTCTGGGTGTCAGTAATTGCCTTTGCCGGTATTGCCAGAACGATTGTCCCGTTACATGACATTGTGTCTTTTTATCCCCCTCGCCTTCCTGTTGGTGGAGGAACTAACCTCGCGACTGCCTTACGGGAACTGACAACACAAATAGATTCTCAGGTCCGAAAAACGACGCTGGAAGAAAAAGGTGACTGGAAGCCAGTTGTCTACTTACTTACTGACGGCCGACCGACAGATGACATTTCAGCTGAGGTTAAGCGCTGGAACGAATTTTACGCAAAAAAAGTGAATATGATTGCTGTGGGGATCGGACCATCAGTTGATCTCAGTGTACTCAGGCAACTGACTGAAAACGTCTTATCGTTTACCGAAAATCAGGAAGGCGATTTTTCGCGGTTTATCCAGTGGATCACAGCTTCAGTCACAGCTCACAGTCGTAGTGTTGGCGAGGATTCTCAGCCGCCCCTGAAACAAACTGACTATATCGTCAAGCTTGCCAAAGATGACACAGCCCGTGCATACGATGAAAACTGTGTGGTATTAACCGGGCGTTGCAGTAAAACCCGTCGACCCTATCTGATTAAGTATGAGCGTCCGCCAGCCAGGGTATCGGGCCTCGCTTTCGATCTAAACCTTAACAGCTTCAACATTGCTGGTTGTTATCCTGTGGATGAAGATTACTTCTCATGGACGGATATGTCCGTAGCCGGGGCGCAGATAAACACCAGTGAACTCCATGGCGTACCAGGGTGCCCACACTGCGGAAACAGTAGTGCTTTTGCGATGTGTACCTGCGGAAAACTTCTCTGTATTGATGGGCCTGATGATGTGAACTGCCCATGGTGTGGGAAAGGTTTGTCCTTTCAGAGCGAGGGTGGAAATTCAGATTTTAACGTTAGCAGAGGACGCGGCTAATGAGCGAGTTCATTACACCTGAACATAAAATTATTGCTCTCATTCTGGAGGCATCAGGGGAACCGACTGATGCTGATAAAGTATGCTGTCTTGGTAACATACCTGATGTTGCCCTTGCTGTGCGGCAGCTGAGAGAAACGGTCATTCAACACTGTGCAAGCGAAGCCATACCGGCGGAGAACACTCAAACAGTTTCAGAATGTCTTACCCAGCCTTTTTCTGACAATATCCTCCCACCTCAAAACTCTGGTGAAAGCGAAGCTGATCGACCTGAGATTGAACCCGTCCATGCCGCTACTGCACTTCAGGGAAATGATAAGCAGGAAGCGCATAGTGAAATGGTGGATGATACAGCGTCAGAAGGCGTTCAGGGACACACTGAAGAAGTTCCTGATGCAACCGGGGTCTTACAGACTGAGGCTTCCGTCACGGCGCAACCAGAAGACATGGATAAAACCAGTCCGGTTGTTTCTGACAACCTTTCAGCTGACTCCGCAGTCAGTGCTTTACGGCCCGGGGAAGTACCTCAGAGAGTGGAGAATAAAACATCCCCTGCCCCCGGAAAAGTGCCGGAGGTGTTTATCATGCTGCCAAATGCACGGGCAGGTGAACCCTACGATGTTCGACTGGAAATAGCGACCGATACAGGTGTTGAGGCAGAGATCACGGAGGTTAACTTCTCTCAGGACATAGGGCTGATATTTGATATCAATGAGCGACGCCTCCAGGGGACACCAGGGCAGAGCGGAGACTTTGAACTGACTGTGAAATGGTCATGCAGCTCACATCGTGATAATGAAAAAAAGTTACTTTTTGTCGTGAACCCTGATCCGAAAAGTCTCTGGAAAGTGATTGACCCGCCTTCTGATGCACCATTCTACAAGAAGAGTATCGACCACCAGAGTGTCTGTCGGTCAGGTATTCATATTGCCGGAGCAAGCCGTCGTGGACGCTCCCATGAACATGTAGGCTCTTTTCGTGACGACGATTATTACCTCAACTTCAGTGATGTATCCGGATGGAGTGTATTACTGGTAGCTGATGGCGCGGGGAGCGCTAAATATTCCCGGGAAGGCTCCCGTATCGTTTCTGAAACCGTTGGTAACTATCTCTTCAACCAGTTCAAGACTGAAAAAGGGCTTGAGATCAAAAACAGGGTCCTTCGCTGGAACAGTGAAGATCAGCGAGCAGTATGGGAGTTTATGAACCACCACTTCAGACAGGCAGCGGTACTGGCCGTAAACAATATCAGCAGTGCCGCAATTTTGGCTGAAGATAAAGTAAAGTCATTCTCAACAACTTTACTCGCGACCGTCACTTTTCGCGACGGTGCCGATCTGTTTGCCGCGTCTTTCTGGTTAGGTGACGGTGCGATAGCTGCATATGGACCTGCTGGCAAAGTCAGAGTGCTGGGGACACCGGATAGCGGAGAGTATGCAGGTCAGACGCGGTTTCTGGATGCCGATGCCGTCAGTGATGCCGGATTCAGTAAACGTATCAGTATCGGTAAGTGGAACGACATATCGCATCTGGTTCTGATGACTGATGGTGTTTCCGATCCCTGGTTTGAGACGGATAACGGGCTTCAGAATCCACAAAAATGGGACAGGCTGATGGCCGAGCTCTCTCCCCTACTCACAGACCCTGAACATGCCTCGGCACAACTGGTGGAGTGGCTTAACTATTTCTCTCCGGGAAATCACGATGATCGCACAATCATTGTGCTCTGGTGAAATTAATGCGATAGCAGGTGGCTATTCATGGCAAATATAATTACATGCAAAACTAAGGATGGGAAAACCATTCAGTATGTCGATGAAGTCATCGGCTCTGGCTCAATGAAAGACGTTTATTTTTCTCCGGATAAATCATATGTCGTAGCCTTCTACCATAAACCGCAGAATGAACAGGCCCGGGAACGTATCAACATGATCACCGGGAGGTACCGGCAGAATATTTTTGAGCAGACGGGTGGAGATTACTGGAAAGGTCTCTTCTGCTGGCCCACTGATGTGGTTGAGCACGCTGATAAGGTGGGTATTGTTGTACCTGCTTACCAGCAGCATTTCTTCTTCCGATATGGTTCCAAAAACAATGATTTCCTCGGGATCAAAGGACGAGAAAAGGAAGGGAAATGGTTTGCCAGCGCGAACAATCAGAATAAATTTCTGGATCCGCGTGAACGTGGCAATACGCTTAACTATCTGAAGGTCTGCATCCTTCTAACGCGTGCAGTCAGACGAATGCATGCTGCGGGCCTGTGTCATAGTGACCTGAGTTATAAAAATGTGCTGATAGATCCGGAACTAGGCCACGCATGCATTATTGATGTTGATGGGCTGGTGGTTCCGGGAAAATATCCTCCAGACGTGGTTGGTACACCTGATTTTATTGCCCCGGAAGTGGTGAAGACAAGCCATCTCCCCAAAGACGATCCCCGCCGCGTATTGCCGAGTATCGCTACTGACCGGCATGCACTTTCGGTACTCATTTACATGTATCTTCTTTTCCGGCACCCGTTACGGGGAGGGAAAATTCACGATATCGATGATGAGGTCAGGGATGAGGCGCTTTCCATGGGAGAGCGGGCACTTTTTATCGAACACCCGACTGACAGAAGCAATGCAGTTAAGGTTAATCAGGTCTCATCGTTTTCGCTCCCGTGGGCAGATCCTCAGAAAATCCCGTACACCATTATGGGGCCCTACCTGAAACCTCTCTTCGACCGGGCTTTTATTGACGGGTTGCATGATCCGTCGAAGCGCCCGACAGCCGATGAATGGGAGAGCGCCCTGGTAAAAACCGTTGATCTCATCCAGCCATGCCAGAACAATGATTGTGACCAGAAATGGTACGTTTTCAATGGCAAGACCAAACCCGTTTGTCCCTATTGCGGTACACCGTACAAAGGCAAACTCCCCATCCTGAATCTGTATTCGTCGAGAAAGGCTGGAACTTTCAGGCCAGATGATCACCGGCTTATGGTGTGGAGCGGTCAGTCATTATATGCATGGCACGTCAACCGACTGATTGCTCCTAACGAACGAACCACCGATGAGCAGAAGAAAAGGGTTGGTTATTTCGTCTTCCATAATGACCAGTGGTGGCTGGTTAACGAGGGGCTTAGCGGGCTCATATCACTTCCCGATCGGAAAACGGTCGGCATTGGTGAAAAGTTGCTGCTGGAGGACAACACCCAGTTCATCCTTTCTTCAGAGGATGGTGGACGGCTGGTAGTGGTACAACTCGTGGTGAATTAACTGATATTCATCACCAGCAAAAGGTGGAGTGAGGTAAAACGTTATCAGGCGTTTTGGTATGTAAATCAGATAAGCCCTGCTGCACGAGCCGGGCTTATTCCAGGGGTATTTGTGGGGTAATGGATGTCTTTGTTGGTATGAAATTTAGCTTTACATTAACCCTGACCTGACATTGTTGCAGCGCAGAGCTCAACTTCACCTGACAGGCCACTCTGGGCCAGAAACGGAATTTTGGTAGTTGTCTGGCGAAAGATACCTCAGCAGAATGAGACAAGCACCTTTAAACATGACCTTAATTTTAGCCATCACAGGCTACTGAACCCGGATCCGGTGAGCGCTCTGGCTCACATAAGAAAGAAGCATATAGAAGACCAGGCTATGCGTACTCATAAACTGAACAAGTCACGTAAACTATATCGCAGTGATAATACAACTACGCGGCATTATTCAATTAATCCGGGGGGGGAGTATCGCTGGGGGCGAAACCGTAAAAAAGCCGAAGACGAGCTGCTGGCAAAGCGCGAGACAATGCATGGCAGGCAAAAGAGAGGCCGTGACTATACCCCATTGTTTTACTTTCTCGTCAAACAGATTGGCCAACCCTGGGATAAGGTATTCAGCGAAGTATGTGGTCGTCTTGATACAACAGAGCCTGTTTTCTGGTTGGTCGCGCTGCATGAGCATCAGAAAAGAGATTTGGTACGTATCGGTGACAGCAGCTTTTATCCGGGCCTGTTTGTTGATGGAAATGGAATCTTACAACAGGTAAACCCTTCGATTATGGGAAAGGACGTTAAGGTAACTTGCCGTTGCTGTACCCACACCTATATGGGGGAGCCAGTCCCAGGGAAGTATGAGTAACATCACCTGCTATCCTGCCCCGGACGAGCCTTCCATCAGCGCCGAGCCGTTTTCATACTTTGACCGGGAACAATAATGTCAGTGCATTGACTGCAGAGGTCTCGAATCCAAACTTTGTGTAAAACGCCACGACTTCGTCATTTAAGGCATGAAAGAGAAGCGGGCATTTGGATACCTGGTTTATCATTTGAAAGTCCATGAAATCGTCCGGTCTCTTCAGGGCGACATTTTCACTTTGGATAAAGAAAAGCGGCAGGCGTTAAGCCCACCGTAACTCACCGGAAAAAGTCATCCACCGAATCGCTCCATTCATGGCCAGACACAGACCAAACCTTGTTAATCGGGGGTGGGTATCCGCTTCTGCAGTACCCATTTTTCCCCACGAAATCGAACGCTGCATGCGGATATCCGTTGATAAGGAGCACGCACTTCTGACTGTCTTCAGACCAGCCGATTTTAACGTCAGAAGGAATGTGGGCGTCTGATATATCCTCGACATTGTAGATATGCACTGCATCAAGAATCGGGTTTCCTTCAAGGGACTCATCGAGCGCATAGAAATACCCGGTCCGGCCGTCGTCTTCAAATACGGCCGCCAGCATCCCCTCAGGAGCCAGGCTTTTTATCACCTGCTCTTCTCCCACAATGAGCTGAGCCTGTAGCGTCACTAAAATTGTCATACCGATGACTCTCCTTTCCCTGAATGTCTGATAAGGCTACTTTCAAACTGGCAAGCAATCTACCATAACATCCCTGCGATGAATTCTCCCCTGACCTGCAGGCATTTTGTTGAAAAACGACTCCCGCTTAATCTGTGCAATCACCGTAGTTTCTGTTCTTCATTCAGTACTGAAGGACGTCCAACCCGCTTTCCGGCATCCCTCTTCCCTATACATGTCACTGTTTTCATAAAAGCCCGATCTACCCGGGAGGATAAGCACAGGAGCAGGAGTGGTCGATGGCAAGCCGTCCCAGGACAATGATCGGAATGACATCAGGTGCGTTGCGTCGGTATGTCCCAGGCACTGTCTTATGGCGGAAGCTACCCGAAGATAAACAATAATAACCGATGATCCGGTTCGTGTTTTCTGCGCAAACGGCATAGACACGGGAAATGCCGGTACTGTGGTTTCTGAGAGCCTTTGTCTTTAACCACTTATTAAGGGCAGGCACCTGGCAACAGAACATCAGCGATGTTATGTTCAGCCGTCAGGGATTCAGGCGCTCTCATTCCCATTGTGATTTGCGGTTCATCAGGTTATCGATTCGCGTCTTGCGCTCCGGCGTTATTGGGGCGTCAAGCTCCTCTATAAACGCCTTAAACTGGTTGTGATTGAGGAGAAACAGGCGTTGATCAAGCAGAATGTCCTGTGCTTCCCTGCAGGCGACCTCAAGCATAAAATCAGTCAGTGATTTTGAGACCAGGCTTGCGGCCATGTCGATCAGGTCACGCTGTGATTTTTTGGCTCGGATACTAATCGGAGCTTCACGAACTTCAGGTTTCATAGATACCCCATGTGTAGCAGATTTATATACAATTCAAATCTGGCACGCTTCGTCGGTTAGAAACACGAGCTGCATTGTACACTCATGCATCATTCAGGACTTATAAAGTTGTATCCAGCTGATAATGTCATCGAGCTGTTGGTTATCCAGTTGGCCGCAGTTTTCAAAAACAGCTTCAGCGACGTAGCCCAGCATTTTCTCGGTTGAAGAGCCTACACCAGCAACTCCACCCATACCCTGTCTGCCCTCATTTGTCAGTACTCTTCTGCCGCTGCCGGTAAGAAACTGCTTCGCTTCGATGTTCACTTATTATCTCCCTAACAAAGTTGGCGTTAATTCTGTTAAAGCGTTAGCCCGTAAGGACCGTTCGCCACTTTCGGTGATAAGCGTAAGAACAAGCCGCGTATCCACGGTATCAGCTCAGAGCTGTAACGAACAGCAGCCCCAGGGGAAATAGTCCGGTCAGAACCGGTACCTTACACCGGATTGATGTCTACTGTATGCCATAAATGAGGGAAAACTGGCGATGGACATTTTCCTGATTCTGATCGCCGGCAAGTGCTGCAGGCAGCAAAAGAGCCTGCGTAAGACAACATACCCTTAAGGATTCTGACCTTCACCGTGCCAGGCCCACCGCCCCCGCGCGGACGAAAAAAAGAGAAAAAATAAAAAAAAAGAAAAAAAGAATATGCCGAAAATGTGCACAGTCGCGACCCACGCAGAGCGTGGCGCTCCGGGGCAAAAGCTTTGCAGGGCTATAAGGCATGTTGTCTTACGTTTTGAGTGTGATGGTCCGATCCCACCAGCTTTCATGAATTGTCCCGCCGGGTGGACTGCTATAAAGTGCATACCAGCACTGCAGCCCATGCCGGTGATGATGAATAATTTCATTCAGGCGTGAGTCAAAGATGAGAAAAGACAGCATTACTGATATGTTCAGGTCCAGGATGCCTGCCGAAAGTCCTGCATGAAATACTTCATTGCATCCCTCAATGGTCGCGGCCACGTCTTCAATGCCGATGCGCTTTTTGCCAAATGCGATCGGTTTTTCCAGCCGAAATGTCCGGGTATCCCCTGTCGCTTCCGGCCGGAATTACCGTGCAAATCGACAAGTCTGGAAGCCGTTGTGATACAGAAAAATAGGTTGTAGATCCACTTTATCTTAAAGTTAATGTACGCGTACATTAGCTTTAAGTTTATGGTATTCACCCTTCTCTCTTCCCGGGTGCCTTAACCAGGGTCTGATAGTTGCGCTTTACCCGTTCAATTTCCGCCAGAGTTGCAGCCCAGTGCAGCTCTGCTGCATGACGATACCTGGTTGCCATTTTTTCAACGGCCTCCGGCGTACTGTCAACGCTGCGGTGCTGCCGTCCCTTCACCCCGAAAATTTCCACAATAAGCCACTGGCTACCGGTTCTGCCGAACAAGGCCTGACACAGCCGCTTCACGGCAAGCGGGGTCAGATCCGGGTCGGGATCATACGCGATGGTGGCAAAAATAAAACGCAGCATCTCGGAGGTTTTGTAGCGTTTTACCGCTGCCGCCAGCCGGGCAGCTCTTTGCGGCGCTTCCCAGCGGTCGTCGCTGTAACCTGCCACTTCAGAGAGATAGTCCTTTTCGAGCTGTTTAGCCGTGTAGCAACGTCCCCCCAAAAACATCCGCATAGCTTCTTGCGTTTCAGCTCTCACGTATCTTTTCCCCAGCTAATGCTAATGTACACATACATTAGCCTTAGGTTACAGATTACACAACAATCTGGAAAACCTATCTGATTTTGTGTATGTGGCTGTCTCTTTTGAATTATCACTTTTGCGTTCTGGTATAGAGGTAACCCCTCCCCCCTCTTTTCCCGCTGGTCTACTGTAGTCGACACAAAAGACAGGAACCTCGGTATGTCCTGATAATATTGTTTGAGTTTTAATCACGAAGCAGAGGGCATCGCATACAGTAGACACAACGCAGCCAGAATAACGCTCGATGCAAAATGTAGATCGTTGTCGCCTGCAGTAGACATTCCCGGTATCGACACTGGTGCATCCAATACTGACCCGTTCCCGGATCATGGCAGAGCATCCAGTAGACACGGTATGGAAGGATGTCAGTCCTCACCTTTCCGTCTGTTTTGACTGTGTCGGAGACGACGGTTGCGGTTATTGATGATGCCTTTGGCCGTCAGGGGAATACCTGTCTGTCAGGTAACTCTGTCGTTACATTTGATGCCCGAAAATCATAATTACCACATATTAATCCGGGCATTCCGGAAAATTGTGCCTGCCTGAAGAGGGGGTCGTCTCAGAATTCGGAAAATAAAGCACGCTAAGGCGTAGTCACCCCGTGACTCCCCCGCGCCGATGCAGCGAGCTTCGTTCCGTCTTGCAGTGACGCAATCAGCGGGCAGGAAACGTTCCCTTTCCGCGCATGGCAGGCGCACACCAGTTCAGACAGCACGGCCTCCATGCGTGCCAAGTCGGCCATCTTCTCGCGCACATCCTTGAGCTTGTGCTCGGCCAGGCCGCTGGCTTCCTCGCAATGGGTGCCATCCTCCAGCCGCAGTAGCTCGGCGATTTCGTCCAGGCTAAAGCCCAGCCGCTGGGCCGATTTCACGAACCGCACTCGTGTTACATCCGCCTCGCCATAGCGGCGAATGCTGCCATAGGGCTTGTCTGGCTCCGGCAGCAGGCCCTTGCGCTGGTAGAACCGGATGGTCTCCACATTGACCCCGGCCGCCTTGGCAAAAACGCCAATGGTCAGATTCTCAAAATTAATTTGCATATCGCTTGACTCCGTACATAACTACGGAAGTAAGCTTAAGCTATCCAAACCAAATTTGAAAGGACAAGCGTATGTCTGAACCACAAAAGTCTGAACCACAAAACGGGCGCGGCGCGCTCTTCGCCGGTGGGCTGGCCGCCATTCTTGCGTCGGCCTGCTGCCTGGGGCCGCTGGTTTTGATCGCCTTGGGGTTCAGCGGGGCATGGATCGGCAACCTGACGGTGCTGGAACCCTATCGCCCGATCTTCATCGGCGCAGCGCTGGTCGCGCTGTTTTTCGCCTGGCGGCGCATCTACCGCCCGGCGCAAGCCTGCAAACCGGGTGAGGTCTGCGCGATTCCCCAAGTGCGAGCTACTTACAAGCTCATTTTCTGGATCGTGGCCGCGCTGGTCCTGGTCTCGCTCGGATTTCCCTACGTCATGCCATTTTTCTATTAATCACAGGAGTTCATCATGAAAAAACTGTTTGCCGCCCTCGCCCTCGCTGCCGTTGTTGCCCCCGTGTGGGCCGCCACCCAGACCGTCACGCTGTCCGTGCCTGGCATGACCTGCGCCTCTTGCCCGATCACTGTCAAGCACGCGCTTTCCAAGGTTGAGGGCGTGAGCAAGACCGACGTAAGTTTCGACAAGCGCCAGGCCGTCGTCACCTTCGACGATGCCAAGACCAACGTCCAGAAGTTGACCAAGGCGACCGAGGACGCGGGCTATCCGTCCAGCCTCAAACGCTGATCCGTTAACCGAACTCGGGAGCGACACATGGGACTCATCACGCGCATCGCTGGCAAAACCGGCGCGCTCGGCAGCGTCGTTTCCGCGATGGGCTGCGCCGCCTGTTTTCCTGCCATCGCCAGCTTTGGCGCGGCCATCGGACTGGGCTTCTTGAGCCAGTACGAGGGGCTATTCATTGGCATCCTGCTGCCGATGTTCGCCGGCATCGCGTTACTCGCCAATGCTATCGCTTGGCTCAATCATCGACAGTGGCGACGCACGGCGCTCGGCACGATAGGCCCGATCTTGGTGCTGGCAGCGGTGTTTTTAATGCGGGCTTACGGCTGGCAGAGCGGTGGACTGCTCTATGTCGGCCTGGCCTTGATGGTTGGGGTGTCGGTCTGGGATTTCATCTCGCCAGCACATCGCCGCTGCGGGCCGGACAGCTGTGAATTGCCAGAACAACGTGGCTGACGGCAACAGCCGTAGCCACCACAGAAAAGGAAAAATACATGACCACCCTGAAAATCACCGGGATGACCTGCGACTCGTGCGCGGCTCACGTCAAGGAAGCCTTGGAGAAAGTGCCCGGCGTGCAATCGGCGCTGGTGTCCTATCCGAAGGGCACAGCGCAACTCGCCATTGAGGCGGGCACGTCATCGGATGCGCTGACTACCGCCGTGGCCGGACTGGGCTACGAGGCAACGCTTGCCGATGCGCCACCGACGGACAACCGCGCCGGCCTGCTCGACAAGATGCGCGGCTGGATAGGGGCCGCTGATAAGCCCAGTGGCAACGAACGCCCGTTGCAGGTCGTCGTCATTGGTAGCGGTGGAGCCGCGATGGCGGCAGCACTGAAGGCCGTCGAGCAAGGCGCGCAGGTCACGCTGATTGAGCGCGGCACCATCGGCGGCACCTGCGTCAACGTCGGTTGTGTGCCGTCCAAGATCATGATCCGCGCCGCCCACATCGCCCATCTGCGCCGGGAAAGCCCATTCGACGGCGGCATGCCACCCACACCGCCGACGATCTTGCGCGAGCGGCTGCTGGCCCAGCAGCAGGCCCGTGTCGAAGAACTCCGTCATGCCAAGTACGAAGGCATCCTGGACGGCAATTCAGCCATCACCGTTCTGCACGGTGAAGCGCGTTTCAAGGACGACCAGAGCCTTATCGTTAGTTTGAACGAGGGTGGCGAGCGCGTCGTGATGTTCGACCGCTGCCTGGTCGCCACGGGTGCCAGCCCGGCGGTCCCGCCGATTCCGGGCTTGAAAGAGTCACCCTACTGGACTTCCACCGAGGCCCTGGCGAGCGACACCATTCCCGAACGCCTTGCCGTAATCGGCTCGTCGGTGGTGGCGCTGGAGCTGGCGCAAGCCTTTGCCCGGCTGGGCAGCAAGGTCACGGCCCTGGCGCGCAATACCTTGGGCACTGTT
The DNA here is from genome assembly GCF_018204675.1 of Klebsiella sp. P1927. Classification (NCBI taxonomy): domain Bacteria; kingdom Pseudomonadati; phylum Pseudomonadota; class Gammaproteobacteria; order Enterobacterales; family Enterobacteriaceae; genus Klebsiella; species Klebsiella sp. P1927. The sequence goes on along the minus strand of NZ_CP073378.1, from coordinate 186,369 downwards.
GCAAAGTTAGCGATGAGGCAGCCTTTTGTCTTATTCAAAGGCCTTACATTTCAAAAACTCTGCTTACCAGGCGCATTTCGCCCAGGGGATCACCATAATAAAATGCTGAGGCCTGGCCTTTGCGTAGTGCACGCATCACCTCAATACCTTTGATGGTGGCGTAAGCCGTCTTCATGGATTTAAATCCCAGCGTGGCGTTGATTATCCGTTTCAGTTTGCCATGATCGCATTCAATCACGTTGTTCCGGTACTTAATCTGTCGGTGTTCAACGTCAGACGGGCACCGGCCTTCGCGTTTGAGCAGAGCAAGCGCGCGACCATAGGCGGGCGCTTTATCCGTGTTGATGAATCGCGGGATCTGCCACTTCTTCACGTTGTTGAGGATTTTACCCAGAAACCGGTATGCAGCTTTGCTGTTACGACGGGAGGAGAGATAAAAATCGACAGTGCGGCCCCGGCTGTCGACGGCCCGGTACAGATACGCCCAGCGGCCATTGACCTTCACGTAGGTTTCATCCATGTGCCACGGGCAAAGATCGGAAGGGTTACGCCAGTACCAGCGCAGCCGTTTTTCCATTTCAGGCGCATAACGCTGAACCCAGCGGTAAATCGTGGAGTGATCGACATTCACTCCGCGTTCAGCCAGCATCTCCTGCAGCTCACGGTAACTGATGCCGTATTTGCAGTACCAGCGTACGGCCCACAGAATGATGTCACGCTGAAAATGCCGGCCTTTGAATGGGTTCATGTGCAGCTCCATCAGCAAAAGGGGATGATAAGTTTATCACCACCGACTATTTGCAACAGTGCCGTGTACATCGAAATACGGCTTATCAGGCGTTAAAAGATGCTTGCGATGACTTGTTTGCAAGACAATTCAGTTATCAGAGTCTTAGTGAAAAAGGTAACACTATTAATCACAAATCAAGATGGGTGAGCGAGGTGGCTTATATTGATAATGAAGCTGTCGTTAGACTTATTTTTGCCCCTGCTATTGTGCCTTTAATTACTAGGTTAGAAGAACAATTTACAAAGTATGAAATACAACAAATAAGTAATTTAACAAGTGCTTATGCTGTTCGTTTATATGAAATATTGATTGCATGGCGTAGTACTGGAAAAACGCCTCTCATAACTATGTATGATTTTAGACAAAAAATAGGTGTACTCGAGACTGAATACAAACGAATGTATGATTTTAAAAAATATGTTTTAGACATTGCATTAAAACAAGTAAATGAACATACCGATATTATTGTCAAAGTTGAACAGCATAAAACAGGTAGATCTATTACTGGTTTTTCATTTAGCTTTAAACAGAAAAAATCAGCCACGCATTCAGTCGAATCTAAAAGAGATCCGAATACATTAGACCTCTTTTCAAAAATAACAGATAAACAACGCCATCTATTCGCCAACAAGCTCTCAGAGCTTCCTGAGATGAGTAAATATTCACAAGGCACAGAAAGCTATCAGCAGTTTGCTGTACGTATAGCTGCCATGCTGCAAGATGCAGAGAAATTTAAGGAATTACTTCCTTTACTCAGAAAATTAGGATTTCAATGACATTGTTAATTGAAATTGTTAAGTTAACAGTCAGGTATTAACACAAGTTGAAAACTGGTTTACATAATGAAAAAACTGTCAGTTTCAGAGTTAGCTAAGCTTTATGGATATTCAAGACAAGCCATATATGCACATATAAACAAAGGAAATTTATCTAAAGGATCTGATGGATTAATTGACTTTTCAGAGGCCCTAAGAGTTTTTGGGGAACCACAAAAAAAAGAGGATACAGTCAATCAAAGTCAATCAATTAACAGTCAAAACTTGACAGAAGTTGACTTACTAAAACGTCAAGTTGACATACTGGAAAAACAATTAAATCAGGCAATACAGAGAGAAAATCAATCTTTAGAACGTGAATCGTTTTATCAAGAACAGATTGAAGCTATGCAGCGCTTACTAGAAGCACCAAAAGCCAATATGACTACCTTTACCGATCAGAGCTTTAAACAGGATATAGCAACGGATCCTCGGTCGGAACTAGCAACGAACTATGACGAATTGACTACTCCTCAGCAAGACAATAAGCGTATTCCTATCCCGGAGCATGTTGAACCAGAACAGAAGAAGAGAGGCTTCCTAAGCCGCTTTTTCCTTCCATATGGTTAGCCAAGACTCCAGTTTTTTGAAGAGCCAATTTCAGTGCAAGCACTTGAAATAATGACTCCTCAAAAAACCGGATGATGTTTATTAAAACTGAATAAAACCGTGGAACATCGCTCAATTAGTGATCGTGGAACATGAATAATCAATAAAAAGCCGTTCTGGTGCCCTATACTCCAGAACGGCTTACGTTAATATAATGATATTTAAAGAGAAATATCAAGCTGTCAAGGCTCAATTGAAATGTCCGTTATCCAGCTCAATTAAAATGACCACTTTGATCTCTCATTCTCTTTACTGATAGACTTTCCTCCGACTGAAACAACAGGATGATTGAGCCCATGCTTCGATACGAGTTAACGCCGAACAATGCAGGTTTTATACTGTGGGGAGATTCAGAAGCCCTGAATGAATTACATGAACTCATTCATTACATCGTGGATGAAAGCCCACTGATTAAAGTTAAAGACGGATTTATGTTATCCCTTGCCTATGATATTCGTAAAGCACGGGAAGGTAATCGTCGTGTTGAGCAACATCAGTATGATCAACATGATACATATAAGCTTTATGGTGTTGAGCTTTTATGGCCTCTGGTCCTGGTACAGTCCTCAATACTCAGAAACTCAATGGGTTATATTCAGACAGACAAAAACCAGCTGTCTGTCATGTATGCCTTTGAATACCTGATAGAATCAGCATTAACAGAGTCTGAGAGAACAACGTCGAATGATATTATGCTAACAGTAAAATATGCATCAGACTCTGATTTTAATTTCATTGAGGATAATATTGACAGCAGGTGCTGCTATTTTATCAGCCTATCTCCGGAGCAAAGAAAAAAGCAGTTAATCAGTATTGTTCGTTCTTTTCATTCATTATGGGGTAAGTATGCCCGTGAAAAGCAGGACATAAAGATGCTGAACGAAATGAATAATACATCATGGGTCTGGCCGGACAATATCAACTGGTGAGCAACCACTGTCCGGCCAGTGAGTACCATCAGCGGGCTCTTTTACCAAAAATGTCCTCTGAACGTGACTGAAGCTGTTTGAGTGCTTCGAGCATGTCATCATTATCCAGTGAGCGCTGGGATTTCTTCCCTTCCTGCTTTGGCCGTCGTCGGGAAGGGCCATCTCCAGCGGGAATTGACTGAGAGCGCGTGTTATCCCGCTTGCTCTGCACCAGACTGATAAACTCCAGGGTTCGGCCAAGACGCTTGTTATCGACAATCGCGCCCTGGTCGATTTCTGACAGTCGGTCGTAGGTAGAGTAGGGAAGTAGCGTACCGTTCAGGCGCAGCTCTTTTCTGCCATCAGGATAGTGATACACATCGATATATTTACCTATTGCACGGCGACTCAGTTCGCTGTCTTCAATCAGGTACAACATTTTATCATATTGTATCGTCAACGATTTTGAGACTTTACGTTTTTCACGAACAGTGAAAATAAGCCCCAGGTCCTCATCATGTTCTACAGCACGGTGTACGTCAAAATCATGTCGCGGTACTTTGCCAAAACGGCGGTTATAGTCAGCCATATAGGCCTCAGCGAAGTCATTTGCAGCCTCCATTGAACAAATGCCCTGTAACCGCAGCTCTTTGACCAGACGATCCTGTAAAGTGAGGTGAGCTCGTTCTACACGCCCTTTGGCGGGACTGGTTTCTGCACAGATAGTCTGGATGTTCAGTTCATGCATGGCTCGCCCAAACTGAGTATGCCCGTCTCCGCCTGTGGCGTGTTTATTGTTAACACGAAAAACACCGGCTTTATCGCTGTACAGTGCCAGCGGTTTACCATGCTTATCGATATAGCGCCGCGTGGCTTCGAAGTAAGAAAACGTGGACTCCGATTTAACAAACAACAGTTCCATCAGTTTGCTGGTTGCATCATCAACATAGACCAGCGCGGTGCAGGCCGGGCCACGGCCTTCAAACCAGTCGTGATCACAGCCATCTATTTGTATCAGCTCACCAGTACACGGACGCCGGTACCGTGGTTGAGGGATCCTTGCGGCACGTTGTTTACGGGGAACCCATAAGCCAGCCCGCACCATGATGCGCCGGACAGTTTCTTTGCCAAGAAACAGTCCGTGGAGTTCTTCGAGCTTTTCACGCGCCAGAGTCGGACCGAAATCAGCATAACGCGTCTTGATCAGTTCCAGAGCCTGATCTGCGAGCCCGGGTGGCAACTGGCGGTTACCACGCATGCCACATCGTCTGCTGGCCATACCAAGCGGTCCGCCTTCACGGTAACGGGCAAGAAGTCTGCGGCATTGCCTGTCGCTGATACCGAGGTGCTCGGCCGCACGGCGCGTTGTGATGCGACGTTCAATGACGTCCTGTATAATCTTGATCCGGTTGATCTCTTTCAAAGTAAACACTCCTGAGCTTTCTGCGCTCATGATATGCCTCCCGGTAGTTTAAACGGACCAGTGAAGCTTACCATAGCGCGGACATCTGAATTGAGCCACAGGCGGACATTACTATTGAGCCATTACACAAGCATTTCGTATAAGAAATTTTATGTTAAATGATTGTTAGAAATGCCCCTTGATCGAGGCATTTTCTATAAAGAATACTAAAAACTAATTAAAGCCAACCAAGTTTCAAAACAAGGCAGTTCTCAGCAATCATATTTTTAAATTATATAACTCCCAACTGAGCTTTTGCTCCAACGATAAGGCTTTCATTTTGAGTTTCTAAGGCAAATAAACCATACATCAAAGGAGAGGCCGCTGCTCTTTCTAAAGTCTGTTCATATAGTTTATTCCAAACTTTACCCCCTAGTTTTTCATACTCGATGATTAGAGTTTTGAGGCTTTCTTCTCCAAACAAAGTTACATGCCCAGCAAAATCAATCGCTGGGTCATCTATATGGGCTGTTGACCAATCAATAACGCCTGAAACAGCTCCATCCTTTGAAGCTAGTACATGCCCAGCATATAAATCGCCATGTATAAATTGGGTGAAATCTGCCCATAGAACATCATTATCCAACCATTTTCTGTAGCGGGTTTCCAATTGCTCACTTATACCAATTTCAGATTTTACTAACTGCAAATTGTTTGCTATTTCAGGTCTTAAATCTGAAGGTTTCATAATTTTCAAATCATTTTCCCGAACTTCTTTTTCAGGAATACTATGGATTTCAAATAAGGTTTTTGCCAAAGATGTTATGTATTTCGGGCTATCTTTGTCCATATTCCAAATTATTTCATAGGTTTCAGCATCCAAATTTAAAACAGGATTATCTTTAAGTATGGGATAAGCCACTAATTCTGTAGATGAAATTCTCCAATCAGGAACCTCTACAGAAAGATGTTTTTTTACCAATTCTAAAATGCGTTTTTCTTTCTTGATTTGTTCCCTCATGCCATCACGACGAGGAATACGCAGCAACCATTGTTGCCCCTTTGTATCAAGAGCAAAAACGACCTTAAAATCAATGCCCATTTCATTGAAATTCATTTTGTCCGTAAGCAACAAGCCGTGTGCTTCAGCAAGTGATTGAATATCTTGAATTGTCATTTTTAATTTCCTTTAAAGAGTTCAATAATTAATGTTCGGATTAGATTGGCTATCATTAACAATCTCTCTCAAAAGTCTTGATGATTTTGTGGTCTTTGATCTCGTAGATAATGTCAGCAATATTATCGACCAATTGCTTGTCATGAGATACGAAGATAATAGTTCCTGCATAGGACTTCATCATTGTTTCTAATGCGGCAATACTTTTTAGGTCAAGATAGTTTCCTGGTTCATCCATAAGCAAAATATTATATTTTCCTAAAAGCATTTTGGATAAAAGCAGTTTGATGATTTCACCTCCCGATAAGTCGGATAAGTTTTTTTGAATATCATTCGCTCCGATCCCCATTGAAGCCAATACTGCACGAATTTCCGCAACTGTGTACTCGCACTCTTCCTGCATAAAGGAGAGCACAGATTTATGCGTGTTAAATTTATATCCTGTTTGTGTAAAGTAGCCAATTTCAGCTTTTGGAGATATGGTTAATCCATCAGCACGTTCTGATATCATTTTTAACAAGGACGTTTTCCCTGTTCCATTCGATCCAGTTATAGCGACTTTAGCGCCAAGCGGTATTATAAAGTTAGCGTCATCAAAGATAGTACGGCTACCAAATTTTAAGCTCAGACCATCTGCCGTAATCGGGAACTTATTGTGCAGTTCTAGGGCTGAACTTTGACGAAAACGAATAGAACGCAAATGCTCTGGTGCTTGAATATCTTCTAATGCAGCCAAACGCTTTTCCATACTCTTAGCTGCCTGATACAGTTTTCTTTGCTTGGTGCCAGTCATTTTTGCATGCCCAAGTCGTCCAGCACTTTCGGTAGAGTTTTTGGATTTTTCTCCTTTTTTCTTATTGTCTAATCGATTAGCTTGCTGGCGTTTTTCTTGCACAGCAGATTCTAATCGCTCCCGTTCCTTCATCATCAGCTCATATTCTACGGCTTGGTGTTGTCGCTCTTCTTCTTTTTGACGCAAGTAATCCGAGTAACCACCCCAATATTCCGTAATTTTACCGTCTTTTAACTCCCATATCTTGTCTACAACCATATCAAGAAAATATCGGTCATGACTGATAACAAGTAATGCTCCATCAAATGCTTTAAGTTGACCAATAAGTAGATCTATTCCATTGAGATCAAGGTGGCTGGTTGGTTCATCCGCTAGAATGCCATGTACTTGTTGGGAAAATGCGGCAGCAATTTTTGCACGAGTTTCCTCTCCGCCACTCATTGTGTCGTTTTGTACATTGGAAACACCAAGGCGAGATAACATTGCCCGGTCTTCGACCGTTTCTATTTCGATTCCGCCCAGTTGGCTGATATGTGCAAAATCACCAAAACGCTGTAATGTCGCTTCGGCTAAAACAATTTCGCCATTAAGTACTTTGAGTAAACTACTCTTTCCTGCTCCGTTATCACCCACAAGACCAATACGGTCATAAGAGTGAATTTCCAATTCATCAATATCCAAAACATCACGCCCAGCATAATCCAAGCGTATGTTTCTCGCTTTAATAATTAAACTCATTTTTATTTACTCCTGTTTAGCTCTTGAAATTTTTTATGCAGCAAACAGGATTTAGGTGAAAACAAAAGCTAGCATCACAGTGTCCTCCCAAAAAAAAAGCTATTCATCCACAGGGTGGACAAATAGCTAGTCAATTAAGTTATAACTGGAAACTATGCACTAAAAGCATACTTATAAATTAAGCATACTTTTACTTTATATATCCGCATATATTCTTAAAGACACAACAAAAGCCCACCATTATAAAATAGTGTCACTATGCAAATAGTTGTGTCTTAACGAATGCGGATAGAATGCATAAACTTACCTAAAAAATAAAATTCAGTTTTATGATAACTTTACTGTTAAAAGAAGTCTAGACAACCTGAGGGATCCCCACAAAATTTCCATTCATACAATCAGCTATCAGCCTGTTTGATTACTGCCCAGTCCCACTGAACCACCCACTGTAGTATTTGTTTAAGTCCCTGCTGATAATATTGCCTGCGTATTCGCTGTTTGGGTTCTTTGCAAAGTAATATCCCAAGGAAATTCAGGGCCAATACCCGCCTATTTTTAACGGTGTTAGCTTGATAACGCAGGTGCAAACCCGCTTTCTCCGCTGCGCTACCTAGCAGGTAATGAAACCAATTAACCAATGCGGCCAGTAGTAGCAGTATCTCTAAGCGAGATTTCTTCTTGGTACCATGCAAATCGCTACCCAGGCCATAGCGGTGACTTTTCTGATCACGGAAGCTTTCTTCAATTTGCATTCGGCTACTGTAGCACTTAGCAATTTTATCCGCATACCCATGGCAGTCAGCTAAGGATGACACCAACAACCATGGTTCCTTATACGTCTTATTTTTATCGCGTTTCAATAGCTTATAACCTTTGCCAACCAGGACGGCCTGCGTTTCATAGTGTTGTGTTTGGGCAAGCATGATTTTTCCTACACTTTTTGGATCCTTCTTCGCTTGCCGATAAAGCTGATTAACACTGATAAACTTGTCCTGCTCTGCCAATTTAAGCTTCACATTGCCTCGAACTCTAGCTACATAATGCCATCCCAGCTTACGCACTTGTTTCAGCCATGGAACTTTAAACCCCGCGTCAGTGACAATTACGGGCTTACAGTCCTTGGGTAGCATGGCTTTAAGCTGCTTTAAAAACGCCCCGTGTAGGTGTGGGCAGGTATAATCTTCTGCGGCGGCAATCTTCTGTAGCAGAGTCAACGCTCTACCGTCAGCGGCAATGCTGGCACGCAGGATAAAGTGTCGCTTGGCAGTATCGGCATTGCTCCAGTCAACCAAAATCATCGGCTTAGTTTTATGGCCAACAATAGAAGCCGTCAGCGCAGCATAAATCAATGGCAGCTCTCGTTGCAGGTTAGGATTATTGAGTAGACGATCTGCCCGTTTGATACTGACCTTATCTGAAGAGCCAGGCATCGCCCGGCCAATCGCAGTAACGGTGCAACACGCATCCTTTGCCAGGGCGGTTACCGCATCTAGCAAAACCGAAAATCGGGCTTTATGCATTGATTTTGGCGTGACAAAGGTGAGGAAATCAGCGAGCATAGCTTTTACATTCATGGTGAGCATCCGCGGTGTGGGAGTTTTGGCGAATGATCAGATCAGGAACCGCCATGAATGTTCCCCAATCAACTAACATTTTATTTTAACTACAGAATTTCTGGGGATACCTCAGGTGGTTTGCAACTCTTTGGTTTAATTGGTTTGATTTATGGGCCAATTATTTTTGCGTTAACCATGGTGCTGTTACGGCTTTATACTATTGAGTTTAAAGATTTTCTGGAACGCCAAGACAATAGCTAACAATAAGATTGTTGTACTTTAGCGCTTCGCCCTGCCCATATCGGTATACAGTGCATTTACGGGAGAAAAAACGGCTCAAACAGGAAAAAATGAAATGACTGAGTCAGCCGAGAAGAATTTCCCCGCTTATTCGCACCTTCCCTAGATTGCTTTTGAGCCATGCATGCATTTGTTTTTAACCTTCTAAACTGTAGTTGAAACCTATCTTTTCCTCAAAATATCCTCTATGTTGTCCAAGGAAAAGATAATCCAAAACTTTGGAAAAACATAGTAAGTGTTTCAGAATTGCACTTGATAAACGAAACTTCATTACTTAATAATAACTATACAGCATCTATCCGTTATAGAAGTCAGGATACACCAGTAAAAGTAACCCAGAATGAAAATGGATATATATTTGAATTTTCTGCACCACAATGGGCTCCAGCCGTTGGACAGAGTTTAGTACTTTTCCAAGAAAATGAGTGCCTTGGAGGCGGAGTTATTTCTGAAATCCACTAGTAATATATACTAACTCATTCCCTATAACCTTCGAATCAAGGATTTTTATCCAACCTTTTGTAAAAGATTCAAACCATAGCTGGTAATTCTCTTCCATTCCCTTCTCCTTTCCAGATAAAGACTTTATTGGAAAAGATATTACAAAGTTTTGAGTATGAAAAAGCTGTAGGAAATCCAAGATATTTACATCTTGCTGTTTTAGCACAGGAAGCATCTTTAAAAGGAATACTACATCATAAGTACCTTTGTAGACATCACTCTCTTTATTCAAAAACCTATACTTTATCGTCGTCTTTAACTTCCCAATAATGCTACTCAAAAAAGCTATCTCAGCTCTATCAATATCGTATGCATGATATATTATTTTTTCATTTTCATTCCATTGGTATAAAGCTAATGGATTGAAGCCACAACCAAAATCTAAAATAGATGAGACATGTTTGATATTTCCAAATACATAAGTGTAAAAGTCATTTAATGTTGCGACTCTTTCATTCGTCGAAGAATGAATCTTTAGTAAATCTTCTATTGATAACTGCCCCTGATTGTACTTTTTTAATAATTTATCCCAATTAGGATAGGCAGAATAGTAAGACCCCCATATTTGATGCAATTTCTTTTTAGAATAATTCTCAACTTCCTTTAATTTATATTTCTTCTCAGAAATGGAAACAACCTTTTCAACAATATCTGAATCAAGGTTTTCGTACTTTTTTGATTCAAGTATCTTCTTAACAACATCATTCTTATCCATTTGAAAGAACCTACAAGTTAAGTATTTGATAGGAACTGTCATTTCGGGTTTTTTGCGGTTTCGGGTCAAAATTCGGTTTTTCCCCCGAACTACGACTGTTTTCGCACCCCGAACAACTAATCCAATCAGAATTTTCCGGCAACGCCGACTCTAAGAAGTGTAATTCCAGTCCATTTCTGCCGTCAACCCCTGATTCGCGTTAATGCGACAAAGCTCAAACACATAACTCCCCCACGAAGCCATATAAACTCCGATTTCGAGGTGTTATCGGCGTTGTTGACCAAATCCGTCGCTGGATGGCCGTTCCCCAACCCGTTGATACCACTCAATTCACTGGCTGGCGAACAGGCATACCAAGCCCTATCAGCTTGTTCATCACCTTCACGCCAGCCAGGATTTCGCCCACCTGGGCGTTGTAGTTCCGCAGGCTCAGCGTTGGCCCGATGAGTTGCTTGAACCGGTACATGGCGGTCTCGGCTATCGAGCGCTGGTGATAGCCGGAGTCTTTCTTCCATTGCTTCAGTTCACCGGCCTTGAGCGCCGTCACCGCCTCGTTGCGGGGATGGCCTTCCTCCCACGGTGCCGCATTTTTTCTCGGCGGTATGGTGGCTTTCGCCCCCTTTTTCTTCAGTAGCGCATGACAGGCCTTGGTGTCATACGCACCATCGGCGCTGACCTGTTTTATCTTGCGTCGTAAGGGGTTGAGCAACGTCGGTAACACCTCGTTATCCGCCACCGTCTCCAGGCTGACTTCGGCAGCGATGACCGCATGGGTTGTGGCATCCACCGCCAAGTGGAGCTTGCGCCACACTCGTCGCTTCTCCTTGCCGTGTTTGCGAATTTTCCATTCGCCTTCGCCATAGACCTTGAGGCCGGTGGCATCAATGACCAAGTGAGCCACCGGGCCTTGGCTGGGGAGGCGGTACTTGATGTCGACGGTCTTGGCGCGCTTGCTGATACAGCTATAGTCCGGCGACTGCAAAGGCACCGCCATCAGTTGGAACAACGAGTTAATGAAGCCTTCTAGCGCCCGCAGCGGCAACTTGAACAAGCCTTTTAGCATCAGGGCCGTCTCAATGGCGGTGTCACTGTAGTGGAAACCTCTCCCTCGGCGGCCATGGTGGACCAGGCAATGCCACTGCTTAATGGCTTGTTCGTCCATCCAGGGGTATAGGAAGTATAAACCACCTTTTTGCTCCTCATCCGAAGTATCTTACCTGAAATTCCCTCACTCGTTTACCGCTCAAGCCCCAATTTTAACTGCCGGTCCAGCCTAAACCGCTCTAATAAGGTTCGATTTGGCGGTAAAATCTCTAGCCTGATAGCTCGAGAGATACAAACTGCCCCACCGCCCCGTTTAAAAGTTGGCAGTGTTGAGCAGTGTTGGATTTGGGGTCGTCAGTCAAAGAGACGACTCTGTGATGGATCGAACAGGCTGGGAGTCAGTGGCGGCGCTCGTTCTGGTGGCAGCTCACGCTGCTTGGCGGCATTCGCCTTGGCTGTTTTCTGTTTCAGATGCTTGAGAATCTGCTCAATGACCTTCGGATCTTCGATGCTGGCAATCACTTTGACGTGACCGCCGCAGTGTTCGCAGACTTCAATATCAATATTGAAGACTCGCTTGAGGCGTTGCATCCAGGTCATGGCGCGGTGGCGCTCTGCAGGACTCTTGTCACGCCAGTTAGTATCGAGACCTTCCGATTTGTCGGGCTTCTTGCCCCGCTTGGCGGGTGTTACTTGAACTCGGTGTTTGCTGTTCGGTGCAAAGACGCCGTGGAAGCGTGTGAGGTTGACTCGCGGCTTAGGTACCAACGCAGCGAGTTTGGCGATGAAGTCCAGCGGCTCGAAGATCACATGGGTGGTGCCATTGCGGTACGGAGTTTTGAGCTCGTAACGCACCTGCCCATTGGCGGTTAATGCCAGACGTTTTTCTGAAACCGCTGGCCGACTAATGTAGCGACACAAGCGCTCAAGCTTATCCCGCTGATGCGCTTCGGCCATCACACCGGCGTGTAGCGAGAAACCAGCATGGTTGGCTACTCGACTGCTTGAGTCGGCTTTATCCTCACGCCCTGGCAAGGTTTGCAGGGTGAAGACTTTGCGCCCTTGCTGGGGGCCGACGGCAATGCGATACGTAACCGAAGCACCATGTAATTGAGTCAGCGTATCGTCTTCGCCCTCTTCCAGTGTCAACCACGTATTCTCGGCATCACGCTCCAAAATCCCACGCTTTTCCATGCAGCGAGCGATGCGATGGCTGAGGGTGTGAGCGAGCGTATTCAGCTCATCGTAAGTGGGTGCCTTGACACGATGGAAGCGTTGCTTGCCATAGTCATCTTCGGCATAGACACCATCGAGAAACAGCATGTGGTAGTGGACATTGAGATTTAGCGCGGAGCCAAAGCGTTGGATAAGAGTCACTGAGCCAGTTTGTGCAGAGGCTTTGGTGTAACCGGCTTTTTTGATCAGATGAGTTGAGAGTGTACGATAGACGATACTCAAGACCTGGCCCATCAGCTGGGGATGGCGAGCCAGCAAAAAGCGTAGCTGGAAAGGAAAGCTGAGCACCCACTGGCGAATGGGCTCCTTGGGGAAGACTTCGTCTATCAGCAGCGCCGCACTCTCGGCCATCCGGCGGGCACCGCAGCTAGGGCAAAAGCCGCGTCGTTTACAGCTGAAGGCGACCAGACGCTCGTGATGACAATCCTCGCAGCGAACCCGCATGAAACCATACTCCAGACGGCCACATTGGAGGAGGTCGTTGAATTCTTGTTGGATGTAGCGAGGCAGGTGTTGACCTTGGGCTTCGAGTGAGGCTTTGAAGGCTGGGTAGTGCTGCTCAACCAGCTGGTAGAGCAGCGTCTGGTCGGGTTGGTGGCGTTCGTAACCGTTTGTTTGAGTGGGCGATTGACTCGCCGTGGCGTTCCTTGCCAGCGACATGGGTATCCTCCGCTGATACTGTGGTTATGTACAGTATCAGCGGCTTGCGTTCAGACGTCCAGTCTGGCCCTAGACATCGCTAAATGCTTAACCCGCAATAGCCCTCACGAGTTGTTATCAGCCACTACCGGTTGAGCGAGAAGGTTTTGGGTTCAGGGTGCTATTGCTCCACCAATCACAATACTGAAGCCCCAACTGTTATCAGTTGGGGCTTTTTCTTGTCTGTTTGCGGCGGTTGCGTTTTATCGGTAGTCGTCGAGCTCTGCACCATCCCACATAAGAGCTTAACGGTGCGATCTTCAACGCCATCACACAAAACTTTCTTTTTCACGCACAGTCAACTTATTGGATGTTTTATTAACAACCCAAAAGGAGATATTTAGCGGGCGGCCGGAAGGTGAATGCTAGGCATGATCTAACCCTCGGTCTCTGGCGTCGCGACTGCGAAATTTCGCGAGGGTTTCCGAGAAGGTGATTGCGCTTCGCAGATCTCCAGGCGCGTGGGTGCGGACGTAGTCAGCGCCATTGCCGATCGCGTGAAGTTCCGCCGCAAGGCTCGCTGGACCCAGATCCTTTACAGGAAGGCCAACGGTGGCGCCCAAGAAGGATTTCCGCGACACCGAGACCAATAGCGGAAGCCCCAACGCCGACTTCAGCTTTTGAAGGTTCGACAGCACGTGCAGCGATGTTTCCGGTGCGGGGCTCAAGAAAAATCCCATCCCCGGATCGAGGATGAGCCGGTCGGCAGCGACCCCGCTCCGTCGCAAGGCGGAAACCCGCGCCTCGAAGAACCGCACAATCTCGTCGAGCGCGTCTTCGGGTCGAAGGTGACCGGTGCGGGTGGCGATGCCATCCCGCTGCGCTGAGTGCATAACCACCAGCCTGCAGTCCGCCTCAGCAATATCGGGATAGAGCGCAGGGTCAGGAAATCCTTGGATATCGTTCAGGTAGCCCACGCCGCGCTTGAGCGCATAGCGCTGGGTTTCCGGTTGGAAGCTGTCGATTGAAACACGGTGCATCTGATCGGACAGGGCGTCTAAGAGCGGCGCAATACGTCTGATCTCATCGGCCGGCGATACAGGCCTCGCGTCCGGATGGCTGGCGGCCGGTCCGACATCCACGACGTCTGATCCGACTCGCAGCATTTCGATCGCCGCGGTGACAGCGCCGGCGGGGTCTAGCCGCCGGCTCTCATCGAAGAAGGAGTCCTCGGTGAGATTCAGAATGCCGAACACCGTCACCATGGCGTCGGCCTCCGCAGCGACTTCCACGATGGGGATCGGGCGAGCAAAAAGGCAGCAATTATGAGCCCCATACCTACAAAGCCCCACGCATCAAGCTTTTGCCCATGAAGCAACCAGGCAATGGCTGTAATTATGACGACGCCGAGTCCCGACCAGACTGCATAAGCAACACCGACAGGGATGGATTTCAGAACCAGAGAAAGAAAATAAAATGCGATGCCATAACCGATTATGACAACGGCGGAAGGGGCAAGCTTAGTAAAGCCCTCGGTGCGGCGGACATTATCCGCGAACAGGCTGAACAGCACGGCATTGCGCGGGTAACGGATGTCTGGCTGGAAGTCGGCGCACTGGCGGATGTTGAGGAGAGTGCACTGCATTTCTGTTTTGATATCGCCTGCCGTGATACCGTGGCGCAGGGCTGCACACTGCATATTGATGTTATCCCGGCACAGGCATGGTGCTGGGATTGCAGCCGTGAGGCCGAAATCATGCAGCACGCCGGATGCTGTCCGCACTGCGGCAGTGAACGGCTGCGCATCAGTGAAGGTGATGATTTGCGGGTAAAAAGCCTGGAAGGTGAGTGAGTTTTACGCCGCCGCCGTATTCAGCAGCCAGCGGGCGAATTGCTGCATGGCCGGGGTTTCCGTACGGGACTGTAACCGCGTCAGCCAGTAGCCGCCGAGGGTGATTTCTGCGGCAAACGGCTGTACCAGTGCGCCTGACTGTAACAGGCGGCTGAACATACATACCGGTGCGATCGCTACCCCGGCACCCAGTTGTGCCGCCTCGGCCATGGCCAGTGAGGTATCGAACACCATTACCGGCTGTGACGGGGAAGGCGGTGTGCCGCCCGCACAATCCAGCCAGCGGCTCCATTCATCCCGGCGGAATGAGCGCAGCAGGGTAAAGCGGTGAACATCATCCGGCTGCTGTAACTGTTCTGCAATGGCCGGTGAGCACAGCGGAGCGTGTGGTGCACTGAAAATCAGTTCCGCATCTGACTCATGCCACGCGCCGTTACCGAAACGGATCGTATAATCATGCCCTTCCGCCGCCGGGTCCACATGATTGTTATGGGTGGAGATATGCAGATCAATATGCGGATGGCTGTCATAGAATCCGGCCAGACGCGGCAGCAGCCAGCCTGCGGCAAATGTTCCCACCGCACCGACTTTCACCCGCTCACGGAACTGCCCGTGAGAAAAACACTCCAGAGTATCCGCAATCCGGTCAAACGCCTCATTGAGCACCGGCAGTAATCCCTCACCTTCATGGGTCAGCACCAGCCCGCGCGAGACGCGGGTAAACAGCACACAGCCGAGTTGTTCTTCCAGCGCCCTGACCTGCTGGCTGACGGCGGCATGGGTGACATTCAGCTCAATCGCCGCGCGGGTAAAACTGAGATGACGGGCGGCGGCCTCAAAGGCGCGCAGCGGGTTAAGGGGGAGATAACGTCTGACCATAATCCACCTGTAAGTTTTTCTTTAGGCTCTTGTTATAAATAACCGTTTGTTCTGTCCGGTGAATCTGACGATACTTGCCGCCGTTACTCACACACGGAAGGTTAATTCTGATGAAAAAATCGTTATCTGCAACACTGATTTCCGCTCTGCTGGCGTTTTCCGCCCCGGGGTTTTCTGCCGCTGATAATGTCGCGGCGGTGGTGGACAGCACCATTAAACCGCTGATGGCACAGCAGGATATTCCCGGGATGGCGGTTGCCGTCTCCGTAAAGGGTAAGCCCTATTATTTCAATTATGGTTTTGCCGATATTCAGGCAAAACAGCCGGTCACTGAAAATACACTATTTGAGCTCGGATCTGTAAGTAAAACTTTCACAGGTGTGCTGGGTGCGGTTTCTGTGGCGAAAAAAGAGATGGCGCTGAATGATCCGGCGGCAAAATACCAGCCGGAGCTGGCTCTGCCGCAGTGGAAGGGGATCACATTGCTGGATCTGGCTACCTATACCGCAGGCGGACTGCCGTTACAGGTGCCGGATGCGGTAAAAAGCCGTGCGGATCTGCTGAATTTCTATCAGCAGTGGCAGCCGTCCCGGAAACCGGGCGATATGCGTCTGTATGCAAACAGCAGTATCGGCCTGTTTGGTGCTCTGACCGCAAACGCGGCGGGGATGCCGTATGAGCAGTTGCTGACTGCACGGATCCTGGCACCGCTGGGGTTATCTCACACCTTTATTACTGTGCCGGAAAGTGCGCAAAGCCAGTATGCGTACGGTTATAAAAACAAAAAACCGGTCCGCGTGTCGCCGGGACAGCTTGATGCGGAATCTTACGGCGTGAAATCCGCCTCAAAAGATATGCTGCGCTGGGCGGAAATGAATATGGAGCCGTCACGGGCCGGTAATGCGGATCTGGAAATGGCAATGTATCTCGCCCAGACCCGCTACTATAAAACCGCCGCGATTAACCAGGGGCTGGGCTGGGAAATGTATGACTGGCCGCAGCAGAAAGATATGATCATTAACGGTGTGACCAACGAGGTCGCATTGCAGCCGCATCCGGTAACAGACAACCAGGTTCAGCCGTATAACCGTGCTTCCTGGGTGCATAAAACGGGCGCAACAACTGGTTTCGGCGCCTATGTCGCCTTTATTCCGGAAAAACAGGTGGCGATTGTGATTCTGGCGAATAAAAACTACCCGAATACCGAAAGAGTCAAAGCTGCACAGGCTATTTTGAGTGCACTGGAATAATTTTTTTCCTGAACAGGCCCCTGCGGATACGCCGGGGCCGTAATTTAAGATTATTCCTTATGCAATAATTTGCTTTATGGGCTGTTTTATGGAGGATGAGAGTATCGGGCACTGACAGCTTCCGGCTGAACCGGATTTCACTGTGTGCTGCGGCAAACTGATGTCAGTCTCAACACACAGAGGAAAATGTTGTCATGGACGTTCTGCGTTTTATCCTCCGCTTACCTTTTATTTTGCTGCGTCTGGCGGCTCGCAGTCTTGTTTATCTCTTTACTCTGCTGGGTTTTCTGCTGCGCCCGTTCACCGGACGGATCCGCTGGGCGGTGCCGGGCTGGGTGACCTTTGCCGGTAATCAGCTTGCCCGGCTGGAGCGGGGGGGCAACCGCTATCCGAAAACCATATCTGCCTTATTATTACTGACTGCTGCGGTGGCAGCGGGCAGTTATTACACCTGGCACTGGTATCAGAACAAACCGAAGCCGGTGGATGTTGCGCCGCTGGTGGTGCAGGATATTTCCGCGTCTGTGCAGCGCCCTTCGGCGGTTAATTATAACCGTGATGATAATTCAGCGCAGATTGTGGTGGTGACATTCTCCCGCTCTGCCGCACCGGTAACGCTGATCGGTAAACCGGTCACCGCCGGTATTACCCTGACCCCCGCAATGGAAGGTGAGTGGCAGTGGCGTAATGACCGTAAGCTGGTATTCACGGCGAAAAAAACCTTCCCGATGGGGAAAACCTACACCGTCGATATGGATGCCAAAACACTGCTGGCTCCGCAGGTGGCGTTAACAGAGAAACAAAAAACCTTTACCACCCCTGAGTTTTATTATCGCGGCGGCCGGGCGGAGTTCTATCAGGATCCGCAAGATCCGATGAAAAAACACGCCATTATCGGCCTGACCTTCAATGCCCCCGCTGATGTCAAAAATCTGGAATCGCGTCTGTCTATGACCCGTGACGGCAAGCCGGTGCCGTATACCGTCACTGTAATGAACTGTTGTCATTTATGCTGACGCCCGTGCCGGGAGGCATTGATGTCCCAACCCAGCAGCTCGGCGAACAAAGCTGTAATTTATTATTTAGCCTGATTGCCGGTGAGAAAGGTTTACAAAATATCACCGTGGGTACACAAATATCGTTAGCCGACTCACTGGTATAAAAACTGGGGCATAACAATGCCCCAGTGCATTTTAGAATGCGTAATTCACACCGATACCTGCATAATGGAGTCTGTCGCTTTCACCTTCATTTCTATTGGTAGCGATCCCATGACACAAGAGACTACTCTGCCGCAAATTAACTGGGGGAATGTTGACTAAATGTTGCTTGCTTTTGTTGTTTCGGATATCAGGGTTGATTACCTGAATAGCGTTTCGACAATTTTGTCGCTGCCCGGCTCAACAAAGGTTCCAATACTAACGCCAGCAACATTTTTAGCGGACGTCGGGCCACGGACTTCACCGCCCACCCTGCTACCCCAGCCGGGCCATAGCGCAGCGCAGTCAGTAGCACCAGCTTACCTGCTATTTTAATGCCCGGCTTAACCCTTTGCCCGGCACGTTGCCAGCGATTATTCATTTCTAACCTCACAATTGGCGGAAGCGGCTGCGTAATGTAAAAGTATCAGACGTTACATAACGCTCCATCTCACGCAAACGCTTTTCACTTGCAGCCAGTTCACGATCGACAGCATCCAATAGCTCACCGCTTGATGGCTGCTGTTCTCCGGAAACCACGTTGTCTGGCATCGGATCCAACACAAACGTCAGTACGATGTAGGCGACAAAGGTGAAAAAGGCCAGACCAAAAAAGATGGACAGCACCACCAGGATCCGCACCAGTTTCACAGGAACATCGAGATAATGCGCAATACCCGCGCAAACCCCTTTCACCATGCCCTGCTGCGGTATACGCCACAGTTTTTTATTCAGATTAACGCCCCCCATTAGCGGTCCCTCCAGTTTGGATGTTCAGCATCAAGGATGTCTTCCAGCGCTTGAATGCGCTCACGCATCCGCTGTGCGTCCTGGTTAAGTTCTACCAGACGCTGTTGTTCACTTTGCGCCAGCTCGCCGCGACTGGAACGATTGCTGTAATGCAGCCAGAGCCAAATCGGTAAGACGAACAGCACAAAGATGGTTAACGGGATGGCCAGAAATAGCGCGCTCATGAGTACTCCTTACAGGTGATGAGCGGCGGCGCGTTCGGGCACCGCCAGATATTATTATTGCTTGTCTTGCTGCATTTTGGCTTTCAATTGCGCCAACTGCTCGCTGATTTCATCATCTGCTTTCAGGTCAGCAAATTGCTGATCCAAAGACTTCTGCTTACCGAAGTTATGGCTTTCAGCTTCAGCTTCCATTTGATCGATACGACGCTCAAAAGATTCAAAGCGAGCCATCGCTTCATCCAGTTTGCCGCTGTCCAGTTGACGACGAACATCACGGGAAGAACTCGCCGCCTGATGGCGCAACATCAATGCCTGCTGACGAGCACGGGTTTCACTGAGTTTGTTTTCCAGTTCACCGATCTCTTTTTTCATACGCGCCAGCGTATCGTCAACCAGCGTCACCTCATGCTCCAGGGAGGCAATCAGGTCAGTCAGTTTCTGCTTTTCGATTAACGCAGAACGCGCCAAATCTTCTTTTTCTTTACGCAGCGCCAGCTCTGCTTTTTCCTGCCACTCTGCCTGTTGGGCGCTGGCCTGTTCAATACGACGCGATAACTGTTTCTTTTCTGCCAGCGCGCGTGCGGAGTTGGAGCGCACCTCAACCAGCGTGTCTTCCATTTCCTGGATCATCAACCGCACCAGCTTCTGCGGATCTTCAGCCTTTTCCAGCAACGCATTAATGTTGGCGTTCACGATGTCGGCAAAACGAGAAAAAATACCCATAATGTAATCCTCACTTACTGTTCTGATATCGGGCAATGCCCTGCTGCTGTTCTAATGCACTTCGCATGCCAACTTTTTAATTCATTGAAATATTTGAAAATAACTAATTTTACCTGTCGGGATAAATAGGGTAAATTGGTGAATAACACTAACAAATGGTGAATTTCATCATGGCAGGATACAAAGATAATCTGCTGGGCGAAGCGAACAGCTTTATTGAAGTGCTGGAGCAGGTTTCTCGTCTCGCGCCGCTGGATAAACCTGTGCTGGTCATTGGGGAACGAGGAACAGGGAAAGAGCTTATCGCCAACCGCCTGCACTACCTCTCAACCCGTTGGCAAGGCCCGTTTATTTCACTTAACTGCGCCGCGCTCAACGAAAATTTACTTGATTCCGAACTCTTTGGGCACGAAGCGGGCGCCTTTACCGGCGCGCAGAAACGTCACCCAGGTCGGTTCGAGCGCGCCGATGGCGGCACACTGTTTCTTGATGAACTGGCAACCGCCCCGATGCTGGTACAGGAAAAACTGCTGCGCGTTATTGAGTACGGAGAGCTGGAACGCGTAGGCGGTAGCCAACCTCTGCAGGTCAATGTAAGACTGGTTTGCGCAACCAACGCCGACCTGCCACGCATGGTGAGTGAAGGCACGTTCCGCGCCGACCTGCTGGATCGTCTGGCCTTTGACGTGGTGCAACTTCCCCCGTTACGCGAACGTCAAAGCGATATCATGTTAATGGCTGAACATTTTGCCATTCAGATGTGCCGTGAGATCGGGTTACCGTTGTTTCCTGGGTTCACCGATGAGGCCAAAGAAACGCTCCTCCACTACCGTTGGCCGGGCAATATTCGTGAACTGAAAAACGTCGTGGAGCGTTCGGTATACCGACACGGGACCAGCGATTACCCACTGAATGAGATTGTGATTGACCCGTTCAGGCGTCACGCCGCACCGCCGCTGGCGCAAGAAACCAGACATACATCAGTAACCCTACCGCTGGATCTGCGTGAATTCCAACAGCAGCAGGAGAAGGAATTTTTGCAAACCAGCTTACAGCAGGCGAAATTTAATCAGAAAAAAGCCGCTGAATTATTAGGTCTGACCTACCATCAACTCCGCGCATTACTGAAGAAACACCAAATTTAGCGTGCAGGGGCAGACGTTGGACGCGAGAGTTAAAACAGTTTACCATGTTGCAATCACTGTATAAAAAAACAGGTTAATCATGATGACTCTGGCGTTAGTTGGCGAAAAAATTGACAGAAACAGGTTCACCGGTGAAAAAGTTGAAAATAGCACATTTTTCAACTGTGATTTTTCGGGTGCCGACCTTAGCGGCACTGAATTTATTGGCTGCCAGTTTTATGATCGAGAAAGTCAGAAAGGATGTAATTTTAGTCGCGCTAACCTGAAAGATGCCATTTTCAAAAGTTGTGATCTCTCCATGGCTGATTTCAGGAATATCAATGCGCTGGGAATCGAAATTCGCCACTGCCGGGCACAAGGGTCAGATTTTCGCGGCGCAAGTTTTATGAATATGATCACCACCCGCACCTGGTTTTGTAGCGCCTATATCACCAATACCAACTTAAGCTACGCCAACTTTTCAAAAGTCGTACTGGAAAAGTGCGAGCTGTGGGAAAACCGCTGGATGGGTACTCAGGTGCTGGGCGCAACGTTCAGTGGATCAGACCTCTCTGGCGGCGAGTTTTCATCCTTCGACTGGCGAGCAGCAAACGTTACGCACTGTGATTTGACCAATTCGGAACTGGGCGATTTAGATATCCGCGGGGTTGATTTGCAAGGCGTCAAACTGGACAGCTACCAGGCATCGTTGCTCCTGGAACGTCTTGGTATCGCTGTCATGGGTTAATGTTCAGGGAGCGGTATATGCCGCCCCCTGCCCTTATACAATATTGTCCGGGCTGGCTTTCCCCCTCAGACGTTTCGACTTCGGGGGCATAAACGTCAGAGGGTTCCGGTCCCCCCGTCAGAACACCATACCTGACCGGATGTATAGCTGTTCTCTTCAGCCGCTAAAGTGACATACAGCGGAGCAATTTCTACCGGTTGGCCAGGGCGACCAAGCGGCGCATTTGCACCAAATTTCTCAATTTTTTCCTGTGGTTGGCCGCCGCAGCACTGCAATACCGTCCAGTACGGCCCAGGCGCGACAGCATTTACACGGATCCCTTTAGGGGCCAGTTGCTTCGCCAGCGATTTAGTAAATGCCACTATCGCCGCCTTGGTCTGAGCATAATCAAGCAGGATCTCACTCGGCTCATAAGCCTGTACCGATGAGGTGTTAATAATCACGCTGTCTCGGGAGAAATGGGGAATAGCCGCCTTGGTGATCCAAAACATGGCGTAGACATTGGTCTTGAATGTCGCATCAAATTCTTCTGTGGTGAGGTCTTCGATCGATTCACAAAATTGCTGACGGCCTGCGTTATTCACCAGGATATCCAACCCTCCCAGCGCGTCTACCGCCTGTTTTACCAGATGGTTACAAAAAGTTTCGTCACGAATATCGCCGGGAATCGCCGCAACTTTTCTCCCAGCTTTTTTTATCAACTCAACAACCTCACGAGCATCGTCCTCTTCTTCAGGTAAATAATTAATCGCGACATCGGCGCCTTCGCGGGCATAGGCAATGGCAACAGCACGCCCAATACCTGAATCACCACCGGTAATTAATACCTTGCGACCATTTAACCTGCCGCTTCCCTGATAGCTTTGTTCGCCATGATCGGGGCGCGGTTGCATTTTTCCGGCGAGCCCCGGAAAAGGTTGTTTTTGATGTGGAAAAGGCGGCTGCGGAAAACGCTCTGAATTAGTTTTATTGGTGGTCTGTTTTCCTTTATTTAGGTCAGTCATTCAATCACCTCTCGTGAGTCATCATTCATCGCAAAGACTAATAAGCGTAGAACAAAATGAATGACATGGTCTTTATAATTTACCTACCACTTAATTTTCTCCTAATATTAACCTGGCTCTCACGACGATAACTTCACATAGCATTGAAATATTTCCTAGGATAAGTCCTGGTTTATTTATTTGTTCTTCCAGGCTGACACTTCTTCAATCAATACCGCCAGGCTAAAACGTACCGCCTTTTCAATGACGTCCTGGCAATCCCCGGAAAAACACTCACGTTTTGTTATTATCTGTCCGCGGAAATTCCACGCAAACCACACGGTTCCTGCGGGAGTACCATCCTCCCCACCCTCCGGCCCTGCATATCCGCTGATGGCTATACTGATATCGGTTTCGGCTTGCTGACGTATTCCTACAGACATCTCACTGACCGTTTGCTCACTAACGGCGCTATATTTCTTCAGCGTACTGGCCCGCACGTCGAGCATTTTCTGCTTGGCGCGATCGCTAAAGGTTATAACGCCGATATCATAAAATTCTGCGGTATCCGCCTGTGCGCAAAGCGCCGCGGCCAGCTTTCCTCCTGTACAGGATTCTGCGGTGGTCAACGTTAAATCGCTATCAATGAGCGTGTTTGCAAGCCGTTTTGTCAGTTCATTGACTGTTTTTGCGTCATTGTACTCCGTATTCATTACCGCCTCGCTAATTCTCTTCAGGAATGACAGAAATATGTCCGTTGCGTTCCAGAATGGCATACTTGATTTTACTTGATTCGGTAATCCCCTGATTTTGTCGCGCAGCGACTAATATATCTTCAAGAGAGACATCCACTTTCTTCATTTTATCTAATAAAGGGATCCCGTGATCAAGCAGGATAACCGGGGAACCATCCAGCACGGATTCGGCCCCACCCACCTTTTTTTTAATGAAACCGAACAGAATATCAATAGTAACCAGAGTGACAATCGTGATCATGGCGCCGGTTATCGAAAAATCATTACCCAACAAGGCTTGTTGAGTTGCTTCACTGATAATCAGTAATAAAATCAGATCGAAGCTGGTCATTTGTAATAATGCCCGGCGACCTGCTATTTTGAAAACCACCAGCAAAATAAGGTAAATGGCGGATGCCCGGAAGACCATCTCCATACTCACCTCCTAGGGATAAATAAATTGTCTGAAGCGGATTTCAGGTTCGCCATTTAGCTGGAGAAAACTCTTTACGCTTCCTGGCTTCACGGGCGTAACCCGCAGCCAGATAGTAAAGTTCTGCATTGCTTCAGAATCATTGTAGACGAGGTAAAGATCGTTCCCCTTGCTGTACATGCTGTCTGGCTGCGGCCAAATATTTTCCATTTCATAAAATTTGTTGAAATCGCCGCCAATGCGCAACGTCTTGTTCACAGAATCATACTTTTGTGCAGAGATTTTAAATTTAAATTCCGTTTGCAAGCGCCCAAACCTTTCGTACTGTAACCCTGTTGTCTTTAAGGTGTTTTTTCTCGTCACCTCACTTAAATATCCGCCGGAAAACGCTCCCACCGAAGCAAGAAAAACAATGCAGAGCAAACAGATAAAACCAATCTTGTGAAAGCCAGATTCAAAATTCAGAAAACGCAGGCTCTCTTTTACTCCTTGAAAATGGGTTTTCTCTCTGTTCATCTCCCCGCCTCGCTTATATAACACCAAGCCGTTGTTTTATTGAAAAATTACAATTTGAGACTTATCCCACTCGCCAGATTAATAAATAGCTACCAAACTTAATAAGTCAAATCAATTTCAATGGAGGCTCTATGAAAATATCGTTCGCCCCCTTACTGTTCTGTTTTTTATTGCCATCAGCGTTTGCCGATGATAATGGCGGATTGAAAAAAGATACCGCCCCGCCACCTGCCCATGCACTGGATGAAGGCTATCGCGGCACTGAAAATGCAAGAATCATGACCGTCGAACAAGCTAAAACCATGCATGACGGTGCGACCATCTCTTTACGAGGTAATCTCATTGAGGATCAGGGAGGAGATAAGTTTATCTTCCGTGACAAAACCGGCAGTATCAATACGCTAATCCCGCTTGCGGTCTTTGATGGCCGAACGATAAAACCCGATCAAATGATCAGCATTAACGGTAGCCTTGACGCTAAAATGCAACCGCCGGTGGTGCGCGTTAATAAAATCCAGAAGTAATACCTCAGCCGGGAAGAAATTCACTCTTCCCGCCTCCCACACAACAGATTCATTTTCCCCGTCAGACACCTCACATAATCTCTCTGGCAGCAAATCCAGCGTTTAAGCGAGTCAGAGGGGCCATGAAAATGCTAAGATAGCTACAAGAGTATATGCAAAGTGGATAGCGGGTATGAATTTTGACCAGTACGCGATGTCGAATTCGCGGTTATCAACCCCACTGCCCCAAAAACAAACGGTAATGGCAAATGTCATTAAGTATTAGTAAGATAGCTTCTTTATATATAACCCTTTAAAATTATGCGCCTGGTTTTATCATCTCTGATCGTGATGGCTGGATTTCTGAGTGGTCAGGCTGCAGCTGCGCCTGAGCAGGCCTCGTACGCTGATATTCGTGACAGTGGCTTTGTCTATTGCGTTAGCGGGCAGGTCAATACGTTCAATCCACAAAAAGCAAGCAGCGGTCTCATCGTAGACACATTAGCGGCCCAATTGTATGACCTACTGCTTGATGTCGATCCCTACACCTATCGCCTGGTGCCAGAACTGGCTGAAAGCTGGGAAGTATTAGATAACGGCGCAACCTACCGCTTCCATTTACGACGCGATGTTCCGTTTCAAAAGACTGCCTGGTTCACGCCCACCCGCAAACTAAATGCGGACGATGTGGTATTTACCTTCGAGCGCATCTTTGATCGCCAGCATCCGTGGCATAATGTCAATGGTAGCAGTTTTCCTTATTTTGATAGCCTGCAGTTCGCCGATAACGTCCAAAGCGTGCGTAAACTGGACAACAACACCGTTGAATTTCGCTTAAATCAACCCGACGCCTCCTTCTTGTGGCACCTTGCCACACATTATGCCTCTGTGATGTCGGCCGAATATGCCGCCAAATTAGCAAAACAGGATCGCCAGGAATTACTCGACAGACAACCCGTCGGCACAGGCCCGTACCAACTTTCAGAAAATCGTGCAGGCCAATATATTCGCCTACAACGGCATGAAAAATTCTGGCGTGGTACCCCCTTGATGCCGCAGGTCGTGGTGGATCTCGGCTCTGGCGGGACCGGACGCTTATCGAAATTACTGACCGGCGAGTGCGACGTCCTGGCATGGCCTGCCGCCAGCCAGCTCAGCATACTGCGTGATGACCCGCGGCTGCGCCTGACGCTGCGTCCGGGGATGAATATCGCCTATCTGGCGTTCAACACGGATAAACCGCCGTTGAACAACCCTGCCGTACGACATGCGCTAGCGCTGGCCATTAACAACCAACGGTTAATGCAATCTATTTACTACGGTACGGCGGAAACCGCGGCATCTATTTTGCCTCGCGCCTCGTGGGCTTATGACAACGAAGCTAAAATTACCGAGTACAACCCGGCAAAATCGCGCGAGCAGTTAAAAGCGCTGGGGCTGGAAAACCTGACGTTACAACTCTGGGTACCTACCAGCTCTCAGGCCTGGAACCCCAGTCCGCTGAAAACCGCAGAGCTGATTCAGGCTGATATGGCTCAGGTGGGTGTGAAAGTGAAGATCATCCCGGTAGAGGGCCGTTTTCAGGAGGCGCGATTAATGGATATGAACCATGATCTGACGTTGTCCGGTTGGGCAACTGACAGTAACGATCCTGACAGCTTTTTCCGACCGATGCTTAGCTGTGCCGCCATTAACTCGCAGACCAATTTTGCCCACTGGTGCAATCCCGAGTTTGACAGCATTTTGCGCAAAGCCCTCTCTTCGCAACAACTCTCCTCGCGAATTGATGCCTACGACGAAGCGCAAAATATTCTTGCGCGCGAGTTGCCGATCCTGCCTCTGGCCTCTTCGCTCCGTTTGCAGGCTTACCGCTATGACATCAAAGGGCTGGTGCTCAGTCCGTTCGGCAACGCTTCTTTTGCCGGGGTTTCCAGGGAAAAGGCTGACGAGGTGAAAAAACCATGATTATCTTCACCCTACGCCGATTTTTATTATTGCTGGTCACTTTGTTCTTCCTGACCTTTATTGGCTTCAGTCTGAGTTATTTCACCCCCCATGCGCCGTTACAGGGCGCATCGCTGTGGAACGCTTGGGTATTCTGGTTCAATGGCCTGATTCACTGGGATTTTGGTGTGTCCAGTATTAACGGCCAGTTGATCTCAGAACAACTGAAAGAGGTGTTCCCGGCAACAATGGAACTGTGCATTCTGGCATTTGGTTTTGCACTAATGGTCGGGATCCCCATCGGCATGTTGGCGGGCATAACGCGTAATAAATGGCAGGATCGTTGCATCAGCGCATTGGCTCTGATGGGCTTCTCTATTCCGGTTTTTTGGCTGGCGCTGCTGCTGACGTTGCTATTCTCACTAACCCTCGGCTGGTTACCCGTATCAGGGCGTTTTGATCTGCTTTATGAAGTAAAACCCGTAACCGGGTTTGCCATTATTGACGCCTGGATCTCCGACTCGCCCTGGCGCGATGAAATGCTGGTCAGTGCCATCCGCCATATGGTGCTTCCGGTGTTAACGCTCTCCGTGGCACCGACGACGGAAGTTATTCGTCTGATGCGTATCAGCACTATTGAGGTCTTTGATCAAAACTATGTCAAAGCGGCGGCGACTCGTGGTCTGTCACGGTTAACGATTTTACGCCGTCACGTACTGCACAACGCTCTCCCACCGGTTATCCCGCGCCTGGGGTTACAGTTTTCGGCACTGTTGCAAAGTTAGCGATGAGGCAGCCTTTTGTCTTATTCAAAGGCCTTACATTTCAAAAACTCTGCTTACCAGGCGCATTTCGCCCAGGGGATCACCATAATAAAATGCTGAGGCCTGGCCTTTGCGTAGTGCACGCATCACCTCAATACCTTTGATGGTGGCGTAAGCCGTCTTCATGGATTTAAATCCCAGCGTGGCGCCGATTATCCGTTTCAGTTTGCCATGATCGCATTCAATCACGTTGTTCCGGTACTTAATCTGTCGGTGTTCAACGTCAGACGGGCACCGGCCTTCGCGTTTGAGCAGAGCAAGCGCGCGACCATAGGCGGGCGCTTTATCCGTGTTGATGAATCGCGGGATCTGCCACTTCTTCACGTTGTTGAGGATTTTACCCAGAAACCGGTATGCAGCTTTGCTGTTACGACGGGAGGAGAGATAAAAATCGACAGTGCGGCCCCGGCTGTCGACGGCCCGGTACAGATACGCCCAGCGGCCATTGACCTTCACGTAGGTTTCATCCATGTGCCACGGGCAAAGATCGGAAGGGTTACGCCAGTACCAGCGCAGCCGTTTTTCCATTTCAGGCGCATAACGCTGAACCCAGCGGTAAATCGTGGAGTGATCGACATTCACTCCGCGTTCAGCCAGCATCTCCTGCAGCTCACGGTAACTGATGCCGTATTTGCAGTACCAGCGTACGGCCCACAGAATGATGTCACGCTGAAAATGCCGGCCTTTGAATGGGTTCATGTGCAGCTCCATCAGCAAAAGGGGATGATAAGTTTATCACCACCGACTATTTGCAACAGTGCCAACGCCGGGTTATTCTTATTTGTCGCTTCTTTACTCGCCTTTATCGGCCTTCACTCAAGGATGTATTGTGGTTATGCGTTATATTCGCCTGTGTATTATCTCCCTGTTAGCCACCCTGCCGCTGGCGGTACACGCCAGCCCGCAGCCGCTTGAGCAAATTAAACAAAGCGAAAGCCAGCTGTCGGGCCGCGTAGGCATGATAGAAATGGATCTGGCCAGCGGCCGCACGCTGACCGCCTGGCGCGCCGATGAACGCTTTCCCATGATGAGCACCTTTAAAGTAGTGCTCTGCGGCGCAGTGCTGGCGCGGGTGGATGCCGGTGACGAACAGCTGGAGCGAAAGATCCACTATCGCCAGCAGGATCTGGTGGACTACTCGCCGGTCAGCGAAAAACACCTTGCCGACGGCATGACGGTCGGCGAACTCTGCGCCGCCGCCATTACCATGAGCGATAACAGCGCCGCCAATCTGCTGCTGGCCACCGTCGGCGGCCCCGCAGGATTGACTGCCTTTTTGCGCCAGATCGGCGACAACGTCACCCGCCTTGACCGCTGGGAAACGGAACTGAATGAGGCGCTTCCCGGCGACGCCCGCGACACCACTACCCCGGCCAGCATGGCCGCGACCCTGCGCAAGCTGCTGACCAGCCAGCGTCTGAGCGCCCGTTCGCAACGGCAGCTGCTGCAGTGGATGGTGGACGATCGGGTCGCCGGACCGTTGATCCGCTCCGTGCTGCCGGCGGGCTGGTTTATCGCCGATAAGACCGGAGCTAGCAAGCGGGGTGCGCGCGGGATTGTCGCCCTGCTTGGCCCGAATAACAAAGCAGAGCGCATTGTGGTGATTTATCTGCGGGATACGCCGGCGAGCATGGCCGAGCGAAATCAGCAAATCGCCGGGATCGGCGCGGCGCTGATCGAGCACTGGCAACGCTAAGCCGGCGGTGGCCGCGCGCGTTATCCGGCCCGCAGCACCTCGCAGGCGTGCCGGGCGATATGACTGGCGGCGGCATCGGAAAGATGCCGGTCGGTAATGATGGTGGTGAACCGGGTCAAAGGTAACGCCATAAACGTGGCCACCTGATTGTATTTCGAACTGTCGCACAGCAGGATGCTTCTCGCGCTGACCTGGCTGACGGTCTCCTTGACGGTAACCTTGTTCTCATCAGGGGTGAATATCCCGCGACTGTCCCAGCCGCTGGCGGAGATAAAGGCCGTATCGATAGCCAGGTGGCGTAACGTACGCGCCGCCGATTCGCCCACGCAGGAGCGGTTCTCCCGGCACAGAGTGCCGCCGGTGTGGATCACGCCGCACTGGCTGGCATCGATCAGCAGCTGGGTTATCTCAAAATCATTGGTGACCACCTGGAGATCGTTCCGGTCGAGGATCGCCCGCGCCAGCGCCAGGGTGGTAGTCCCGGCATCCAGATAGATGCAACTGTTTTTAGCGATATGACTCGCCGCCAGCGCGCCGATCGCCTGTTTCTCCTCACTCTGCAGCGTGCTTTTCACCAGATGACTGGGTTCCGCGGCCAGCCGGCTGACGGCGCGTACGCCGCCCGAGACGCTGACCAGCAGCCCCTGCTCCTCCAGTTTACTGACGTCCCGACGGATGGTCATATGGGACACGCCGAGGATCTCCGTCAGCTCGTTAATGCTTACCGCCCCACGCTGCTCCACCAGGGCTAAAATACGCTGATGTCGTTCTATTGGAATCACCGCTCTCCCCTTACCATTTTTTCACACCAGGCGTCACCACCCAGGCTACGGCCCTGGCGACACCCGGTGTTGTTATCGCGCTTTGCCGCTGTTTTTTACGCTATTTTAGGGCAAGAATCGCCGCTGTGCAGCCTCTTTCCGCCTGTGAATTTTTTATATTCATGTGGGTTATTCGTGATAACTCTCACATAAATTCACATGATAACGCTTTATTCTATCATTAAATCACATTAATTAACTAATGTTCACAAGGAGACCAGCATGGCTGCACACACTAACGTCTGCGTGATTGGACTGGGTTCAATGGGCATGGGCGCCGCCCGCGCCTGCCTGCAGGCGGGCCTGAACACCTGGGGCGTTGACATCAATCCCGACAACTGTCGCGCACTGCTGGCGGCGGGCGCCAAAGGCGCGGGCCCCAGCGCGGTGCCGTTCGCCGCGGAACTGGATGCAGTTGTGCTGCTGGTGGTCAATGCCGCCCAGGTGCGGGGGATCCTGTTCGGCGAGAGCGGCCTCGCCGCCCATCTGAAGCCGGGCACCGTCGTGATGGTGTCGTCCACCATCGCCTCCGCCGATGCTCAGGCCATTGCCGAGGCGCTGGCGGAGTACCAGCTATTGATGCTCGACGCGCCGGTATCGGGCGGCGCCGTGAAAGCGGCCGCCGGCGACATGACGGTGATGGCCTCCGGGAGCGATGCCGCCTTTGCCCGACTCGCGCCGGTGCTGGACGCCGTGGCCGGCAAAGTCTACCGCATCGGGAGCGACATTGGTCTTGGCTCGACGGTAAAAATTATCCATCAGCTGCTGGCCGGGGTGCACATCGCCGTTGCCGCCGAAGCGATGGCGCTTGCCGCCCGCGCCGGGATCCCACTGGAGACGATGTATGACGTGGTCACCCACGCGGCGGGTAATTCCTGGATGTTTGAGAATCGCATGCAGCACGTCCTGGATGGCGATTACTCGCCAAAATCCGCTGTCGATATTTTTGTCAAAGATCTCGGGCTGGTGAATGACACTGCCCGGGCGCTGACCTTCCCGCTGCCGCTCGCTACCACCGCGCTGAATATGTTCACCTCCGCCAGTAATGCCGGATTCGGTCGGGAAGATGACAGCGCGGTGATCAAGATTTTCAACGGCATCACCCTGCCGGGCCATAAACAGTGAGGAGAGACAACATGCAGCTTGGTGTCATTGCCGATGACTTCACCGGCGCCACGGATATTGCCAGCTTCCTCGTGCGCAACGGCATGCCGACGGTGCAACTGAATGGCGTGCCGACCCGCGATATTCCGCTGACCAGCGAGGCGGTGGTCATCAGCCTGAAAACCCGCTCCTGCCCGGCGGAAATGGCCGTCAGCCAGTCGCTGGCGGCCCTGCGCTGGCTGCAGGCCCAGGGCTGTCAGCAGTTTTATTTCAAGTACTGTTCCACTTTCGACAGCACCGCGCAGGGCAACATTGGCCCGGTGCTGGATGCCCTGCTGGCCGAGCTGGGTGAGACGCGGACGGTGATTTCCCCGGCGCTGCCGGTTAACGGCCGCACGGTCTATCAGGGATATCTGTTCGTCGGCGAGCAACTGCTGAATGAGTCCGGGATGCGCCACCATCCGGTGACGCCGATGGAGGATGCGCACCTGGGCCGCTTAATTGAGCGCCAAGGGCGCGGAAAAGCCGCGCTGATTGCCTGGCCGATTGTCGCCCGGTCGCCGCCGCGCTGGCGGCAGTCAACGATCCGGCGGTGCGCTATGTGGTGCTCGACGCCCTCAGCGAACAGGATCTGCTCACCCAGGGCGTGGCGCTGCGGGAGATGAAGCTGGTCTCCGGCGGTTCCGGCCTCGCCATCGGCCTCGCCCGCGACTGGGCGCAGCGCCATGGCGCCAGGGGGGAAAGCGCTCAGGCCGGCATGCCGCTGGCCGGTCCGGCGGTGGTGCTCTCGGGCTCCTGCTCGGTGATGACCAACAGCCAGGTGGCGGCCTATCGTCAACAGGCCCCCGCCCGCGCCGTCGACTTAAGCGCCTGCTTTACCGATCTGGAGAGCTACGTCAGGACGCTGACTGACTGGGTGGACGCGCAGCGCGATGCGCCGCTGGCGCCGATGATCTATGCCACCACCGAGCCGCAAACGCTGCAGCGGATCCAGGCGCAGTATGGCGACAAGGCCAGCAGCGAACGGGTGGAACAGCTGTTTGCCGCTCTTGCCGCCGCCCTGAAGGCGAACGGATTTACCCGCTTTATTGTGGCCGGAGGGGAAACGTCGAGCATTGTGGCGCAGACCCTGGGGGTTGAGGCGTTCCATATTGGGCCGACCATCTCCCCTGGCGTGCCCTGGGTGCGTGACACCCGCCAGCCGCTCTCCCTGGCGCTGAAGTCAGGTAACTTCGGCGATATCCAGTTCTTTGCCCGTGCCCAGCAGGAGTTTCGTCATGACTGAGCAACAACTGCGAGAGGAAATGGTGCAGATTGGCGCCTCGTTGTTTAGCCGCGGCTATGCCACCGGCTCCGCTGGCAATCTGTCGCTGCTGCTGCCGGACGGCAACCTGCTGGCGACGCCGACCGGCGCCTGCCTCGGCGAACTGCAGGCTCAGCGGTTGTCGGTGGTGACGCTGCAAGGGGAATGGATCTCCGGCGACAAACCGTCGAAAGAGGTCACTTTTCACCGGGCGGTCTATTTGCACAACCCGGCCTGCAAGGCGATCGTCCACTTGCACAGCCACTATCTGACCGCGCTCTCCTGCCTGCAGGGGCTCGATCCGCACAACTGGGCACTGTTGCAAAGTTAGCGATGAGGCAGCCTTTTGTCTTATTCAAAGGCCTTACATTTCAAAAACTCTGCTTACCAGGCGCATTTCGCCCAGGGGATCACCATAATAAAATGCTGAGGCCTGGCCTTTGCGTAGTGCACGCATCACCTCAATACCTTTGATGGTGGCGTAAGCCGTCTTCATGGATTTAAATCCCAGCGTGGCGCCGATTATCCGTTTCAGTTTGCCATGATCGCATTCAATCACGTTGTTCCGGTACTTAATCTGTCGGTGTTCAACGTCAGACGGGCACCGGCCTTCGCGTTTGAGCAGAGCAAGCGCGCGACCATAGGCGGGCGCTTTATCCGTGTTGATGAATCGCGGGATCTGCCACTTCTTCACGTTGTTGAGGATTTTACCCAGAAACCGGTATGCAGCTTTGCTGTTACGACGGGAGGAGAGATAAAAATCGACAGTGCGGCCCCGGCTGTCGACGGCCCGGTACAGATACGCCCAGCGGCCATTGACCTTCACGTAGGTTTCATCCATGTGCCACGGGCAAAGATCGGAAGGGTTACGCCAGTACCAGCGCAGCCGTTTTTCCATTTCAGGCGCATAACGCTGAACCCAGCGGTAAATCGTGGAGTGATCGACATTCACTCCGCGTTCAGCCAGCATCTCCTGCAGCTCACGGTAACTGATGCCGTATTTGCAGTACCAGCGTACGGCCCACAGAATGATGTCACGCTGAAAATGCCGGCCTTTGAATGGGTTCATGTGCAGCTCCATCAGCAAAAGGGGATGATAAGTTTATCACCACCGACTATTTGCAACAGTGCCGTTTACTCATATATACTTTAGATTGATTTAAAACTTCATTTTTAATTTAAAAGGATCTAGGTGAAGATCCTTTTTGATAATCTCATGACCAAAATCCCTTAACGTGAGTTTTCGTTCCACTGAGCGTCAGACCCCGTATAGTGTTTTGCAGTTTAGAGGAGATATCGCGATGCATACGCGGAAGGCAATAACGGAGGCGCTTCAAAAACTCGGAGTCCAAACCGGTGACCTCTTGATGGTGCATGCCTCACTTAAAGCGATTGGTCCGGTCGAAGGAGGAGCGGAGACGGTCGTTGCCGCGTTACGCTCCGCGGTTGGGCCGACTGGCACTGTGATGGGATACGCGTCGTGGGACCGATCACCCTACGAGGAGACTCTGAATGGCGCTCGGCTGGATGACGAAGCCCGCCGTACCTGGCTGCCGTTCGATCCCGCAACAGCCGGGACTTACCGTGGGTTCGGCCTGCTGAATCAATTTCTGGTTCAAGCCCCCGGCGCGCGGCGCAGCGCGCACCCCGATGCATCGATGGTCGCGGTTGGTCCGCTGGCTGAAACGCTGACGGAGCCTCACGAACTCGGTCACGCCTTGGGGGAAGGATCGCCCGTCGAGCGGTTCGTTCGCCTTGGCGGGAAGGCCCTGCTGTTGGGTGCGCCGCTAAACTCCGTTACCGCATTGCACTACGCCGAGGCGGTTGCCGATATCCCCAACAAACGGTGGGTGACGTATGAGATGCCGATGCTTGGAAGAGACGGTGAAGTCGCCTGGAAAACGGCATCGGATTACGATTCAAACGGCATTCTCGATTGCTTTGCTATCGAAGGAAAGCCGGATGCGGTTGAAACTATAGCAAATGCTTACGTGAAGCTCGGTCGCCATCGAGAAGGTGTCGTGGGCTTTGCTCAGTGCTACCTGTTCGACGCGCAGGACATCGTGACGTTCGGCGTCACCTATCTTGAGAAGCATTTCGGAACCACTCCGATCGTGCCTCCGCACGAGGCCGTCGAGCGCTCTTGCGAGCCTTCAGGTTAGAGGCCGTCGACAATGATAATCTGGATCAACGGACCTTTCGGCGCCGGAAAGACGACGCTCGCTAAGCGGCTGCGCGATCGGCGTTCCAAATCGCTGATCTTTGACCCCGAGGAAATCGGGTTCGTGGTGAAAGAAACGGTCCCCATGCCAGCGAGCGGAGACTATCAGGATCTCCCCTTGTGGAGGGGACTTACGATCGCGGCGGTCAGGGAGATTCGAAGGAATTACTCGCAGGACATCATCATCCCAATGACGCTCGTGCACCCGGACTATCTGACTGAGATACTCGACGGGGTAAGGCGGATCGACGATCAGCTGCTGCACATCTTTCTGACGCTCAACGAGGACCTATTGCGTCACCGGATCGCGAACCAGACCATGCATCCTGACCCGAATCGAAATGCGGAGATTCGAGAGTGGCGATTAGCGAATGTCGCCCGATGCTTGGCCGCAAGGGAACGGCTTCCATGCACAACCCGTGTTCTCGATAGTGGTGCACACACCAGCGATGAACTCGCAGCGATGGTGCTCGACGGAATCGATGGGCGCACCTGATCGCCTTCGACGCCTGCGCAAAGCGTAGCGCGAGGGTGGCGGGCTCACGACCAAACGCCCAGAGGTCGATCATCGCAGGGATGTTTGGCTTTGTGGTGCGGACGACGGGACTCGAACCCGTACTCTCACAGAGAAGCAGATTTTCGTACCACCTCGACTTTCGCCGCCGTCTGATGACGTTCGTGGTCTGGACTGTCCCTTCGCCA
Organism: Klebsiella sp. P1927; assembly: GCF_018204675.1. Classification (NCBI taxonomy): domain Bacteria; kingdom Pseudomonadati; phylum Pseudomonadota; class Gammaproteobacteria; order Enterobacterales; family Enterobacteriaceae; genus Klebsiella; species Klebsiella sp. P1927. The sequence continues at coordinate 150,613 of NZ_CP073378.1, read as the reverse complement.
TTGCCCGAAGGCTTTAGGCGCCGCCCGTCCAGTCTCTACACCTTCCCCCGAAGGGGCTTGGCTCGGGATTGGCTTAGGGTATTGCCCGTTAGCGTTCCCCGACTTTGAGCGGTTCTACTCCGCGGATTTCCCCGCGGGCACTCCAATTTTAAAGTCTGCTGCGTCTACCGATTTCGCCACGTCCGCCTTTTTTCGCCGTTCCTAGCGCTCGTGCGATGCACCTATGTTGCACCTAGCGCCGAATCGTTCTTCGTCATCCTGAAAAACCACGTCTCCTAAAGCCTTGCATAGCTTATCTTTTCTCCACCACGAACTTTTTTGTGGGATGGTAGAAAAAAAGACTTTTTAAGTCCGCTGGCTTGCCAGGCCTTGTTAGCTTGTACGGTCATGGTTATCGGGTAAAGAATATTGACGGCATCGCTGGTGTCGGTGGCTGAAAAGCCGGCTCCCATCAGGGCAATAGCCATTTCAGATGCAGGCGTACAGGGCAATGGTCAACAGCTACAGCCTGTCTGACGATTCCGGCGTCATGGCTGCGGCGGCTATCACGCATTTTTTGTTCGGTCAGGCGGTGTTTTCGTACCTCAATGGTTGGAGCGTGTTGATCGGACCTGGTACAGGTTTGGACAGCACGGGCTGCAAATACGCAAGGGATTTAATGGGCCTGGTGGCGTTCACGGCTTTTATCGTGACGTTTCTGTTCAGGGGCTACTCATAATCTCGTGGCTCGGCGGTTCCCGGCACACCATGACAGTAAGGAAGGACCCTGTGTCTCAACTCTCCCAGCTTCGAAGCCCCGCCGCCGTGCAGGCTGCCATCGATGAGTTCGTGCAACTGGGCCGCACGAAATTCCTGGCGCGCCACGGCTACGGCAAGTCCCGCGACTTCCTGGTACGTGATCCGAAGACCGGCACCGATTGCGATTCCAAGGCCATCGCCGGTGTGGCCTTCGGCAAGCAATTTCCCGAGCAGGGCCCGCTCACTGCTGACAGCTTCTCCGGTGGCGAGGCGACCGTCGTTCCGGCGCTGACGCGGCTCGGGTTTCGCATCATTCGCATCGGCGAAGACTGGTCCGAAGAAGAGGTCCTGGCCACGGTCGAAGACTATTTCGACATGCTGCGTGCCGAGGCGGCTGGGGAGCCGTACAACAAGTCCGAGCACAACCAGGCACTGCGCCAACTGCTGAACGGTCGCAGCAAGTCTTCAGTCGAGCTCAAGCACCAGAACATTAGCGCCGTACTCGATGCCCTGGGCCTGCCCTATATCAACGGCTACAAGCCACGCGGCAACAGCCAACTGCTGCTGCGTAAATCCGTACACGCCTACGTTCTGGAACATCAGCAGACGGTCGGCGCTCTTGTCGATGCCCTGGAGGAGGTAAAACTTCCGGGTGACAAAACCTACCGAGCGGCTTTGGTAGAACCACCCGCCCGTGAAGTGCTTGTGCGTACCCCGGCATCTCTACGGCAACGCCTACCGCGAAAGTTCGATTATGCCGCTCGCGATGAAGCCAACCGCAAGCTGGGCCGGGCAGGGGAGCAGTGGGTGATTGGCTACGAACAGCAACGCCTGACCGAGCTCGGCCACCCAGAGCTTTTTCAGCGGCTGGATTGGGTGTCCGACACCCAGGGAGACGGTGCGGGGTTCGACATCCTGTCGTTCGAAGAGGACGCCCATGAGCGCTTCATCGAGGTGAAAACCACCAATGGCGGGGTAGGCTCGTCTTTCTTGGTCAGCCACAACGAACTCGAATTCTCCAAGGAGGCGGGCGATCAATTCCATCTGTATCGCGTGTTCCAGTTTCGGGACGGTCCGCGCCTGTTCACGCTACCCGGCGACCTCAGCCAACATGTGCATCTCAAGCCGACGGACTACCGGGCGAGTTTCCGGAGTTTGGTGGGGTAAAGGCAGGGTTCTGTTGAGCCGAATGGCTGTGTGCGGCCGATTCTGTTGAAAAAGTAGCGGCCTCCCCATGCCGTTGGCAAAATTGCTTTGTCAGCGAGCGTGGGGGCGAACAGCATGATGGGACAGTTACCGGGAGGACAGCAGCGCCTGTTCTACTCGTTCAATCTGGAAGATCACGTCCCGGCCCAACATCTCCTGCGCAGCATCGACCAGTGCTTGGATCTCAGTGATCTACGTGCCTACCTGGCAGATTTCTATAGCCCCATCGGGCGTCCCTCGATTGACCCGGAGTTGATGGTGCGCATGCTGGTCGTCGGCTACTGCTATGGCATTCGTTCCGAGCGGCGATTGTGCGAAGAGGTGCACCTGAACCTGGCCTATCGCTGGTTCTGCCGGTTGGGTCTGGAAGACGAAGTCCCCAATCACTCGACCTTCTCGAAGAATCGCCATGGGCGTTTTCGTGACAGCGATCTATTCCGCTGGTTATTCAATGAGGTGCTGCGGCGCTGCATGGCAGCCGGCCTAGTCAAGGGTGAAGGTTTCGCCGTCGACGCCAGCATCATTAAGGCGGATGCCAGCCGGCAACGTGGGGTGGCGGGAGATGAGGTCGATTGGAACGATCCAAAGCTCAGCAGCCGCGCAGTGCGCGAGTACCTCGAAGCCCTTGATGAAGAGGCGCTGGCTGAGGCTCTTCCCAAGAAAATTTCGCTCACTGATCCTCAGTCCCGTTGGACAGCAGCGCCAGGTGGCCCGGCCTTTTTTGCCTACTCCACGAATTACCTGATCGACACTGAGCACGGTGTGATCATGGACGTGGAAGCTACCCCGGCGCACCGTACCGCCGAAGTCGATTCGACTAGGACGATGGTCGAGCGTGTCGAGGCGCAGTTCGATCTCACACCGGAACGCCTTATCGGCGATACCGCTTATGGCACCGCCCCGATGCTGGCCTGGATGGTCGAAGAAAAGGACATCGAACCGCATGTGCCGGTGTGGGACAAGACCGAGCGCAAGGACGACAGCCTCTCCAGTAACGACTTTCACTGGAGTCAGGACGCCAATGAATATCGCTGCCCAGCCGGCAAACCGCTACGCAGTGAATGGCGCGCCTTCACCCAGCAAAGGTCGCGGGTAACTAAGGCCAAAACCGTCATTTACCGCTCCAGCCAAACCGACTGCGCCACCTGCCCGTTGAAAGCGAAATGCTGCCCCAACACGCCGAATCGGAAGATCGTCCGCAGCATCCATGAGGCTGCCCGCGACGTGGCTCGACGCATCGCCAAGACACCGGAGTACCTCGTCTCTCGCTGCGAACGAAAGAAGGTGGAGATGCTTTTCGCCCACCTCAAACGGATCATGAAACTCGACCGTTTACGACTGCGTGGCCTAACGGGTGCCACTGACGAATTCACCTTGGCTGCGATGGTGCAGAACCTGCGCCGCATGGCCAAGCTTTTGCCTCAAGGGCCACCGCTGACGGGATAGGTATGCCTGCTACGAGCAGAAACCCTCAAATTAACCCTTAAACCTGAGCAAGGACGCTCAGTGAAACGCCGGAAGGCAACTTGAAGTGGCTTGCAGCCACTTCGACAGCAGGCACACCTGATCGGCAGGCTGCCGCTAAAGCTACTTTTTCAACAGAATCGGCCGATTTGTGCCGGTCGTCAAGGACCGCTTCGGATCACTCTCAACCGGATCGCGGGCCAGCTGATTTGCTAAAACCCGCGCCAAACTCAACGAAGGATTTCGCATGATCCGTTTTTTTTGGCGATCACGCTCGGCCTGATGGTTGGCTGCTCGTCGAGTTCAAGTTCGATCTGATCAGTGAGCGGTAGCGCAAGTGGATCGCCTCAGCCAAGCAGCGTTGTTGCCGGCGGCCGGAAGAAAGCCTTGAACTAGTAGCGGAAAGGATGAAACTTTATTTTTACGATTCTCAGCATTTTCCAAGGTTGAGCGAAAATTAGGATGATACTTTAATGATTCCGGCCTCCATCCCCACAAAACGCTTGCAGATGGCAGAATTGAAATAAGTCATTGTTTTAAATGGATTTTTGCAGGAATTGCTACGTTGCAGGGTCCTGTAGTTAGGATGACACTTTATTTTCCTCCCACAGGCCTCGTGATACGCCTATTTTTATAGGTTAATGTCATGATAATAATGGTTTCTTAGACGTCAGGTGGCACTTTTCGGGGAAATGTGCGCGGAACCCCTATTTGTTTATTTTTCTAAATACATTCAAATATGTATCCGCTCATGAGACAATAACCCTGGTAAATGCTTCAATAATATTGAAAAAGGAAGAGTATGAGTATTCAACATTTTCGTGTCGCCCTTATTCCCTTTTTTGCGGCATTTTGCCTTCCTGTTTTTGCTCACCCAGAAACGCTGGTGAAAGTAAAAGATGCTGAAGATCAGTTGGGTGCACGAGTGGGTTACATCGAACTGGATCTCAACAGCGGTAAGATCCTTGAGAGTTTTCGCCCCGAAGAACGTTTTCCAATGATGAGCACTTTTAAAGTTCTGCTATGTGGTGCGGTATTATCCCGTGTTGACGCCGGGCAAGAGCAACTCGGTCGCCGCATACACTATTCTCAGAATGACTTGGTTGAGTACTCACCAGTCACAGAAAAGCATCTTACGGATGGCATGACAGTAAGAGAATTATGCAGTGCTGCCATAACCATGAGTGATAACACTGCTGCCAACTTACTTCTGACAACGATCGGAGGACCGAAGGAGCTAACCGCTTTTTTGCACAACATGGGGGATCATGTAACTCGCCTTGATCGTTGGGAACCGGAGCTGAATGAAGCCATACCAAACGACGAGCGTGACACCACGATGCCTGCAGCAATGGCAACAACGTTGCGCAAACTATTAACTGGCGAACTACTTACTCTAGCTTCCCGGCAACAATTAATAGACTGGATGGAGGCGGATAAAGTTGCAGGACCACTTCTGCGCTCGGCCCTTCCGGCTGGCTGGTTTATTGCTGATAAATCTGGAGCCGGTGAGCGTGGGTCTCGCGGTATCATTGCAGCACTGGGGCCAGATGGTAAGCCCTCCCGTATCGTAGTTATCTACACGACGGGGAGTCAGGCAACTATGGATGAACGAAATAGACAGATCGCTGAGATAGGTGCCTCACTGATTAAGCATTGGTAACTGTCAGACCAAGTTTACTCATATATACTTTAGATTGATTTAAAACTTCATTTTTAATTTAAAAGGATCTAGGTGAAGATCCTTTTTGATAATCTCATGACCAAAATCCCTTAACGTGAGTTTTCGTTCCACTGAGCGTCAGACCCCTTATCTGAACATAAAACACTATCAATAAGTTGGAGTCATTACCCCCCGGACGAGTGGGAATCCATGGTAGGGATTTTTACCGAAATGGAAGAACACTATTAGGGGGCACCTCAGAAAACGGAATCTATGGTCACTCCCGTTTTTGCAACACCGATTTTGACGACAAGTTGGCTTGCTTGAATCTATCCGGCGTCTGAATGGGATTTTATTCCCGCGCCTCGATGAGTTCCGCGCCTGATGAACCTCCAGAAAATATACGGCTTCAATGAGCCTTTCCGTTTTACAGGTTCCTCAACAGGCCGGTGGGCCGTTAGTATCATCAATATCAGTATTCGCAAAACCAGATGAATGATTGTTTAAACTGGTGTATTTCTGCCTTTATGCTTCGTAAGTTTGCTGTCGCGCCGTCAGTGCCCAGGCTATTCTGGCCAGCTTGTTTGCCAGAGCACAGGTGACGACAAAGTTGCTTTTCCGACACAACAACTCCCTGACCCAGTCGGCCAACTTGCCAGACTGGTGTTCCAGTTTTTGTATGAATACCCTGGCACACTGAACCAACAAAGTTCGGATCTTTTTGTTGCCCCGCTTGCTAATCCCTAACAATGTCGTCCGACCTCCCGTGCTGTACTGTCGGGGTACCAGCCCTGTTGCCGCCGCAAAGTCACGGCTGCTGGCGTACTGCTTCCCGTCGCCAATCTCAGTTGAAATAGTACTGGCAGTCAGCGTTCCAACGCAGGGAATACTCAGCAAGCGCTGTCCAACCTCATCTTCGTCCAACTTTCGTTTCAACTGAGATTCCAGATCTTTAATCTGCTCAACAAGATAGTGATAATGCTGTTGTAATTTCAGCAGTAACTGGCTGAGATAAAGAGGCAAACTACTGTCCTCAAGAAGGGTACTCAGTCGACTAATAACGGCAGCACCTCGCGGAACGCTGATACCAAATTCCAGCAGAAAAGCATGCATCTGATTAGTTGTTTTCACCTTATCCTGAACCAGGGATTCACGGACACGATGCAGAGCTCGCATTGCCTGCTGAGATTCGGTTCTGGGCTGCACGAAACGCATAGATGGACGTGATGCTGCTTCACAGATAGCTTCAGCATCAACGAAGTCATTTTTGTTGCTTTTAACGAATGGGCGGACAAATTGCGGTGATATCAGCTTTGGAAAATGCCCTAACTCTTCCAGCTTGCGTGCCATAAAGTGAGAACCGCCACAGGCTTCCATCGCGATGGTTGTTGCCGGGCATGTCGCCAGAAATTCGATTAGCTTTGGTCGGGTGAATTTTTTACGGTAAACGGCCTTCCCACGATGATCCTGACAATGAATATGGAAAGAGTTCTTACCCAGATCGATACCAATAAGCGCAATGTTTTCCATGATGGTTCTCCGAATGAAAGCCTGTCCTCAGCATAGTACTGGGAAGGAGGGAGTGACCATCTCATTAAATAAAGCACGCTAAGGCATAGCTGACCTTGCCAGGCCTGCTTCGCCCTGTAGTGACGCGATCAACGGGCAGGAAACATTCCCCTTTCGTGCATGGCAGGCGCACACGAGTTCAGACAGCACGGTTTCCATGCGCGCCAAGTCGGCCATCTTCTCGCGCACGTCCTTGAGCTTGTGTTCGGCCAGGCTGCTGGCCTCCTCGCAGTGGGTGCCATCGTCGAGCCGCAACAGCTCGGCAATCTCGTCCAGACTGAACCCCAGCCGCTGTGCCGATTTCACGAATTTCACCCGAACCACGTCCGCCTCCCCATAGCGGCGGATGCTGCCGTAAGGCTTGTCCGGTTCCCGCAACAGGCCCTTGCGCTGATAGAAGCGGATTGTCTCCACGTTGACCCCGGCCGCCTTGGCAAAAACGCCAATGGTCAGGTTTTCCAAATTATTTTCCATATCGCTTGACTCCGTACATGAGTACGGAAGTAAGGTTACGCTATCCAATCCAAATTCAAAAGGGCCAACGTATGTCTGAACCACAAAACGGGCGCGGTGCGCTCTTCGCCGGCGGGCTGGCCGCCATTCTTGCATCGACCTGCTGCCTGGGGCCGCTAGTACTGGTCGCCCTGGGCTTCTCCGGTGCTTGGATCGGCAACCTGACGGTGCTGGAACCCTATCGACCGTTGTTCATCGGCGCGGCGCTAGTGGCGCTGTTCTTCGCCTGGAAGCGGATTTACCGGCCCGTGCAGGCATGCAAGCCAGGTGAGGTCTGCGCGATTCCGCAGGTGCGCGCCACCTACAAGCTGATTTTCTGGATCGTGGCCGTGCTGGTCCTGGTCGCGCTTGGATTTCCCTATGTCGTTCCATTTTTCTATTAACCAGGAGTTCATCATGAAGAAACTGTTTGCCTCCCTTGCCCTCGCCGCCGCTGTTGCCCCGGTGTGGGCCGCTACCCAGACCGTCACGCTAGCGGTTCCCGGCATGACTTGCGCCGCCTGCCCGATCACAGTCAAGAAAGCGCTCTCCAAGGTCGAAGGCGTGAGCAAGGTCGATGTGGGCTTCGAGAAGCGCGAGGCCGTCGTCACTTTTGACGACACCAAGGCCAGCGTACAGAAGCTGACCAAGGCCACCGCAGACGCCGGCTATCCGTCCAGCGTCAAGCAGTGAGCCAGCAAGCCAACGACAACAGCGAGAGCCGCTTCATGGGACTGATGACACGCATTGCCGATAAAACCGGCGCGCTCGGCAGCGTCGTTTCCGCGATGGGCTGCGCCGCCTGCTTTCCAGCCCTCGCCAGCTTCGGCGCGGCCATCGGGCTGGGCTTCTTGAGCCAGTACGAGGGACTGTTCATCAGCCGCCTGCTGCCGCTGTTTGCCGCGCTGGCCTTCCTGGCGAACGCGCTGGGTTGGTTCAGTCATCGGCAATGGCTGCGCAGTCTGCTCGGCATGATCGGCCCGGCCATCGTGTTTGCGGCCACGGTCTGGCTGCTCGGCAACTGGTGGACGGCGAACCTGATGTACGTCGGCCTGGCCTTGATGATTGGGGTGTCGATCTGGGACTTCGTGTCGCCGGCGCATCGCCGTTGCGGACCGGACGGCTGCGAACTCCCCGCCAAGCGCTTGTGAAAGACGGCTGACCGTGCGACACGGCGGCCCACACGAATAAGGAACGATGGTATGAGCACTCTCAAAATCACCGGCATGACTTGCGACTCGTGCGCAGTGCATGTCAAGGACGCCCTGGAGAAAGTGCCCGGCGTGCAATCAGCGGATGTCTCCTACGCCAAGGGCAGCGCCAAGCTCGCCATTGAGGTCGGCACGTCACCCGACGCGCTGACGGCCGCTGTAGCTGGACTCGGTTATCGGGCCACGCTGGCCGATGCCCCCTCAGTTTCGACGCCGGGCGGATTGCTCGACAAGATGCGCGATCTGCTGGGCAGAAACGACAAGACGGGTAGCAGCGGCGCATTGCATATCGCCGTCATCGGCAGCGGCGGGGCCGCGATGGCAGCGGCGCTGAAGGCCGTCGAGCAAGGCGCACGTGTCACGCTGATCGAGCGCGGCACCATCGGCGGCACCTGCGTCAATGTCGGTTGTGTGCCGTCCAAGATCATGATCCGCGCCGCCCATATCGCCCATCTGCGCCGGGAAAGCCCGTTCGATGGCGGCATCGCCGCTACCACGCCGACCATCCAGCGCACGGCGCTGCTGGCCCAGCAGCAGGCCCGCGTCGATGAACTGCGCCACGCCAAGTACGAAGGCATCTTGGAGGGCAATCCGGCGATCACTGTGCTGCACGGCTCCGCCCGCTTTAAGGACAATCGCAACCTGATCGTGCAACTCAACGACGGCGGCGAGCGCGTGGTGGCATTCGACCGCTGCCTGATCGCCACCGGCGCGAGCCCGGCCGTGCCGCCGATTCCCGGCCTGAAAGACACTCCGTACTGGACTTCCACTGAAGCGCTGGTCAGCGAGACGATTCCTAAGCGCCTGGCCGTGATTGGCTCATCAGTGGTGGCGCTGGAGCTGGCGCAGGCGTTCGCCCGACTCGGAGCGAAGGTGACGATCCTGGCTCGCAGCACGCTGTTCTTCCGCGAAGACCCAGCTATAGGCGAAGCCGTCACGGCCGCATTCCGCATGGAGGGCATCGAGGTGAGGGAACACACCCAGGCCAGCCAGGTCGCGTATATCAATGGTGAAGGGGACGGCGAATTCGTGCTCACCACGGCGCACGGCGAACTGCGCGCCGACAAGCTGCTGGTCGCCACCGGCCGCGCGCCCAACACACGCAAGCTGGCACTGGATGCGACGGGCGTCACGCTCACCCCGCAAGGCGCTATCGTCATCGACCCCGGCATGCGTACAAGCGTGGAACACATCTACGCCGCAGGCGACTGCACCGACCAGCCGCAGTTCGTCTATGTGGCGGCAGCGGCCGGCACTCGCGCCGCGATCAACATGACCGGCGGTGACGCGGCCCTGAACCTGACCGCGATGCCGGCCGTGGTGTTCACCGACCCGCAAGTGGCGACCGTAGGCTACAGCGAGGCGGAAGCGCACCATGACGGCATCAAAACTGATAGTCGCACGCTAACGCTGGACAACGTGCCGCGCGCGCTCGCCAACTTCGACACGCGCGGCTTCATCAAACTGGTGGTTGAAGAAGGCAGCGGACGACTGATCGGCGTGCAGGCAGTGGCCCCGGAAGCGGGCGAACTGATCCAGACGGCCGCACTGGCGATTCGCAACCGGATGACGGTGCAGGAACTGGCCGACCAGTTGTTCCCCTACCTGACGATGGTCGAAGGGTTGAAGCTCGCGGCGCAGACCTTCAACAAGGATGTGAAGCAGCTTTCCTGCTGCGCCGGGTGAGGACAAGGAGGTGTGCGATGAGCGCCTACACGGTATCGCAACTGGCCCATAACGCTGGGGTGAGCGTACATATCGTGCGCGACTACCTGGTGCGCGGCTTGTTACGGCCGGTGGCCTGCACCACGGGCGGCTACGGCGTGTTCGACGATGCGGCCTTGCAACGGCTGTGCTTCGTGCGCGCGGCCTTCGAGGCGGGTATCGGCCTGGATGCCCTGGCGCGGCTGTGCCGTGCGCTCGACGCAGCGGACGGCGCACAAGCCGCAGCGCAGCTTGCCGTGCTGCGCCAGTTGGTCGAGCGGCGGCGCGCGGCGTTGGCCCATCTGGACGCGCAACTGGCCTCCATGCCAGCCGAGCGGGCGCACGAGGAGGCATTGCCGTGAACGCCCCTGACAAACTGCCGCCCGAGACGCGCCAACCCGTTTCCGGCTACCTGTGGGGTGCGCTGGCCGTGTTGACCTGCCCCTGCCATCTGCCGATTCTCGCCGCCGTGCTGGCCGGGACGACCGCCGGTGCCTTCCTTGGCGAGCATTGGGGTGTTGCCGCGCTCGCGCTGACCGGCTTGTTCGTTCTGGCCGTAACGCGGCTGCTGCGCGCCTTCCGGGGCGGATCATGACGAGTTCGCAGCCCGCCGGATGGACGGCGGCCGAGTTGGCGCAGGCGGCGGCGCGCGGACAGCTTGACCTGCATTACCAGCCGCTGGTCGATCTGCGCGATCACCGGATCGCTGGCGCGGAAGCGTTGATGCGCTGGCGGCATCCGAGGCTTGGCCTGTTGCCGCCCGGCCAGTTCCTGCCGCTGGCCGAGTCGTTCGGCCTGATGCCGGAAATAGGCGCGTGGGTGCTGGGCGAGGCCTGTCGCCAGATGCACAAGTGGCAAGGACCGGCATGGCAACCGTTCCGTCTTGCCATCAATGTGTCCGCCAGCCAGGTTGGGCCAACGTTCGACGACGAGGTAAAGCGGGTGCTGGCCGATATGGCCCTGCCCGCCGAGCTTCTGGAGATCGAACTGACCGAATCGGTCGCATTCGGCAATCCAGCCCTGTTCGCCAGTTTCGACGCCTTGCGCGCCATCGGCGTGCGCTTCGCCGCCGACGACTTCGGCACCGGCTATTCCTGCCTGCAACATCTGAAATGCTGCCCCATCACCACATTGAAAATCGACCAATCCTTTGTCGCCAGGCTCCCGGATGATGCCCGTGACCAAACTATCGTGCGGGCGGTGATCCAGCTCGCGCACGGGCTGGGCATGGATGTCATTTTCAGAAGACGACTGCACCAGTTGATTGGGCGTAATGGCTGTTGTGCAGCCAGCTCCTGACAGTTCAATATCAGAAGTGATCTGCACCAATCTCGACTATGCTCAATACTCGTGTGCACCAAAGCGAGGTGAGCATGGCGACGGACACCCCACGGATTCCAGAACAAGGCGTGGCCACTCTGCCTGATGAGGCTTGGGAGCGTGCGCGCCGTCGTGCGGAGATCATCAGTCCGTTGGCGCAGTCGGAGACGGTCGGGCACGAAGCGGCCGATATGGCGGCTCAGGCGCTGGGCTTGTCTCGGCGCCAGGTATACGTTCTGATCCGGCGTGCCCGGCAAGGCAGCGGCCTCGTGACGGATCTGGTGCCCGGCCAGTCCGGTGGAGGTAAAGGTAAGGGGCGCTTGCCGGAACCGGTCGAGCGCGTCATCCACGAGCTACTGCAAAAGCGGTTCCTGACCAAGCAGAAGCGCAGCCTAGCGGCCTTTCACCGCGAAGTCACTCAGGTGTGCAAGGCTCAAAAACTGCGAGTGCCGGCGCGCAATACCGTGGCCTTACGGATCGCTAGCCTTGACCCGCGCAAGGTCATCCGCCGGCGGGAAGGCCAGGATGCCGCTCGTGACCTACAAGGTGTGGGCGGCGAGCCTCCTGCCGTGACCGCGCCGCTGGAGCAGGTGCAGATAGACCATACGGTCATCGACCTGATCGTGGTCGATGACCGCGACCGGCAACCTATTGGCCGCCCGTACCTGACCCTCGCCATCGACGTGTTCACCCGCTGCGTGCTCGGCATGGTCGTCACGCTGGAAGCGCCGTCTGCCGTTTCGGTTGGCCTGTGCCTCGTGCATGTCGCCTGCGACAAGCGCCCTTGGCTGGAAGGACTGAACGTGGAAATGGATTGGCAGATGAGCGGCAAGCCCTTGCTGCTCTACCTAGACAACGCGGCCGAGTTCAAGAGCGAGGCCCTGCGCCGGGGTTGCGAGCAGCATGGCATCCGGCTGGACTATCGCCCGCTGGGACAGCCGCACTATGGCGGCATCGTGGAACGGATCATCGGCACGGCGATGCAGATGATTCACGACGAACTGCCGGGAACGACCTTCTCCAACCCTGACCAGCGCGGCGACTACGATTCCGAAAACAAGGCCGCCCTGACGCTGCGCGAGCTAGAGCGCTGGCTCACATTGGCGGTCGGCACCTACCACGGTTCGGTGCACAACGGCCTGCTCCAACCGCCGGCCGCGCGCTGGGCCGAGGCCGTGGCGCGTGTCGGCGTACCGGCCGTCGTCACACGCGCTACTTCGTTCCTGGTCGATTTTCTGCCGATCCTCCGGCGCACGCTGACCCGCACCGGCTTTGTCATCGACCACATCCACTACTACGCCGATGGGCACTGTTGCAAATAGTCGGTGGTGATAAACTTATCATCCCCTTTTGCTGATGGAGCTGCACATGAACCCATTCAAAGGCCGGCATTTTCAGCGTGACATCATTCTGTGGGCCGTACGCTGGTACTGCAAATACGGCATCAGTTACCGTGAGCTGCAGGAGATGCTGGCTGAACGCGGAGTGAATGTCGATCACTCCACGATTTACCGCTGGGTTCAGCGTTATGCGCCTGAAATGGAAAAACGGCTGCGCTGGTACTGGCGTAACCCTTCCGATCTTTGCCCGTGGCACATGGATGAAACCTACGTGAAGGTCAATGGCCGCTGGGCGTATCTGTACCGGGCCGTCGACAGCCGGGGCCGCACTGTCGATTTTTATCTCTCCTCCCGTCGTAACAGCAAAGCTGCATACCGGTTTCTGGGTAAAATCCTCAACAACGTGAAGAAGTGGCAGATCCCGCGATTCATCAACACGGATAAAGCGCCCGCCTATGGTCGCGCGCTTGCTCTGCTCAAACGCGAAGGCCGGTGCCCGTCTGACGTTGAACACCGACAGATTAAGTACCGGAACAACGTGATTGAATGCGATCATGGCAAACTGAAACGGATAATCGGCGCCACGCTGGGATTTAAATCCATGAAGACGGCTTACGCCACCATCAAAGGTATTGAGGTGATGCGTGCACTACGCAAAGGCCAGGCCTCAGCATTTTATTATGGTGATCCCCTGGGCGAAATGCGCCTGGTAAGCAGAGTTTTTGAAATGTAAGGCCTTTGAATAAGACAAAAGGCTGCCTCATCGCTAACTTTGCAACAGTGCCGGATGTGTAAGTTCACACAGATATTGCAATTGCCTCAGAACACTAAAGGAGGGATTGCCAGATGTTGATGCAGCATATCGGTGTCGGCTATTTTGGGTATTACCGAGCAACTGCTTATGCGATGAAACACTCTCTTATGCCCGAGATTGCGAAGTTAAGAATGAAGGCTCTGAACTTCTGGGATAAGCACGGGATCCGTGCCGCAGCTGATGCTTTTGACGTATCAACGCGAACACTCTACTGGTGGCGCCGGTTACTGCGCACCGGTGGTCCAGAAGCACTAATTCCAAGAAGCAAAGCCCCTCTGGTTCGCCGTTCAAGGCACTGGCATCCTGATGTACTCAAGGAGATCAGGCGTCTGAGAACTGAGTTACCCAATCTCGGCAAAGAGCAGATTTTTGTCAGGCTGAAACCATGGTGTGAAGCGCGGCATTTTACCTGTCCCAGCACGTCAACCATTGGAAGAATCATTGCTGGTGCTCACGATAAAATGCGGATGATCCCCGTACGCCTCAGCGCCAGGGGCAAAGCCCGGTTGATAAAAAAACGCTCAGTGAAGCCCAGAAGACCAAAACAATACCGCCCGGTAAAAACAGGCGAACTCATAGGGATGGACGCGATTGAACTCAGGATGGGGGACCTACGCCGCTATATCATTACCATGATCGACGAGCACAGCGACTATGCGCTGGCCCTGGCGGTCCCTTCACTCAACAGCGATATTACCAGCCATTTCTTCAGCAAGGCCACAAAGCTCTTTCCTGTCGCTATCAGACAAGTTGTCACTGACAACGGTAAGGAGTTCCTCGGTAACTTTGATAAAACGCTACAGGAAGCCTCGATTAAACACATCTGGACCTATCCGTACACACCGAAAATGAATGCGACCTGTGAGCGATTTAACCGGACACTTAGAGAACAATTTATTGAATTCAATGAATTGTTGCTTTTTGAGGACCTGAATTTGTTTAATCAAAGAATGGCTGAATATCTGGTGCTGTATAACAGCAAAAGGCCACATAAATCACTCGAACTGATGACGCCAGTGGACTATATTTTACGTGAGAGTAAAAATTGCAATATGTGGTGGACCCATACATCTCCTTGCCTTACGGCAGCTAAGAGGCTACTCTGTTGGTGTCTAGTCAAGCAGATGGCCTCGTGTGGTTTGTTAATGAAAATTAACGTCCTACGGGGCTTTCTTCTTTCTGCCTCACAACATCAAAACACTCAAACATCATGAGGCAAAAAGCCTCAAGCGCCGACACCATTATACCGTGTTTACTCCCATCCTCCCAGGGCTAATAAGCTGGTAAGTTAATAACTTTTAAGATGGTTTCCGCCGTGTTTCTGCCCTGCATCCCGGCATCTGCTGGAGTTCAGTCATGAATTTTCCCCTCTGTCGATATGCTCCGGTTACCACTTCTGCGCCGTCCAGTGTAGCGGTTCTGTGCAGACGCAATGTAGTGCCAGAACAACCCCCTTGTTCGCCAGCTGCGCCCATGTCTGATGTTAACCAAACGACTCAGCTACCAGATTGAAGATTTACGCCCAAATAGAGGTCTACGCCTATGACAAAATTCTCCAGGCAATATCAGATATCAGTAGCGTCATATCCGAAAGAGATTTTTAAAGTCACTTTTCCTGATTGTATTTCTTTCAAAATATAATGACGGTAAGGTTATTTAGCCAATTGACGCGCCACTTGAATAAGTTATTATTACTTACAGGCACTCTGAACTATCAGCAATTTCACAGACTCAACAATGCCTGTAGAAATATCTTTGTATCGGTATTATTTAAGGAATCAATTATGACACTCACTGCATATTACCAGCTAAGGAATACAAAAGCCGCAGGTCTTGGTTTCGAATTGCTGACCAGTGAACCGGGAGCCTTTATTGTGCTGGAAGAATGCAGTTATGAGAAACCGTATGAAATTGCCCGCTATGGGCATAACGGGAGTGCAGGCGATCGTTCGAATGCGTTCAGCTGCGCGATGAATAAAGCCCGTAGTCTGCAGAATTACAGTGGAGCAAAACTGGATTACAACGTTTACGAAGAAACTGCCTGAATCATCCTGTAATAGCTGTGTGTAGTCTTTGCCCGCCGCTGGCGGGCTTTTTTATGTGACACCGGGCAGGAGCGCCAGGCATCATGACAGCGCCCTATCCTCTCTTGCTTCACTTCCTGTCAGGTTTAAGACGACTATCAAACCGGAACGGTATCTGTTGAGCCTTCTGCACGATCCCGTAAAACTCAGGGTGCTCAGGATTTAACAGATAATTGAACTCTACCGGCGATAAGGCTGAGGGAACACGCAGTGCAACCGAGCTCCTGGTAAATGACCAGGCATCTCCGTAATCAGCCAGTTCCTGAGGCGCATCCTCATCAGCCCAGTTGCCCGGTAATTCATCCATGTTTGCGCTTTGTATCAGTTCATCAGGCACATCGATACTCAGTAGCGTGAAAGAGTCCATTATCTGTGCCGCATGCAGGTGTACCAGGGTCTCCAGCATCGTTAGTGATGCCGTTTCGGAGACATATACCATTGACACCCCCACGCTATTCCAGCGCCCACCAGCCTCTTTCGCACCATATCCGGTCCAGGCCGTAGAAAGATACTTTGTTTTCGTCAGCCTGTAGAGGATCACGAGTACACCCCATGCTCCAGACGCGTAATCAGCTTAATGACCTCATAGGCTCCCGTTTCGGATGCCATCAGGTCTGCTGGCACTTTCCAGCTCAATGCCCGGTTAGGTTCGTTCAACCACTTCTGTGCGGCTTCCCTGTCGCCTTCAAACAAATCTACCGCCCGATCAATAACGCGGATAATCCGTACCAGACGTTCACTTTGTTCCGGGTTAAAACGTGCCTTCACACTGCGGCTAAATGTGGTTGACGGGATACCGGACATTTTTCTCAGGTCATTCTGGGTTATTCTGGCCCAGTCAGTGATCCGGTTCACCACCTTCCCGTCCAGGCCTTCATTGATTTGGCCCAGGAGCGCTACACCATCAGCATTATTTAACCCGGCAACCTGCCAGAGGCGCTGTGGTCTGGCTGGAGTTGAGGACAAACTAAAAGTTTTCATAGCAAACCTCCATTTGGTCATTATATTATACCCAAATGGTAACACCAGAGCAAATATCAACCACCAGCAGACGGAAGGCATTTTTCCTGATTGCGATAACTCAGAGTGTAGCGATCGGTATCGAGTCCCACCTCGTTGTGTAGGCTGGAGAGAGCATATCTCTCTTCATTGACCACGCCGGTGCGATGCCACGACCGGCAAACCATACTTTGCCTTTGCCTGAGTTGTTTATCGTATCCAGTACGTTCATGAGCGCGTCACTGTTTGCATACGACCTCCCTTCATCAAATAACGATAGCTGGGTAACTCCGCAGGGACGGAAATCGTTGAGCATGACTCCCGCCTTTGCATAGTTATGTCCTTCTTTCCAGATTTTATCCAGAGCCCGGCCAGCCGCCGCGATAATGTCCCGCGTATCACGTGATGGAATGCAGAGCTGTTCGCTGGAGACTTTGCTGTAATAGGGTTCATGTTTTGAAAAAGGCGAGGTTTTTATGAAAACTGATACCTGACCGCAGTATTGACGTTCCTGGCGCAATTTTTCCGCAGCACGTTCAGCATACTGGCAAATTGCCTGCCGCATGGATTCATACGTTGTTATACGCTGCCCAAAGCTCCTGCTGCATATGATCTGTTGTTTTGGTGGCGGGGCATCCTCCAGGTCGATACAACTTTCTCCCCGTAGTTCCCTCACTGTTCGTTCAAGAACTACGGTGAAGTTTCGTCTTATGAATGCAGGGTTAGTACGAGCCAGCTCCAGCGCAGTGGTTATGCCCATTGCATGAAGCTTACTTGTGGTTCGTCCACCAACCCCCCACACCTCCTCTACCGGCATCAGAGAAAGCATCTTATCTATCCGATTACGCTGGCCTGCAGTCAGTGCGAGTACCCCTCCGAACTGGGGCCAGGTCTTACTGGAATACTGGCAGGCTTTCGCAAGGGTTTTTGTAGGGGCCAAGCCTACCCCTATCGTCAGTCCAGTGCAGCGGAAAACATGATCCCTTAGCTGATGTCCGTATTCCTCAAACGTCATGCAGTTATCAATCCCACCAGCCCAAATAAAAGACTCATCGATGGAATACTCTTCGACACGGGATGATAATTCCTCCAGGCAGAAATGTACTCTGGCGCTCATGCTGGCATACAGCTCGTAGTTACTGGAGAAGGCAATCACGGGCTCCGGGAAGCGCTGCTCACGCAACTTAAACCAGGGTAAACCCATAGGAATGCCGAATTTTTTGGCCAGTTTACAACGAGCTATAACGCAGCCGTCGTTGTTAGAAAGGACGACCACTGGTTTATCGCGTAAATCGGGTCTGAAGCATTTCTCAACACTGCAATAAAAGCTGTTCACATCCGCCAGAGCATACATTACAGATTACCCCGGGCACGATGAACCCAATGAGTCACCACGCCAAAAATTGTCAGTTCATCGGGGTCTGGGTAAATTGGTGAATAAGCATTGTTCATAGGCAACAGGGCCAGTCTGGGAGTGGTCTGGAGCTGTTTAACAGTGAAGCCGCCGTCCACCTCGGCGATCACGATATCGCGATGTTGAGGACGCAGAGAACGGTCCACCACCAGCAAATCTCCATCACGCATACCGACATCCTGCATGCTGTTTCCCTGAGCTCGCACGAAATATGTTGCGGATGGATGCCTGATGCAATAATCGTTCAGGTCTAGCTCACTGGAAGTATAATCCTGGGCAGGGCTGGGGAAGCCAGCTGCACACCGCTCGAGAAATAAAGGGATGGCGATTTTCTCAGGATTTTCCATTGGAATTAAGAACATAGGCACAACCTCCGATCACTTAAAAACGTCGCGGTAGGGATACCCGTTACCGGATACCCCCCGCACAGATCCCGGCGTGCGCGATTTACGCACCGGGCTCCTGCCTCGGGTGTCTGGCGGTGAACCGCTCCACAGGCCATGGATGAAGAACCCGAACCCTTGGTAGCCATGCGGCTGCCAGTTTGTTTGCTTTCGTCCAGGTCGTATCATCCTTCTGGCTCCTGCGCCTGAGCGCCCGGCGCCAGAGGTTTGTTACGTGTGTCCTGAACTTCTGCATGGTGGGGAAGTTGCCCGGTACCGAGTGATAGTTCAGGTATCCCTGAACCACTCTCCTGAGCCATTTTCCCTGTTCGGGGATTGAGTAATGCCAGCGCCTTCGCAGCCCGTCTTTGATGGCTTTCAGAGTTGCCGTCATCCGATCCCGGCGGGTCTTTCGTATCAGCATGAACCTGCCGTTGCGATCTTTCCCGCTGATGTGCGTGAACCCGAGGAAGTTGAACGTTTCTGGTTTGCCTTTTCCCCTGATGGCACGGTTTTCGGCAGCGAAGCGGCCGAACTCCATCAGACGGGTTTTCTCCGGGTGAACCGTGAGTCCGAACTCCCTCAGTCTGCGCTGCATGGCTATACGGAAGCGCCGGGCATCGTATCGTTTGTCGAACCCGATGACGATGTCATCGGCGTATCTGACCATTACCACATTGCCTGTGGCATAGCGACGTCGCCACTGATGCGCCCACAGATCGAATACGTAGTGGAGGTATATGTTTGCCAGCAGCGGTGAGATGACCGCACCCTGTGGGGTGCCTTCCTCCGTTGCTCGCCATTGACCCTCCTCCGACGTCCCGGCTGTGAGCCACTTACGTATGAGCCTGATTACCCTCCGGTCGCCGATCCGATGCTCTGTGAACCTGATCAGCCATTCGTGGCTCACCCTGTCGAAGAACTGACTGATGTCGGCATCCAGTACCCAGTTTACGTTAGTGCGTACCAGCCCTGTGGCCAGTGCGTCCAGTGCATCGTGCTGGCTTCGCCCGGGTCTGAACCCGTATGAGAACCCCATAAAGTCGTTTTCATAGACTGCGTTCAGGATTTTCACCAGCGCATACTGGACGATCTTGTCCTCCAGCGAGGCGATGCCGAGCGGGCGTTGTTTTCCATCCGCTTTTGGGATGTAGTGACGCCTGCCGGGCTGCGCCCTGTAGCTGCCCTGATGTAGCCTCCGGTGCAGATCTGTTATGTTGTTCTTCATGTTTCCGGCGTAGTCCATCCACCTGATGCCATCCACTCCGGCGGCCGCTTTCCTGCTCAGGGAGAGGAATGCGGCTTCCAGTGCTTCGACTGTCAGCAGGTGGAACAATGCTGTAAACCGTTCTTTCTTCCGCTGCTTCGCAGCTTCCCGCACGCGTGACAGCCTCTGTGACATGCTTTCCCGGCTCTGTGTCCGGCGCATGTGTGGCTGTTCCGCGTTCCCCTTGGCCCCGCTCCTTCGCTCCACTGACTCCGCTCCTTTCGGGTTGTTCGCCTGCTTCGCCGCTACTATGAGCGAGTCCGACTTCTCCTCTCCGTACATCACCGGCTATGACTCCTCGTCTTCCCGGTGCGGGCCATCTCCGACACTGGCAGATGGTCAGAGGGGAGATCTCCCGGTTCCCGCGTAGAGATCGTATTGACATGCCAGGGTCTCAGACCCCGCCGGGTCCATGTGGCACTCGCAGTATCGCACCCTATGATGTTGCCTTCCGTTAACAGTACAACGTCGGCACCCGGTAATTTAATATACATTTCGTGGCTCAATGGCTGGCCTGTCAACACCCCTGTCAACGCTTCGCCCCATACCTCGCGGTATGCAACGCATGACTCGGGGACCTTGTGGATTGCTGGTCCTTCAATGGTCGGGGACTTTCACCCCTTGATCTCTACCGGTCTCCCGGCGCACACTGTTTTATATAAATATTAATTATTCATCCATGACTGTTAATCACCTCCACTGCACCCTGAATCTGAAGTGTCCGAATAACTGCAATCTCCTCCATTAATAATGGTACTATCCGATTGTACGTTGCTTGTTGATGATAAATAAATGCTATGGATAATCAGTGAGGAATCATCACTATCACTCTGTTTATACCGGTGAGTCAGAGGTTTCCCCGCTATGGATAATGATTTTTCGTTTTTATTTATGTTGCCTGGAACAACTGGAACTTTAGGGGTAATGAAAATATACCAGCTAAATGAAAACCACCAGGAGACCAACGCGTAATAAAACAACCACGGCCAGTCGCTTAGCCAATAACCACCGTGATAGGCCAAAAGTAAGGTACAGGCCCCTCCCAACAACACCAGTTTCCGAAACAGCATAAACACCTCTTAGCAAAAGTAACTTTTGCGAGTGGGTTTTATCAGTGCAGCATCAATTCCTGAGCCGTAGATTGCCCGCGATGCCCAGCATCAATAACCGTCATCATCGGCTCGGCAATACCGACTACGTCCTCATCAATACCTGCACAACGACTGACCACATCGATGATCGCCAGAAGTTCATTAAGCGTCAGCGGCTCATCAATCTTCACTTCCGTAATGTCTTTCTTAACAATCGCATCACGGGCAGCACTATGCTGTTTCTGGTTATATAGCCAGACTGCATGGGTCTTAGATACCTGTTCACCGGGAGCGGATTCGTCAGTTTCTGAGTCCGCAACAAAAATGCCAACCTGATTTTCAATTCCTGCGCACAGGCAGATTGAATTTGTCAGATCCAGAAGCTGATTCAGCGTAGGAGAACAGAGCAGCTCAATTGATGATGTTGCACGGGCCTTAATAGCGCTTGCTACAGTGTCATGATGTTTTTTGCTGTAAAACGACACGGTCATGTTACTCATGGTGTTTTTCCTTCTATGCTTTTCCGTAAATTGACTGAGTGGCCTGTATGTAGAGAGTGGAACAGGCCAGTACAGGTAATGCTTTACTGACCGGTAGTTTTGCCTTCCTGAGGTTCGTCTTTAGAAGACGCCCTTTTTTTCAGTCCAAAACGACCAGCAAAGTAGGCCAGCGCCAGGATGGCGTATACCTGCCAGAAAGGCCAGTCAGAAAGGAAATAGCCCATGTGGTAGGAGAGGATCAACAGCCCGATGATGGGTACCAGTAATGCTTCCCGTTTAATGTTTTTCATTTCTACCTCAAAAGTGACTTTTATTGGTTAATTTGTGCCTGTGGCATAGTAATGACACTATTCTTTACTTCTCTCTCCTAGTCGCAGTTCACCCCCACTACAAAAAGGACCAGCCCAGTGGTGACATTAAGGCTTCTGAGATCGGTCTGTTCTGTGGTTAAGGCCCTGAGATTGGCGTCAGTCGCATCCAGGGGGTATAGCGCCTGTGTCAACAGGAGAGCATTTTCGTCCGAGCAGGTTAACCCGAGAGAAATAACGTATGACTGATAATTCAGCCGTACCCGCATCTGTTCCTCGTCGCCCGCGCAGTTAAAATAATCGAGCGAGCGTGGCTCAAATGCCTCATCTGCAATGCTCTCCAGCATCCCATGTTTTTGAGGCATGATCTGCAATGGTAATACCGCTGCCGGGAACTGGTTACAACTGTGGCCTCCGCATTGTTCTTCGCCAAGGAACCAGTCCTGGGAATGTGACTCCGGAACTATCTTCGTTGAAGCCAGCACCAAAGCAGGGTATTGATCGTCATGACAGAACCAGGGGGCAAAATGCTTCTCCGAAATATCGGATATATTTCTTCCATACAGAATCGGTGGAATAGAGGATTTCATTACTCTGACCTGCCTTAATTTTTGATTATCTTTCTAACCAGATATCTTCTGCTTGTCCGAAACATAATTCACTCTTCCATACATAACCACCATATACTTGAAGTGTATCCTGATATGCAGTGGGGATTCTGGCTTAAGACGATAAATTGTCTTTTGAATAAAATTTATTTTCCTGCATGCTGGATAGGGCGAATTTTCTGTTTATCTGGTACTGAAACTGGCGGCGTGCAGCCAGGGAATAGGATATGTATTCGTGCCCGCACTGCCTGCATTTACACATATAACCTGTACCTTTAGTTGCGAGTACTGATACATCTCCCCATCCGTTATGATCCAGACCCGCCCTTAAACGGTGCCAGTTTTTTTCATAGCAGGGCAAGCAGCGTAGGCTTCGATTTCTTCGGCAACTTCCACGTTCTCCCATATGCAGTTAAAACCCCTATTGTATTCGTGTCTGGCAGGAACAATTATACAGATTGAAACGTTGTGTAAAGCCCCTATTTAAGAATTCCGTCCAAAAAACATTTTATATATCATAAACATCCAATAATTACGGAAAGAGCTACAGAGGGTGACTGAGGCGTGAGTGATTGATCATGTTGTTCTGGTCTCGAGATGGCCCACCAGCACAAATGTGTAGGGTGCCGGTGCAAGTATAAAAATGACTAGTGTACCGACAACAGTGAGAAAAGCGGAAAAGTGACTTTTACGGGAGTACAGCATGGTCATAAACAACAGATCATCCCCCACAACACAGATATCTCTAAGAGGAATATGCTTCATATTTATGATGTAGTCTTCTCATCTCTTTTTAAACTTTATACGACTCATTAGAGACATACGGTCAAAACCATAACTATGCCTTAGACGCTGCCCTCTTTTCCTCGTCCCCCCCACCCCCTCCCATCGGTCAAAAAACAGCCGCAGTTATGTTGTCACACTGTTTATTTATACAGCATTGATATGTAATGACATTTTTTTGTTTACATCCCCAAAAAACGTTCCTTAGTTACGAAAAATGATTCGCTGACTCTGTAAAATTGTCCTGCCTGTGATTAGCAACGGATTACCGGAGCAAATCTGGTGAGGTTGTTTAACAAAGTTACTTTTGATTGCGATAAACCTTGCGTCAGTGCTGGAGGTCAGAGTAGGCCAGATGTACGAACGGATGCACAAAGAAAATGCCTTCGTTCCACTCTGTCCCTCTCTTCATCTATAGGCTCTTGCTTACACCTGGCGAAACCAATCTCGAACAGGGTTTATCGACAAAAGTAACTTTCCGTCCTGGTTATTTACCTGGGCAAAGCGATCTCTTAGAACGAACGAGCGTACAAGCGTTGTCCTGGAACCAGAACCGCACAACGCATAGAACACTTTCCGGCATAAAAGTAACTTTCTCAAAGTTGCGTTGTGACCAGAAAGTAAAACCGGAGAGTAGCTTTACGATAATCGACCCTTAGCATGCAACATAAGGCCCCGTTGATCTGGGCTCACTCGATGGCTTACGAGGTAACAAACATCGCAACTAACGGTAAGTTCGCATCCCTGTAAAAATGCATGGTGATACGTACGACGGTTAATCTTTTCACTTTTCATAGGATGAGCACAACTGCTATCTAACCATGTCAACCTACTTGAATTGCTATTAAGTTATTGTTTTATAATGTAAAACGCCACTATCTTTCTGGGGTTACCCTGATACTGTGAACGTACAACCGTTAATTCTTTCAGATTAAAGTGACAATCTGCGGGCTTTGCACGTCCATAGGAACGTTCGACGGTTAATGTTTTGAGCTGGAGAGGTCGGATACGAATGACAACATACGACCGTTAATGTTTCTGATTGAACTTGTCTTGAATGAAGTTTATTTGCTGTAGTATCAGATAGTTACTGTGTTTTCGTGTAGAGAGGCAACAATGGACGTGTAGTTAAAAGTGCAGCAACAGCGATAAAAGTTACTTTTCGATAAGGGGACTATTCTTCCAGAGAGTCATCCCCCTCTTTTGTACGCCTGATTTCCTGAATTAAAGCTCCTCAAAATCGGCATCTTCGACTTCGGATTCCGGTTTTCCTTCCCTCTGCAACTTATCGAGGGCATCCAGAACGCCAGCAATCTCAGTTTCTGAGTAACCTGCAGCCTTCAGCATTTTAAGTTTATGTATCAGTGCATCGTCATCAGCTGGGTTATGTGCAGCCGGGACCAGGATGGTCTTTTTGGCATCCAGCGAGGGACTTCGTTTAAGTATGTGGAACTTTATTGACCGACCAATCTTCTCTTCTCTGTATTGCAAGTAACCGATTTGCTCAAGCTCCTTCAACGAACGGCGAATGATCATGTTCTGAGAGGCTACTGGGGACGTTAGCCGTAAACGGTCGCGAAAGCGTTTCATTGAGATTGGTGCAGGGTCTTTAGGTAGGCTGGCGAGGTAGGTATACAAGGCCTGGGCGGACTCTTTCCTTTGCAGATTATCAAGAGCCTTAAGGCGAAGATAAACCTTATAGTCAATCTGATAGAGCTCCTGAATCCGGGGATCTCCCTCTATCTCAATCTCATTGGTTTTTATGTTGTACCGTGCCCAGTTAATGAGGCCGGTCGTGAGGGTTGAATCTTCATTGCGGAACTGAAAAGTGACCATTTTCAGTTTAATCATCGAAGCATCGATACGTTGTTTCATGGGCTTATTCGACCTCGAGGGGTCAAACCCACAATTTTTAAGGAAGGTGCTAAAAGGAAGCTTAATCCTTCCTGAGTAATGGCCATGGTCATGTAATGAACGGACTATACCAAGCCATACACGGAAATCTGTCCCCATATCAAGACGAGGGCTGGATAGCGATATTTCTTTGTAGCCTTCACTGGATGCGATCTGCATATGCTGTAAATCGCGGGACACATCCATCGTAACCAAACCCTCTGGGAGGTTTTTCTTTGCTACGCCCGGAGGGGCCGGGACAAATACCCCAAGCCTCAACAAAGCAACAGGTTGAACGGTACCATTGTTACCAGGGGTAAAGTTAGTAACTTTACCCGTACCCCCTACGACATTGAATGAGAATGCGGCTTGTTCTTTGATTTCATTGTTAATTTTTTCCGTTTTCTTGTTCACAGTCATTCCTATCCTAAACATACGACCGTTAATGTTGAATCCCATTACTGTAGATCATCCAGCATACGACTGTTAACTAAAATCATTCATGTATTAATGAAACTCCATATGAACATTAACAAAAACACGTACGACGGTTAATCAAAAGTGTCGATTTTCTTATATAATTCAATTGGATACAGTGCCGGGGATCCTTTTGGTTTTTATGGGTTAGATCTAGGATCATATTGGGATCAATTATTGGTTATAGGGTGTGGATAACGGGGATAAGTGGCTGGACCCACAAAATCGTTTACAAACACAGCATTTGTCTCCTTTTAGGGGATTTGACCCCTAACTCTTACCGAAGCTGGATCCCAGATCGGAATAAACAACAACAAATATGCCGAAGACATAACGTAGATCACTGTCATACAGTTTAATAATTCTTTATTTATTAGTATGATAAGAACAAAACCAGTGGGTGTTGACTCTGCAGGGTAGTGCTGGTGGTTGAGTTTCGGTACCTCGAACAGTGGTAATGATCGGATCCAGCGCAGAATGGTCGTCAAACACACCAGGATTAGTCGCAAATATTATACGTAGGTAGGTACCATTTTTCTAAGAAACGGCTTCTGAGAGCGATTACGGGCCTCTGAGAGGCTAGTTAACTAGCAGGCTGAACTAACTGAAAGGTTTTACCCTTAACGATCCAGAAAAGGATCCGCGTGATCCTGAGCACGATCGCTTCCGGACGATAATCCAAAAATTGGGCTTTTGTGGATGGTTTGATGTCGTTAGAAAATGGTTCTTTCAAGGATAAACGTAGCTACGAAAGCTATGGTTCGGGCCTTAGATTTCGTACAGCAAGGGGCGCAGAAGACAGCAAACGCTATCTGGCAATGTTTTCTGAACCCATCGGACCATGAATCGCACTACTCCTGGGACGGTCACCTGAAAGGTTGGGGCTGCACTGCTGCAGCCCCTCATTGGAGAAACTATAACCTTATGTTTGTAAGTTCCTTACGGCTATCTTCAATTTTTACCCGCGCTTCCTCAAATGCTAATCTTAACCATTCGCGGTCAAACCAACGTCGCACCGGACTATTTTTGTTAATTGAAACCAGTTCGGCGTAATGTTGTCCGTATACCTTTCCTGTGGTTTTTCCCCTCACGATTATTTCAAGATTCTTCAGTTCATATCTCCCGGTAAGAAGATCAGCTATGTATAAATCTTTACATTCATCATCCCATGCATCTGATGTGTCCCAAAATTCCTCTTCGCTTTCGGTTACAATGATTTCGAAATTAGCTGTGGCACGTGACATAACAAGGTCGCCTGCATAGGAAGGGCTCATATTTTCATGGATTTTATAACCGTCATTTTCAAGCGTGCTACATATCTCCTCAATGCTCCCCTGGATACTATCCAGAACGTCATAAAAGCGATCTTCATATCCGATATCTTCCGGGTAATTTTCTAACAGGACTCGGATGGTATTTGCATGAGAATATCGGTACCCAAAACCGTTGCGTTCAAGGATGAGTTTTGTTTCGCTGTCTTTGATTACTTCGGCAACCTCTTCTGCCAGTTTTGCAGTGATATGATTATATTTCACCAGACCAGCCAGTAAGGACAATATTTCTTTGTCATGCAGCACGCCGTAAAATGCCACTCCATCTCCCTGGCAGTAAGCTAATGAATAGTTCAGTTCCATATCGGCAGGCCATCCGCGAGCCAGCAGAGTGTTTTGACAGTGACGGTTAAACAGATTATTAAAAGCATTCATAGCGTATTCTCCTGCAATTTAGGATTGTGTGCGGCCTGACCTGTGCCGTGAGACAAACGCAGACGGGGAAAACAGAACGAAAAAGGGCGGAGAAGGAAGCCGCAGCTCAAAGTTTTTGCAGGCTGAATGCCTGTAAAAATTTTGAGACCGGGTGACTGAGACGGCGATAGCTTCCCTTTGAAGTGATGTGACCCGTCTAAAGTGGTCTCACGGCACAGGTCCCGGTTCCGGGTTTACCGGGACCGTGGGCCTGTGCTGGTGGATAGAACGAAATACTAAATTGTAGAGGGGTAAAATGGAGAAAAGTGGTTCTTTATGATTTACTCGTAACCGTATTTTATGGCGGCTTTTACAGCTGCATCATACAATTCCTCTTTAGCCATTTTTTCTTCTCCGCCACAATCAAGGGTCACAGTCCTGAAAGTTTCGGGGTCGGGTTCATTACGCGATTTTAACTGGCAAGATAAATATTCTTTCCCTATTGGCACCAGGCCTATGTTCCTGTCCTGCCAGCTGGAATAAGAAACGTAGGATGCACCGACAATGCTAAAGAATACGAGAAAAATCCATTCTTTTCGGGTTAACAGGTCCTTACGGAAAATTGCGCCAGCGATAGTCATCACCGGCATAATCCAAACAACAATACTGGTCAAAACAAAGAACGAGCTAAACATAAAGCTCCCCTAATACCACCTTTCGACAACGCCTTCTGGCGTGTTGGATCTGTCTCCGGAGACACTTTTCTTAACGGTTTCCTTCTGCATCAGGATATGCATGATTGCCGCCTCCCTGCTATCGAAACTGTGTCTGGTAACCTTATTTACTGGTGCCTCGATATTGCTCAATGAAATATTAGCCTCAGCGCCTTTTGGACAGATATCAAACCAGTGGTGAATACGGTAGATTTCACCACTCGATTTGATTACCGGCAGCGGCCCTTCTGACAACGACTTAGGTAGAATGACTTCGAATACATCAACGGCAGACTGCACCTGTAGATGTGAAGAACCAAGGAGTTTATCTATGATAAACTCACCATTATCGCTTTTAAGGTTATCGGCAATATAAATCCTGCGATGTAACCCGCGTTCCGCTTCAGCGAGGACAAAAAACAATCGGTTTTCAATTCGCTGAAGCTGACTGTAGGCGCTGTAAGGGAAGGTGCGAATAAGCAGGTCATTTCTTCCCAAGCTGACTCGCTGATTAAAATTTCGCGGATCTGGGCCGATTTTTTTCCCGCAAACACATCGAATCAGCCTATTTAGGCTATTTTTTCCACCATTTCTGGCGTTATTTCCGGTTTTTACTGAGATCTCTCCCACTGACGTATCATTTGGTCCACCCGAAACAGGTTGGCCAGGGTGAATAACATCGCCAGTTGGTTATCGTTTTTCAGCAGCCCCTTGTATCTGGCTTTCACGAAGCCGAACTGCCGCTTGATGATGCGAAACGGGTGCTCCACCCTGGCACGGATGCTGGCTTTCATGTATTCGATGTTGATGGCCGTTTTGTTCTTGCGCGGATGCTGCTTCAAGGTTTTTACCTTGCCGGGACGCTCGGCGATCAGCCAGTCCACATCCACCTCGGCCAGCTCCTCGCGCTGTGGCGCTCCTTGGTAGCCGGCATCGGCTGAGACAAATTGCTCCTCTCCATGAAGCAGATTACCCAGCTGATTGAGGTCATGCTCGTTGGCCGCGGTGGTGACCAGGCTGTGGGTCAGGCCACTCTTGGCATCGACACCAATGTGGGCCTTCATGCCAAAGTGCCACTGATTGCCTTTCTTGGTCTGATGCATCTCCGGATCGCGTTGCTGCTCTTTGTTCTTGGTAGAGCTGGGTGCCTCAATGATGGTGGCATCCACCAAAGTGCCTTGGGTCATCATGACGCCTGCTTCGGCCAGCCAGCGATTGATGGTCTTGAACAATTGACGGGCCAGTTGATGCTGCTCGAGCAGGTGGCGGAAATTCATGATGGTGGTGCGATCCGGCAGGGCGCTATCCAGGGATAATCGGGCAAACAGGCGCATGGAGGCGATTTCGTACAGGGCATCTTCCATGGCACCGTCGCTCAGGTTGTACCAATGCTGCATGCAGTGAATACGCAGCATGGTCTCCAGCGGATAGGGCCGTCGGCCATTGCCCGCCTTGGGATAAAACGGCTCGATGACAGCGGTCATATTCTGCCATGGCAGAATCTGCTCCATGCGGGAGAGGAAAATCTCTTTTCGGGTCTGACGGCGCTTAGTGCTGAATTCACTATCGGCGAAGGTGAGTTGATGGCTCATGATGTCCCTCTGGGATGCGCTCCGGATGAATATGATGATCTCATATCAGGAACTTGTTCGCACCTTCCTAAGATAAAGGTCCATAATTCACGCTATCCATTTCAACATTGCGATCTGCACAGAACATGCCGATGTCGGGAGTTCTGTTCGTCATGCCCAATGCCAGCCTGTTCCCCCTAGTTTCAAGCCTTTCGAGCTTTCCTTCCGGGTGAGCAAAGCGTGAAACATATTCCTGATAAAGTTCCTTTTTCAGGCGTTCGCTGCTGTTGTGATAAAAATACCCAGCGGCCTCACTTTCTGTTGTGACGTAGATATACTGCCAGTCTCCCCGGTTAATGTAGATGCCTACCGGTATCATCAATCTCGGCTGCTGCACCTGGCCCCCGGTTTTGCGGTAATCATTCATTTCGCAGTAGGCCGTCATCCATTCACGTACCCCAGCCTCAAATTCTGAGGGGTTAGCCGGAGACAGTTTTCGGAGGTCCTCTTTGCCTGTCTCAATATATTCAAACGCTCTTTGCTTTTCGTGAAAGCTGGAGAACACTGATTTCAACCCTTTCCACTCATTGGCCTCCGGCCATTCATAGAGGGTTGTTTCGCAAACACTATTTTTGCTTAGCAACGCAGGTTTGCTGGAATCAAGAGTCAGCCCTTTTGCTGACATTTTAAAGGTCAGCAGCATGGCCCACTTATGTTTTTCCACGCGATCGTCACGTTCCTCGGCTGTAGGGGTAACATACAGAGCCAGTCTGGCATTTGTCGTGACTATAAGACGTAACGGTTTGCTACCCCGGAAGATGGCCATCTCCACTGCAGCCTCTCTATGGCTCAAACCGCGCCAGGCGATCAGGTCCATCATGCCAAGTAATGCTTTCCAGCTTTTCTCGTTGTCAATTCCTTCACTAAGCGGCTGACCTTTTTTGTCCGCCCGCCAGGTGATGA
This sequence comes from Klebsiella sp. P1927, assembly GCF_018204675.1. NCBI lineage: Bacteria > Pseudomonadati > Pseudomonadota > Gammaproteobacteria > Enterobacterales > Enterobacteriaceae > Klebsiella > Klebsiella sp. P1927. The sequence continues at coordinate 120,353 of NZ_CP073378.1, read as the reverse complement.
CTGTCTTGTCGACGATTTCAGCACGATTAGTTTTTGTGCCTATGTTGCCATCCACCAGCGCTCTGATGAGCTTTTGCCGATAGGGCTTCTCCTGCTCTTCTTCCGCTCTCAGGACAGCTGAAAGGCGTTTGAAGAGCTTTATGTAGTACATAAAATTTTTACGGCTGGAACGGCTGTGGATGTAATAATCCAGATCATCGGCTTTAACCGCGTCCAGACAGAGGAATCCCACGCTGCAGGCGTCATCCCACGGATCACGCTGAAAATTAGTGAGGGATACTTTCGCATTAAATTCACGTACATCATTAGCCCGAGTGCGACGGTAGATATCTTTTTTGACCGGAACCTCCACGCAAATCTCATTGTTGCGGGTAAAGGCCACCGCCATTCCCTCATCATTGATGAAATCGGCGGTAAAATAATAGGATCGGTAACTGGTACCAGTATCGACTTTCACAACGCCCGGCGCGGTATTTGGTGTACAAACAGCTCTCCACTCGCAGAACACCCTTGAACCTGAGCGCAAATGGCTATTGGCCTGGGTTATATACTCCTCAATAGAGGGGCGCACTTTCGCATCAGGATCGTCCAGAAGGCCAGTACCATCATGATCATAAATGAATCGACAATACTTCTCCTGGAACGCCATAGAGACGAAACTTAAGCGGTCCTGAGGGTCGTAGAACTCGCCAAACAGCTTAAGCCGGTGGTCGAGCCCGCAGCACAGGATAAGAAACCGGTAATAATGCAGAGCAACCATCTCATGCGCTTTAAGCTTGTCAGTGTATGACACGTCATTGAACGTAACCTGCGAACCGTCAATGCCTCGAAAGATATTTCCCTGTTCATCGGTGGTTGGAAAAAGTGTATGAGCGCCGAGGTGAGACTCTACTCCAGAGTAAACCTGGAACAGCCGTTCGCCGTCCCTAACCATCAGAAAGACCGTCTGGTTTTTTGCATTGAGCTCCCAGTTAGCCCAACGGTCCTGATAATCAATATAGCGACGGGTAGTGGTCATACATACCACGCAGCGCTGTGACGGGAAGATCTGCTCCACCAGCCCTGGATGGTTGTTTAATGCATGGAAAAAAAGTGGCAACTTTTCAAAATCAAACCATTCTCCTATATCGAGAAAAACAGCCGTTTCCTCATCGACGGCCAGCTTACGCTGTACGAACGTCAAGGGAATGTGTGGCGGTGCTGATTCACCCTCCCTGATAGTGTTCACCACCACATCTTTCCCGATGTAGAGGTCAAGGGACTTTATACCGTCCATCAGTTTATTCAGCGTTTCGCGACTTTCTTCGGCAATGGCAAGCTGGGCGGCAGCCGACTCTTCCAGATAGGGAGTAATAGCCATGACGGCTCTCGAAATCGCATTATTCTTTTCTTTAATCCAGTCGATTTGCGCCTGTGCGATTTCATGTCTGAACTCAACAGCCTGCTGGAGCTGTGCTATTTTGGCTTCATCGATACCTGATGACAGAGCTGTGCCAAGAGACGCTATCTCAGTTGATGAAGACAGCTCCATAACCATAGGAAGTTGCTTTTTGTCATCGCCTGGCGTCGATGAACTGGCTTTCTTTGCTTCAACCCTGCCGAGGAGTTCCGTACGCAGTGCTTCAGGATCAGACATGGTTTCGGTCATTTGCTGAGTCAGCTGGCTAACCCGGTTTTGAGCTGCAAGCAGTTCCTGGCTCCGGATATCCTGCCCATCATCTGCAAATTCAAATTTATCCAGAAAGTCATTAAACAGAAATCGATGCTCTTTAAACGATTTCGTGGTGCGGCAGCTACGGCCAGCAGCATCGGTAAATTTGAAAACAAAGTCTTTGCCGTATTTTGACGGATGGGTGCGGAGGATCACAGTATGGAGTGCATTATCAACCCAGCGGAGCGACTCAATCAGCAACACTTCATCCTGTTCAATACATTGCTCAGGAATATCGTTTTTTGCGCGCCAGTATTGCCCTCCCTTGAGGGAGTGAAATTTATGAAGACGTTCCGGCTGTTGTTGGTGCGGGATAATGTCAGGCATATCGCCATCTCCTGTGATCGTTCACTCCGCAAAAGACAGAGTGAATAATGTTTATTCGTAACGGCCGCTTACGCGAACAACTCACCGTTATCAATAATCGGGTTCATCTCAAATCCCGGGAAGTCAGAAAAAAAGCCGGTGGCTGAAATTCGTAACCATTCCAGAATACTATCAAAACACATCCATCTGCGGTTGAGCCGCTCGGCGGCCAGGCCTGTCTTGAGAGAACCGGCAAAAGGATCAACAACAAGCTCGTTTTCCTCCGTCAGGAACCGTATGAAAAAATCGGGGATGGCCGTAGGGAACATCGCCCCATGAGCAGGAAGCCCTAAGCGTTTAGCCTCCTGATGAAACCGACGAGTGTCAGCACATGCATGGCCTCTGATCATCACATTTTTGGGAATAGCCCCGTTAGTGTGGTGCGCAAAGGCCCCTGGTTTCACGCCATGAGCGCCGTCACCGTAAATTGTCTTGCGCATCTCTCCGCCTCTGGAAATCAACGCGCTATGGCTCTCGGTGTGGGGCTGCAAAACACGTTGGTTACAGGAGCGGACAGCATCTGGATTATTGGTCAGCCAGAAAATCATTTCATGCCCGGCCAGCAGGTGAATTTTCTTGCGGCAGGCCCAATATGTCGGAGAAGGTGGTTTGCTCATATTAACCCATGGCACCCGGTCCATCAGGTAGAGGTCAAGCTTTTCGCACAAGGCCAGTAACAGGCGCTCAGGATAGAGGGAACGAGAAGGCCGCCCCGGATTAAAAATATCCTGTCCGATATTCAGCACGACAGAACCACCGTCAACCAGCTGGTGGGCAATTGGCCGAATGGCTTCTACGATGAAATCAATATAGTCACAGTCGCTTTTGAAGGCTGCAGCATAATCCCGCTGCTTTCTGAGCGGATAAGGTGGTGAAGTCAGGCAGAGATGAACCGGCTCGGTATTGCCCGGTAACACCATTGTTGAATTTCCTAAAATCGCTACGCCGAGATCTGTACTGAATGCCACTAAACAAGCCCCTTCCCTGACTTCGGAAAGCCCTGACTTGTTTTTCCGACAGTGGCGCCATAGAGAACGGCCTGAGCTTATACGCTCAATGACGTTCATAGCTTTTAGCGTCTGTTGGAACCAACGGATACGGTGTTTTATTTTGTTATGCGGCACACCGGCCAAACCGAATTTTTCTTTTTTATTGAAATCATTATCTGAAATTGAAAGGCGAGACTGTACCTCCCTATATAACTCATCATTGGTGAGTTCACGCTCGGCATCAGAGTAAATGGCTTCAATTAAATCCAGATTCAGAAGAGACATAACATACCCCTGTGAAATTCGTGTAATCATTATCTCATATTTAATCTTGAATGCCAGGGGCGAATTCATCAGAATCAAAAATAATACGGAAAGGACATATTTAGTTAATAAACATCCAATGTTTGAGTGTGGTTACCCCCCCCCGGAAAGTCATTTTTCTTTGATTGCAATATCATAGCCCCTGACTAAGGGGGGGGATTTTAAATGGAGATTACTTGTGATGTTCCAGTGTTTATTTCTAATTGTGAACTCCCTTGAAAACAAGCAGGTGTAAATAAAAAATGGACACCTGCAACCAAATGTCCAGTTCGGGAGCCAGACTGCATTTTTTAATCGGTTGTTAATATTAAATATATTGTTCGTAAAGTCGTGCTAGTTCTTTGTGTCTCAAACAAACCACACGATATAGATTTTGTCTTTCTGTTTCAGGCAGTAGCCGATAAGTAGCAAGGATCTCTTCGGTATCACTATTGTAAACCTCATTAAGTGAGACGATCGACCCGGCTGGGCTCTGCTGGTGGTTATCGAGTTCGCTGATTTCTTTCAAACGCAAACTGAAGCTTTTTGTCAGAACGGCGATTTCTTCAGGGGGAAGATTCTGCAACTCTTTCGTCAGGCCTTCACTGTTTGCCTTAAGGGTTTCATCCTTACCGGAGACAAAGCCCCGAATCCATTCCGTCGATACCCCGACCGCACATGCGATGTTGTGCAGTGCTGTCTCACTGGCGACCCCATCCTTGAACCAGGACTCCACTGCAACAGAATCGGTACCGGCGATTAGCGCAACATCATCTGTCTCCATCTTGTGAGATGACATAATTTGAAGCAAATTAACAGGATTAAAAGGCACCATTTTTTCTTCTCCGGCATTGAAATAATTAATTAAAGCAAGACGTTGGGCAGTTTCAGTAGGATCCGGTGAGTGGTATTCATAGTTAACGGATGTTTTGTCCAGAGGCCCACCACGAAGTTGGTCAATCAGGTCGTTATTTGATCCTGGTTTAAGAATCCTAATTGTGTTTTGTTCGCTCTGTCCTGATTGCACAGGATCATCTGCATGTTTATCGCTGGCATTATTCTGCTCGTCGTTGAAATTCATTGTTTTCTCTATGATTAATAAGGTTTTTCGTTCGCTGCATGTTTACTTCAGAAAGATTATCAGATTTGAAAGTAAGCTTCCTCGCATAACCGCTACAAATGCCGCAGCGGATAATTATTTTTATCGAAAGTTACTTTTCTGGCAGTAAGTGACAACTTGTCACCGCCCTGAACGTGTTGCAATCCTGATTCTGCATCAGCTGTCGTGAATAAACGTCAGCATTAACAACCTGTTGACCGTCATCGCACATTAGGACAATGACCGGATAGCCACGACCGCTGATTTCAGCTGATTGCTGGTCAATGAAGTCACACTGTGTAAAGTCCCTGGTACCGGACAATATCTGATCCATACTTGTTGCTACGGAGTTATTCAGAGTATGGAAAGCCAGACAAATCACCAGGGCACTGATGGTCAACGTCAGGGCCAATGGACTGCGTCTGCTCCATGCGAAAACGAAACCGCGAATAATGCAAATCGCAATCAGAAAAAGGGCAAGGTAATAAATTTTCTCTAACATTGTCGTCCCATATATTTGCTTTGACTGGTTCAGTCAGCTCTTTGCTGGCTGCTACCTTTCCTACGACTGGCTAAACGCTGTTTGATACGCTCGCGGGCCTCTGCCTGTTCATCAATGCAGAGCATCTGTCCGATTAACAAAAGATGCCTTTCTTCGCGTTCAGCATCCGTTAGAAAATCAAAGGGTGTCCCCGTAAAATCAGGAGGCAAAGGTAGAGCCTGCTCCCAACGAGATATAGCCTTAACAGAGAGACTGTTCAGACGCACCTGCACGCCTTCCCGGCCCAACAATGTATATAACTCGATAGCCCGGATTTCTTCCTCAGGATGCTCTGCTACATGGTGCATTAAACAATTCCTTAAGCATGGGCATGAGCGGTAAGTTTGACCCGATTAGCCCCACCATTGGCCCACGTAAACAGCAGGCGGTATTTTGAAGACACGCGGATAGAGGACATATCGCCCGCCCTTTCACGTTCGCGTAACCGCGTATGGTGGATTTTTTCATAGTTACGGCTTTTAAGACGGATCAGGTCGGCTTCGCTTCCCGCAGCGTGTAACTCATTAAGGGCTCTTTTAAGACTGTTAGTAATATCCGTAGGAAGCCCTGACTGCGATTTCCCGCTCGTAAATAACTTCTCAAGATTTTTTTCTTCAAATGAATGAATCATATTTCCTCCTTTGTTATGAATATGATTGCATATTAAAACGCTACGACAAGGGGTCATTTTAAATTTAGAAGAGAAAAGGTGAGTGATATTTCAAAAACATTCGCAGTTTTTGGGTGGGGTGTTTTCAATTTGTTTTTTTGAGGGAAACCCCAAGTGGAAATTTTTGGCTGTTTATGACGAGGTGTATTAACTAAGGTTTTTTTCTGTTGCCAAATAATTAAGGGGGTTATGGTGGCATCTGGAAGTGATATAATGAACCAACTACCAAGGGGGCGTTATGTCAGCTAACTTTAATTGTCAGATTGTTTCTACCGAACAGAGTGAGGCAGTTATAACTGGCGAAGATGCCGTTACTACTATCTTGGAACAACTGGAATCAGCAGGCATCCAGGTGGAATCACAATGCCGTTCTGGTTATTGCGGTGCATGTCGACTCAAGAAAAAATCGGGTGAAGTGAAGTATGATAATGACCCGCTGGCTTATGTTGGGCAGGATGAAATTTTGCCTTGCTGTTGTCGACCTTGTGGCCTCCTGGTACTGTATATTTAATTTTAATACTGATTCAATCCGAGTAAGGCTAACTTATGGCAAGTAAAGGTATTGAAAAATTAGTCTCTGAGGCATGTAAAAAAGGATACTCTGTATTTCGCAAAGGAGACAGGATAGAGATTTGTAAACCTAACAGAAAAATGGTGCGTCTGGTTATTTTACCTGATGGTACGGGATACAGGGGAGATGTTGATCTAACGCTGGCAAAAGCCATCAGAACGCAAAAGCAAATGAAAGAGGTGCTAGGCCTCTAGACTAGACGCACGGAAAGTAACTTTCTTTGATGGCACCCAAACCAATATTATTAAAAGGAAAGCACAATGTCCGACCATGTGAAGTTTTATGATTACTATATTGTGGAAGGGCCAGAGGTTCAGGCTCTAATTGAGTCCTTCGAGCCGATTTCACAGAAGCGGTCAGAATTAATTAAAGAAGCCATGACACTCGTTGAAGCCGTAGGCTGGGTCGACTCCCAGAGTTTTGGTGATAAGGGGGATAAAATACAGTCATTCGTCTGGAAAGCAGATCACAAATTCCCGTGCGAAATCACGATCAAAAGACGAAGCTATATGGATAAGGTACCGGTGATTGTAGCCCGGGGGAAAGGAAATACATCGGATGGGCGGGAGTTCAACAAAAAACTCGATGTAATTATTAAAAATGTTAATAACAAACTCGGTCCTTTCCCATGCTGGTCTTCATACATAATTAATCATTTTGGCATCATGCACAGCGCCCACGGTGGACCAGTGGCCAATCGCCCTTTCGCTACAGCTATCCTGACAACTTACGGTGGTACAATCTCTGGAAGGCAGGATGCATTAGCTTTCGCCATACCTAACAGGAATGATGGGTATAATAAACCAGTTATCATCCCCCCAAACTTCAAGAAACTAACTTATGGACAGTTTTACGACATAACACACCCCCATCTTGTTTAGGTTGCAGATCTCAGATCTGAGGAGCAAAAATGAAGCGTTACACAGTAATACTGTGTGATAACTTTAGGTTTGCTGATTATCATGTTTTAGCTGAAGACAACTCAGTTGCTGTCACTAGAGAGATATCAGAACACTGCTGGGACGATTCAGAAGAGAGAAAAGAGGAACGGTGCTCAGATCGCTGACTGCAATCACAAGCAATTTTCGTTTATCACGGTTGGTGCAACTATGCAAAAAGATAAAACAGGCAGTATCGAACCAACAACCTTGGGTGCTGGGGGGCATTTCCGCATCAAAGATATGTTTCGGTTAAAGATGCCCTGTGCTAACTGCCCTTTCAGGAAAGAAGGGGCCATCCATCTGAGCCCTGGTCGTCTATCGTCCATTATCGATACCCTGGTAAAAGATGATCACACAACCTTTTACTGCCATAAAATTGTACATTCTATTGCTGGCGGGCAATTTGAAGATGGCTTGTACACCCCTTCAACGAAAGATGCTATGTGTGCAGGTGCAGCGGCGTATCTCATGAAAGCGGGCAGACCTACAATAGGTATGAGGATTGCGTACCTGACGGGAGCAGTGACCCCAAGTGAGTGGGACAAAGCTGCGGATATGGTAATTGATCCTCCCTTTGATAAAAACAGCAAAAAGCTTGGATAAGAAACCAAAATGAAAAAGGTCTGGAGGGATGTTGTACACATTGATATCACAACTGGAGAAAGAGGAGGCAGGATCTGGGTCTTACGACTTAGCTGCGGTCATACCGTATTTCGCCGTATTCCTCCGCTCAGACTGCATACATTGACGTGCTTTGAAAAACATGAGCCGCCACATAGATGTGATTGCAAAATATGTTCCTCCTACGGCATATAATTGTAAGTGTAATGACGTAACCACCGATAAGCCGCTAAAAACAGACGATGAGTGGTGTAACAGCAGATTGAGGAAGGCATTATGGGCAACTTTTATTGGGCAATTTGCCATCACTGTGATGGCCACGGTAGCATGGACAACCCTGCATTTTCAGATGGTTTTACCAACTCTGAACTTTACGATATTGAGCCAGAGGAACGGCAAAGGATCGTTAACGGTGCCTATGATGTCCTTTGCACTACCTGTAAAGGCAGCGGGAAAGTGAAAGTTCCAAATATCCGCGAGATGTCTTTCGGCGAAAAAAGAGCATTAGTGGAAAGACGGCGTGAGCAGCGTGAACTCGATGAGCTGAGCCAAATGGAGAAAATGGAACGGATGATGGGATGCTGAGCAGATTTGTGCCCCTCTATCTCCCAGGGGCATACCTCTACGTTTGCTAAAAAAAAATGTCATAAACCGTGTTTATGAGCATTTAAGTCAGAAAAGTAACTTAACTGGCCTGTACGATAGATAGACCACTTTATCTACGACTCAGGTTATTTTTATGAAATCCTCTATATTTTCAAACTTCTTTCGGTCATCCCTGCCAGTCATTCTTCTGACTGCATTCATGAGCCCTGTTAGCTTTGCCAGCAGTTTTGATGAACCAGCCAATGATAAATTTGAGTCTAGCGATTTACGGGGTTTGAACCACTTAACTGACCTGATTAATGAACGAAACACTACTTCTGAGAAAATATCTGAGCACAATGTGCTTAATAAAAGTCAGGAGGAACTGACCAATAAAATATCCGTGCAACTGAAGCACAAACTTGAACAAGAAAAAATCGATCAACTAATCTCATCATTGAACAAAAATAACTCATCCAGCGAAGAGTTGAATTCTAGCATTCAGCATCTGATCTCTATACTTGAAAGCCAAAAACAAAGCCATGATGCGGTCATCTCTAAAAATAGAACTGACGAGGGCAATATTTCAAAATCAACAAAAAACGACATGATTGAGTTAATGGTAAAAGATTTGGGTGCAGACGCTCAAAAGCAACAAGTCGCGATTGAGAACAACGATCTTCATAGAACTACGGCGTTATACGATTCTCAATCAATGGATTATCTCAGGAGCCAATGGCAAGCGTTATTCTTCACAATTTGTGTGGTTGCTCTGCTTGTTTTTATCGCATGCAAGAACACGACTCGCAAAAAGTAACTTTTTAACAACAAATCTGATGATATCAGCAGAATAGCATTAAAAAAAAGGGAAAAATATATGAGTATGCATAACAAAAAAAGTGATTCTTACTTTAGTCGAAACCAAAAATGGTTGAGCCCGCTTGTTATTCTAGCTTTTTGCCTGTTAAGCTCACAGGTCGGCAAGATTATAGGCGAAAGCAATGTATTTCCAGGTTACATTATAAAAACTGTTGCAACCATTGCGCTTTTCATCTGCGCATTTAATGCAAGGATGACACCAACCGTGTCTGCCAGAATCATTGTTGCTACGTTCTATTTTAGTGTATTTGGTGTGTTTGGCTTGCTAATTTTTAACTATTTTAATGGGTAGGCACGAATCCTATATTTCATTTAGATTATAGGGGGGAATTGTAATGATTCAAAATGAACCGACAGGTCGTATGATTAAAGTCACCAGAGCAACGGGTCGGAGTAGTGACTACCTGGGGCCTTGCGAGATTTGCTCAAAAAATATGCCAGAAGCATACGCAGCACGTTACGGAAGGGAAAGAAAGAGAGCTAATGGTGAAGTCTATATCGATAAATCCGGAGGTAGCACATATGGCCATAGAGAATGTTTATTGCAACTTGTTAATGTTAAACCTGATATATTAGCTCTAAATATTTCCTTAGGAATGTCAAAAAGAAAGTAACTTTCTGCTTGCACCTAGATTAAATCCCAACACCATGATTTTTATAAAAAAGCCTGTCAATGACAGGCTAATATAAAGACCAAAACTTCATAAAAAAACATTCAAAGCCATGTTGTTAAGCTATTGAAATTCGGTTTCTTCGAGCATCAACGCATTTCCGACTATATAGTCGTCAGGGCCGATAACACTTTTCACCAGAATAGTTGCATTTTTGTTTACTGGTAAGGATAGAAGCTTTCCTTCTTCATTAATAACCAACCAGCAATATCGAATGTTTTCATGAACGATTACAGGGTTGAGCTTCACAGCTTCAATGTAACCACCGACCAGTTGTTGCATATCTGCAAGCGAGAATGCACCGTCATTATCACGGCTACCTTCCAGGTCCAGAGGGGATAGCCTTGTAATGCGATCGTCTGCTGATATCAGTAATGCCATGAGTTCTTCCTTTCAGTTATGCTGCATTCATTTGTCATTGACTGCATGCATTTTTTCAATGAACGGAACCACCCAGGACTTTACATAGTGGAAATACTGCTCATCGTCGGTTTTTGAGTCAGAGCCTGGTGCTTTTTTTACCTTTACCATTGTATTGTAAACAACCATGTTGTTCACAGACTCCAGAATAATACGACACATTTTTATATTACCCGTCTCTCCTTCTACAGATGCCTGGTAATTCAATTCTGCGGTAATCTTGTCACGGATTATCATATGTTACCTTCTTGAGTGATACGGGATGAATCTATTTTTCCACATATAAATGTTTAGTCAATGAAATCCCGCATTTTGATTGTAATAAAAAATATTTAGTTCGCACTATGTTGACCTGTAAGAACGAAAACACTGTTCTTTCCTGTGTGTCTTCCATTTCTTAGAACAACGTGCATATCTATTCTTGCATTTAAAGTCGCTTCGTCAATCCCCTATATTTCTAGGCGGGTATCTTTTAATGCAGATGGGAATACTCATCTCATAAACAGTGAATAATTATAAAGATGAAATCACACCGTTCTATTTTTTAACTTTTGTTTTTATATTTAAATGTAAGTGCGAATATGAATATAATGTGAAGATAGTGATAAAATTTAATTCAGATGTCCTTGTGGTTTAATAAATTATTAAGTGATGGTGTATGCTTATTTTTAGCATAACCTCCTGAACATACGAATGAATTCATAGTTACACCTTTTATCCTCACAGCCACGCTCACTCTCTTTTGCCTTGATTCTACCCTCAGGATCCGTAACATCGTGCATAAACAGCGAATGTTTATGGTGTTGAGGTTTGAATGAGCCTTCTGGCGGAGTGGTTGCAAACAAAGTGTTCTGCGAATGTTTGGGTATACGTTAAGCGCTTATCCGCGAACGATACCGGTGCTACAAGATCCCACCAGTCTGGTCTTTACATGCCGGGAGCCGTCATTGATGAGCTGTTTCCTTCCCTCCGTGATACTCAGTTAAGAAATCCTGAAGCTCTTTTTTCTGTTCACGTGTCATCTCATCCTGATTGCCCTGACCTTGATGATGTAAGGGCCATTTACTACAACAATAAATTTTTCGGGGGCACCCGTGATGAAAAGCGTCTGACGGGCTTTGGTAGACAAAATCCTCTCCAGAATCCGGAGAATACCGGCGCTCTGGCACTTCTCGCCTTCGACCATGTGCCTGGAACATCATCCAGTTATTGTGATGTCTGGGTCTGCAAGGACCTGACCGAGGAAGATATTCTTGAACCAATTATTGGTGAAGTTATCCCGGGAGCAACGATATTTGGTCCGGGAGATAAAATAATTGGAGGGTTCGTTACAGAAACTTCTCCTGGCAGAACAAAGTATAAGCTTCCACCCGAATGGACTCACCACTTCCCTTCAGGAAGGGAGATTATTAGTTTTGCCGCATGTCATTACGATAGAACAACTGACGACCCGGACTCACAACTGACGCGGAGGAGGAAAATTGAGTTTGAAATTTTTCTTGCCGTTGAGGAACTGCACGTGCTGGGTCAGATAGCCGAAGGCTTTGCTACGGTGAATGATTTTATTACGCTTGCTAATTCAGTGAGTAACCGGAGGAAGTCTCGTGCCGGGAAAAGTCTTGAGCTCCATCTTGAATCTCTTTTCAAAGAACACGGTGCAACGAGCTTTGAAACCCAGGCTATCACGGAAGGTAAGAAAAAACCCGATTTCATCTTTCCTTCCGGTGCTGCCTATCACGATCCTGATTACCCAGCTGAACGGTTACGCATGTTGGGGGTTAAAACCACCTGTAAGGACCGCTGGCGGCAGGTACTGAATGAGGCTGACAGAATTGATACAGTACACCTGTTCACCGTACAGCAGGGCGTCTCTGTGGCCCAGTTCAGGGAAATGCAGTCTGAGGGGATACGGCTCGTTGTACCGGTAGGGTTGCATAAGGCCTTTCCTGAGGAAATCAGGGGTGAGTTAATGTCACTATCTGCGTTTATTGATGAAATCAAAAAACTCTATTGGTGACATCCCCTCACATCTGGCGAGAGTCGTATGCGCATGGGATGATACCAGCATAGATATTTGAAGAGCCCCTTGGGGCTCTTTTAGTGCATTTATTTCCGGGCCTTTACAGCCTCGATGATCCGTGACTCCAGCAATTTCGCTACTGCATCAAAGACCGGCACGATGACGGAATTTCCGAACTGGCGGTAAGCTTGAGTATCGGATACGGGGATTCGAAAAGTTACTTTCCCTGGCTGCTCAAATCCCATTAGCCGGGCACACTCACGCGGTGTTAGACGCCGAGGACGTCTGGCCATGTTATCAGGGTCATTAAAGTTTTTTTCACCGAGTTCGCTATCCCAACCACGATCAACAAGCGATTCACTGCCATCTTTGTGATACCTTGCTGATATTGTTCTGGAAATCGCTTTATCATCGTCTGGTTTAACCAGGCCAAAGCCAAAGCCATTACCTTTCTCTTGGTGTTTTTTGGCGTATTTATAGAGATAATCCCACAGCTTTGGCGTTAGTGTGTATTTATCATCAACATCACTGTCAAGGAGTTCTCTGAACAGCACTTTTCTTTCAGGAAACAGCGAAGAAATGTCAGCAAGGCTAAATCCCTGACTTAAATTCAGGTCACGTCTGAAGCCCACCAGAACAATACGCTCCCGGTGCTGAGGGATGAAATGCTTACCATCTATAACTTTTGGATCATCCGCACCTGTAGCTTCAGCATCAGCAACGTCGTAACCGAGCTCATTCAGGGTATCCATAATGACACGGAAAGTTTTCCCTTTATCATGGCTTTTGAGGTTCTTGACGTTCTCGAGTACAAAGATGGCCGGTTTTTTTGCCATGATGATACGAGCCACATCAAAGAATAGGGTCCCCTGGGTGTCACATTCAAAACCGTGTTTACGGCCAAGTGAGTTTTTTTTGCTCACACCTGCAAGGCTAAAGGGCTGACACGGGAAACCAGCCAGCAGAACATCATGATCGGGTATCGATTTATCGATATGGGCGTAGGCATCTTCTTCGCTGACATCTTCCTTATGACTGAGTGTCACATCGCGGATGTCCGAATTGAAGATATGCGCTTCGGGATCGCAGTACCAGTTTGCTTTATAAGTTTTGACTGAATAGCTGTTCCATTCACTTGTGAAAACACACTGGCCGCCAATGGCTTCAAACCCATGACGGATACCGCCGATACCGGCGAAGAGATCGATGAAGCGAAAAGCATAATTGGGATGGTTTGCTGGCGGCTGCGGGAGCAGTCTTTCAAGAAGCGATGCCTCAGTTACGGTAAGTGAACGTGGCCCACATTTCCCGTTAATCCAGCGGTTCAGGGTCTCCCTGGTCCAGTCTGAATTTCCCAGCTTACGCAAAAGTTCGGCAACAAACTTCTGATCATAGATTTCAAGGACTTTCCCTATCAGGGACAGGTCCCTTTGCTGTTGTCTGGCCTCTTCATTACGTGCCTCTTCCACCAGCTCTTCCGCAAGGGAATCAAATTCAGACATTATTGCCTCCACAGGTTATATGCGTGATATTCTATCACTCATTTAACCCAGCGCAAATAATATCTGTGATTTTAACCAGTATAACGTGCTCTGCCAGGCAGTACTCTCATTGTTTTTCCAGTCGATTCAGTATTCTTTTCCAGAAACACGATGTCGGTAGCTTTCCCAGTTAAACACTACCCATAGGCTGTTTCCGAGACGCATGCGGTCCATCACGCGCTCACCTACAAGTTTGTTCATCTCTTCCATATTGCTGTTAGTGAGCATCCCCGTAGGGCGTTTTGATGATGACCTGCGATCAACAATCTGGTTGATGATAACTTTTTCATAGCGTGATTCTGTTTGCACTCCAATTTCATCAATGACCAGAAGGTCAACTTTACTGAGATCGTTCAGTAGTTGTTCTTCACTGGTATTCCTGTTGCCGAAGGTATCTTTCATGGACGACATGATGTCTGCAACCGTTATGATTAAAACTGACTTTCCCCGCAACAAGAGGTCATTACAGATTGCTGCTGCCAAATGGTTTTTGCCAGTGCCTGGTTTTCCAGAGAAAATAAAACTGGCGATGTTCCCCTCAAATTCTTCTACATATTGGCGGGCGAGCATGAGTGCTTTCATTTGTCCCTCACATTCAACTAAGTAGTTATCAAATGAACAATTCTGATGCAGAGGACGTATCCCTGACCGGTTAAAAGTCCTTTGCATTTTCATAGCTCTATTCTCGCGCTCAAGGGCCTCCGAGCGAAGCTGTCCCTGTTCCCGCTGCCATTGCAACAACTCCTCAGGTGAATTGAATGCAGGCTCAACGGTCTTGGGCATCATTTTTCTGAGGCGTTTCATGATGTCGCCATTTTTGACAGGGCTCATAGCCGGGTATCCTCTGAAGAGTAGCTTTGAAAAAGCTTCTGAAAACTATCAGCAACATGCTCATCTACTACAGCCTGGTGCCCTTCCACGTACTCCGGGGCATCCTTAAGACCTTTGTATATGATACTGTCCATACCGAACTGATCGGCAGTTATATCTACAATAAAGTGCATGCCATGAACGTTAGCGACAACCCAGTAATGCCCTTTCATGCCTTCAGGGGTGACAATTCCGCCATCACCAACACCATCACCACCGGCGATACGCGTCCTGACCCCAGAAAATTTCTCCAGTAGCATGGAAACCAGAATCGAACCATACATGCAGGTTCCTGTGGTATCAGATGTCTTAAGAGTACTGGAGATTAAATTTTCAAAAATACGCCGGGACATTTCCACCACCTCATACGGAGGAGAAAATTGTTGCGTCATTATGCCTCCTGTTAATGGTCAGCTGCAGGTACCTACATTTTATCTTTCTTACTGGCTTGAATCTGTTTAACTATCAGCTCCATTTTGGAGCTTCTGTCCTCCAGGAGTTCACGCAGGTCATCCCATATACCGACAGGTATTGGTCTGTCACCAGAAAGCCACTGCCGGATGCGTCTGCCGTCCGACAGTCCAAGGGCTCTGGCGAGTTCTGTTTGCCAGCGCTCACCAAACAGCAACTGACCTGCACTGATGAGCAATCCGCGTCTGTTTTCGTTCTCATTGGTTGATTTCATATCTGGCTTCATCTCTGCGGGAGAGCTCCCATCCGGCGAATTGCCGAAATACTTTCCTCCACGCCAATAAGATTCTCAGCTGGTGGTTTCTCGCCTGCAAGCTGGCAGGCGGTGCAGGCTGCATGATATGAGTTAGTTCGCTCCCGGAAAAGAGCCTGGAGAGCGACTACAACCAGAGTACGGTCGTCACCTGTTAAATCTTCAAGTTTCATACAAGCCTCAAAAGTTATGGGTCAGTAGGGGCTGAGAATGGTTAAGTCTGATTAATACCGTACGCTGAAAAGTCCTGAGCGTTTCCTGTCACAGCAGATAGAAGACGGAGGATGTTCTCTTCTCCGATGACAGCGAGCGCGGTCGGCATCAATCCGAACTCATCGTTTGTCAGACCAATTGCCATTTTATGCTCGCTGTGTCGACTAGCCGACTCGATACGGTCTATGAAGACGTCAATGCAGCCATCGATACCGCGTGCTGCGGCAGCTTTGGTCATATCACAGGCATGGTCCCCGTTCAGTACGAAAAACACACGGCCATCCAGAACCAGAGCAGTTGTATCGCAGCCATACCCGGCAGATGAACTGTTATAGCTGATATGAAAGCGCTCAAATCCGCGAGTCATATTGGGCGCTGGGGTATTGATCACAGGAACAACATCTGAGGAAAAACCCAGCTTAGCTAATTGAGGGATAGTTGACATGAACGCCTCCTTAGGCAGTTAATGGGCGGCTCCGTAGCCTTCCCTTTCAAACAAATTGTACCTTATTTTAGGTACGCAGCAACCCCTTTTATAAAACGACTGTGTTTTCGAAAGGTAAAAGTCGATACTCCCCCACCACCGGTCTAGATCCGACCGTATCTTTCCCTGGTTCCAAGATTTTAAGAATGTCCGTATGATAGGTGGGATTAGAATGCACAGGACCAGTTTGAATGTTTAATAGCCTTTCTGATTATCTACAGCAACAACGAGATCGCGAGGAGGCTCTGAAACGAAAACTAAGCCAGTTGAAGCCAACTGTTAGGAATGGCGAGGCAGGAGAGATAATCGCAGCGCTGATTGACCTCGGCTCAGTGGGGGGCGATTTTAAAAAAACAACGTACGATTATATCTATGAGTATTTTGCATCCGCCCGCTGTATTGATGTGTTGGTGGTAATGTTATTCCTCAATATGAAGCATCCACTCTCCGATGGAGCAATAAAAAAAGCCTATGCAAGACAGTCCGACAGTGAAGATTCGAGGTCTGCTTACATAAGCTTGATAGTTGACACTATTGATAAACGCCGGTAATCCCACAGCCCGCCGCTAACTGGCGTCTCCTTTTTTCCTACGAACGGCCATACTGACCTCCTCACGCAAAACAGAAATGGCCATAAGCTCAGCCTTTAGTCTGGAGGCAGCGAGATCAAGCTCTTTCCCATACCAGGCCAGGGCCTCAAGATCAATGAGTTTTGTGTCGATGGTCGGAGGTAATTCAAGTAGTTCGGGTGGGGTGCTGCTTTAACAAGAACAAATTAATTTCATCAATAGTATTGAACTCCCCAATGATGCTTTCTTCGTAATCTGGTCGCTGGGACTGAACCACTAGCCTGAAGGGCGGTTCGTTAGAGTACATGAAGATAGGTTTCAGACGGGTATTGACCCATTTTGCCTGGGCGTCGTGAGCCAGGACACAAGCCTCTTCGTAAGTTCTTACCTTTCCAAGCACCGATGAGCGGTCCCTCGCTCCACCGTTAAGACATCTGTCAGTAAATGAGCCGTCTGGTTTAGTGATCCCATAAGGATGATCCCACCATTCATCTAAATAGCTGCGCCTAATACCGCTACACTTTTGCCTGACCATGTTTTCCTCCGGGGAATGGGCTGGCGGTTTCCATAAAATGGCGGACCTTTTTCAGTAACTGCCACATTGAGCGGCACTGATGATTACGGGTTATCGTGTCATGAAGTGCCTGCCATAGCCGTTCCACATGATTCACCCACGGCGAGTAAACCGGCTGGTAAATTACCCTGAACTTGGGATTTGCTTTCAACCAGCGCTGTGTTTCGCGGCTTTTATGGATAATGTAGTTATCAACGATCAGCGTGATTGTTTTCGCCCGCCGGTAAGTGGCTTTCAGGTGCTTCAGCAGAGCGATAAACAGCGCTGAACTTTTGCTGTTGCCGCCCACGTAGCTAACTTTACCCGTGCCACTGTGCAGTGCGCCGGCCAGATAGTATTTTTCGTTCTGCCCCGGAGTCACTACCCGTTTCTGCTGTCCGCGCAACTGCCAGTCCGCACCGATTTTAGGATTAAGGTGGATATCCACTTCATCTTCATAAAATACCGGATGCTCTGCGCTGCATTCATCCAGCGCTTTGTGGATTACCGCCATCTTTTCATCTTTATGTGGGTCACGGATACGCAGAGTTGGCGCGGCCCTGCGCCATACAAGCCCCGCAGATGGCAACCAGCGGCGAACGGTTGCTGCATGTAACTGGCAACCGGTTATCTCGTTGATTTTTATTGCCAGTAATTCGGTGCTCCAGCGTGAACGTTGATAACCAAAATCGCCGGGAGAATGCTTTATCAGCTCACGTAACAGGGTGCAGATATGTTCAAAAGGCCAGCGTCGGGAGCGCCCTGCGGGTAAGGATTTCAGGCCTTCAATACCTGAGTGCGTAAACCAGTTAATCCAGCGACCAACGGATGAACGGGCACAACAGAGAGTTCTGGCAACATCGCTGACCCGTTCACCCCGATGAAGCATCAGCATGGCCGTGAGTCTGCGGGCATGATTTTTATCGCGCGTTTTATGAATAGCTTTCTGCATCAGGCGTCGTTCGCCACGGGGTATTGGTGCTATGATCGGCATCGCTCAGTCCGGTTGGTGGTTTTGGTTGGTTTGGCGATTGATCAGATCGCACAATCCGGGCTGAGTTCCCTTTCAGTGATCTACTATTCCGCGCAGCTATTTAGCTGTTCTTTGCTTCGTTCACTATTAGGGGTGTCATCAAAATTGGCCGGAAGTTTTGGGTCAAGGGGGAGCTGAGATGGTATGCGTTTATCCGTTTTTACCATGTTGAGGCATTAAGCCAGATAGACGCGATACAATTACTGGTAGATGCATCAGACCAGGTAATGTCTATAATTGAAAAACCATGTATAACAGGGAATGGGAACAATGCAAAAAAAAATGCTTACAGTGTTGATCTGTGCCACAGTCTTTCTTTCTGGCTGTAAGGAAGAAGGTATAACCCCAACTGGCAAAGCATGTATGGGCACCGATAATGACTCATTGATTGAAGGCCTGAAGGGGAAGTGCCAGAAAGGCGATACTATAGCGACAAAGAACCCTGCATATTTTTGTGATTTCAAAAGTCAGATTGCTTTTAATAATTACAATAGTGCTATATGTATCTATACCGGAATGCAAGCTGAGGAACGGATTAAAGAAGCCGACATCAGTCCAAGAAAAGACAGCAAACCTCAATCCTGATAAGCCTCCCGGTGTGCCAAAAAATAAGAAAGCTGGGGTTCAAGTTCTTTTGAGGCATCGTACGCCTCAAACCAGAAAACCACAGGTTTCTCAATAACCGTTACCAGCCCAAATCGTTGGGCTGTGCGGAAATTGACTGAGTATGCTTGAGCACGCTCAGGCTGGTGGGCAATCTGTTCCCTGAACCCTTCGATCGAATATGTCGCTTTGAAAAGGTTGCATGCTGAACACGCAGGGAAAAGATTATCTAAATCATGGCGATCAGGATGAAATACTCGTCCATTGCTTCGTGCGACGTGACTCACCCTACTCCCCTGGGGCGCGCGAACTATATCGAAATCTCTACGAACTGGCTCTACATGATCGGCATGCCAGCCCTTTTCTTTCAGTTCACAGCCGCAGTAGGCACACCTGCACGCAAATTTTAATCTGAGCTCTTCTCTTTGCGCTTTGGTGATTTTCGTTTTGGGTTTTTCTGTCCTGGTCTGCATCTCGGTTTTTACGGTATTGTTGTTGTGAGAGGGCAACTCTATGAGCTCCCCCCCCCTTTTGAATATCTTTTCAGACATAGATCCCCCAGAAAGTAACTTTCTGCAATTTGATAATTGAAAATTAATGAATGGACATCAATCCTTTTTACTTTCAAAACTTTTAAGGTTAACAACTACCTATTTTTTGATTTTGACGCTATTTTCTTTCCTAAGCAGTCTATTCAGTTGGCATTCTTGGCTAACAGCCCAATATTTAATGTCGAGAATTGGTACTATTATCTTGCCATGGTCAATAAAGTCTTCAGTGTGCACATTTTTGAGTACATCAATGAATGATGTATCTGATCGGTACTTCAAAATTTGACGGTCAAGTAAATCAATCCAGCTTTTAGGAAGATCCAAATAGAACCATACAGAAAGTACTGTAATAATCCCAAATCCGTATATCAGCAATGCTGTCAAAGGTGAACATTGCGGGGATAGCTTAAGATATGCCAGCAATGGTATCCCAGATAACCAAAGTAGGGCTAGTACAATAGGTTCTAGATATTTCTTTTCGATGTAATTGCACGTCCAAAATATTTTGGACGCCTTCTTTCTTTTTGCCTTTATTTCTTTTTTAACTTTATTGTTAATCAACATGTTTAATCCTGTCTAATGGGTATCGCTGGTCAATTCCCGATACTCGTTATTAACCCGGTAACGTACAACAGTCTGACCCCTTAACGGGGACACCTGTACCTGTTGCCACTTCACAAGAAAAGGTCAGCGGTATGGCTTTGTGGGTAGAACAATTCATGCAGGCTCTTTTAACCAAAGAGGTCGGAAGGATGTTAGGTACGCGCTCTCCATACGTTGAAATACACATATCCCATCCCGATGAGCAAAGGCGCATAAACCATCTGATACTCAATGAAACTTGCCCTGCTATACCTAGCATCGATATAGAGTTGGATGAGTGAAAGAATGGTAAAAACAAGGTGGTGTGAGATGATGGACAAAACCAGAAATCGTAAATTTTTATATTGAGGCCGCAGGGTAAATAAGCGAACCGCCATAGCCATAGTCACGAGGAACAGGAAAATGGGCTGAGAATGAGGGAACAGAACAATCTGACCACAAGCAATGATTGTGAAATAGACGACCGCCAAAACATTAAATTTTTTCGTCAGATGAGTTGCATGCATATACATCCCGCTTGAATAATCTGGAAGTTAAACTCAATTTTCAGAAGCTACCGCCACTCCCTTTTACCAGACAGGGCACTGGTTTAGTTCTGGCCTACTAAAACAGATAATAATCTAACATAGAAAATTTTGGTTTTTCCCGACTTAAAGGTACTTTAAGGCCGTGGAGTGTGTTTTTTTACGTTCGTCGTTAAGTTCCTTTTCTGAATGCTTCCTAATACATCACGTCGTCGGATATCTGATCAAGCATTCTGCTGTTAATATAGCTGTCATCAGTGATGTGAATGAGCCTCCCTCTCCTTCTATGTCGTTTTCTTCTTGCTGCACATTCTGTTTTCACATTTCCCGCGCTGCATACTGGCGTCATTTGAACATCTCGGGATGGAATAGTTAATAGACGATATCAAAATAAGCGATCCTGAAAGACCCTTTTTGTCCCGCATTTCTTTCCTCTCTGGATTTTTTTTGTCCTGTTATTCAGGAATTTCTGAAACAAATTTTGATATAACTGGATTATTGGCGTTAGGTCTGTTCATACGGAAAACGGAACTATGATGAGCTCGAAACACGTGGTCATTAGCACGAAGCATCCGGTTGCCGGATACCTGTACCTGGAAATGATCCCCGATAGCGAGGTCGGGTTTTCAGATATCTATCAGATAACAGACAGTCTTTTTCGTGCAGACGTTCTGCCCTGTGACTGGCGAGAGCATAAGCGGCAGTGGGGTAAGGACTTTCTGGGCCATGGCTCATGGGATGTGTACTACATCAAACAGCATGTGAACCGAATTAACTGGTTTGACAATGACAGCATTAAGAAAATTAAGTTCAGATACAGCCTGTCCCTTAAAGAGCTGATTGACTGGGTATCCGACCCCGACCATTGGATAGATATTGCCGTAGAGGTAGATGATACCAGTGGTTCCAGACCAATGGCCGTAGCCATGTTTAATCAGAACCAGCACGTTTAGTCAGTATTTGCGCCGTAAAAAGTCACTTTTACCGGGTGGCGGGAGTGTACATAGGTCCAAAAGTTACTTTTGGGCTGCTGGTGGTGATTAAGTTGATATTTAGTCCAACCTGTTTTTTCGGGAGAGAATAATGCTCAGTTCCAAAACCAGAATTGCCCTGATTGATTATGAAAATATCGGAAGCCTTGAGGGGGTTTCCCTTCATGACTTTGACAAAGTGCTTTTCTTCACGGGCGCTAAACAGGAAAACATTAAAATTCCCGTTACGTCCCTGAGCTCTGCAATTTCTGTATGCATTATTCCGGCGACTGAGGTATCCAAAAACAATGTTGATTTCCATCTGGTTCTGGAACTCGGCCAGCTGACCGCATTGTCCGGGGATACGTCACACTTCTCTGTTATCTCCCGTGACAAGGGCTATGACGGCATTATTGCCCGTCTTAAAGCAGCAGGGATCAGCTGTACAAGGTTCTCTCCAGCCCTGCCCGCTCCGCAGCCGGTTAAAGACACGGCTTCAACAAAGAAAGTGATGAAAGCCAAAGAGCATGACATGGGGTACTGGATTAACAGACTGAAGCTTTCCTGCGCATCCTCCCCTAAATCGCTCCCTGCCACGCCAATGGGCTTACAAAATTACCTTTCAAATGTGACAGGGCAAAAATCCTGCTCATTGCTGAACGAGCAGATTAAGCAGGAGCTAATTCGTCTTGGTTTCATCACGATTTACGAAAAAACGCTGGTCTGGAATCGCTCATTACATTCGCCAGCCCAGAAGAGCAGGCGTGCTGTTCTCGAGCAGGTGAAATAAGCCGTAGGCCAGGTGAGCAGAATCATAAACATGCGTTGTTTTTGCAACGGAGAAGGAAAGTAACTTTTTGGCATGTATCGCTCCGTCAGTGGTTAAGAGCGACTCACAATGCGACCTTTTAACCATGATTTAGACTGGTACTGATATGAAATTCAAACTCAAACTTATGGCGGCATTAATCCTCGGCACCCTTTCATTGCCGGGCCATTCCCGTGTTTATGAGTACACAATAAAAGATATCTACGGTGTGGAGAAATCCGTTAGCGCCGATTCAGCGAAGCTGAACACCACGGAGAAAATCCAGCTTAGCCTGATTTCAGGGCTGGACAGGAAAATCCGTGTGACGGTGAAAAAAGGCGACGCGAATGTCTACAGCACGACGACAGAAAGCGTGAAAGTTGCCGATCGCATCAAATCATCATCAGATGAAGAGTTTTACGGGAAAGTTATAACCATGCCACCGTTAAGTGAAGGGCTGTATACCATTACCTCGGAAATATTGAATACCCAGGATGCCCTTATTGATTCGACAACTCAATCATTCCTGATTGATACGTCTGGCCCCACAGCCGATAACATGAGGATTGACCAGCGTCCGGGATATGACATGGTGCTTACCGGAAACCTCTGGGAACTGGGGTTGGGGGCAGAAGCAAAACTATATGTCACCGTCAAAAATGTGAAAGCGACGGCCGGTTTTGATAAAGCTACTATCCAGATCTTAAATCCCGATAATACCGTCTATTCCAAAATGGACATGGTTTACGATAGCGGTTCTGCATCGCTTTCTGTTCCGTGGACTAAGGGGAGCGCGGTTAAAGCCGACTGGATGCCGGTGTCCAATGCGGATACAGAATATCGCTTTCGTGTCACGCTATACGACAAGGCAGGTACCCGAAAAGTCCTGCCGGATCAGAAGTTCCTCTTTGACTCGGATTTAGGCGAATACACGCTAGTCGCGGTGTATGACCCTACAGCTGAAACCAGTGTTATACCCGGATTCAGTAAAGGGTATGTTGAATATAAATCGGGGATGACGGTCAATCTGAATCCCATTACTTTTGTCTACCGTGTCCCTTCTACGAACCGCAGGGAGTACAGAAAAGGTGGGCTGGCCTTCGGGAACATAATTTCTGAGGCTAACGGCTACAGCTATGTGTCGGTCACGACCCCTTACCAGACGCTCTCTGTTATCCATAACGGTTATCAGTGGGGGGGGGCCAGTGTAACCTACAATATTAAAATGGGTGCAGATGCGCCGGTAAGCCCGACTACTCCTGACGTGTGGATTACCTCGGACAAGAAAAGCTCGGTAAGCTCATATGATTTCCTCTGGAAAACATCCGATCTCCCGGTGACATTTCTTACTGCCCGCGTGAAAGCGTCGGCACGAAATTACATTCAAAAGGCTATGTCTAATACCGGAGGTTTCTTATGTAACATTCCTGTCGGCGAGCTGGAGTGTGAAGGGAAAATTGTTGGGAATATTCAAAAAAGTGGTAACGGCCATATGGGTTTTTTCTTCAAGATGACCAACTCAGATGGCACCCTTTTCTCACAATATGCTGAAAGGCGGCAATACTGGAATGCTGACCAGTTGCCCAGAATTACTGGTTATGATTATCAGGAAGACAAGAAAAAGGTTCTGCTATTTGTGAATCTACCGGGGAACGGCAGTTTACGGTACAAATTGCAGCTCAAGTCTGCGGTTCTAATTAATGCGGATTCAAATGTCCAGGTGTTAACCGGTACCAATACAGCGATTGCTGGTGATGATTACACCTACACGTTTGATTTGGGAGCTCTCCCGGAAGGCAAATATAACCTTTCCTTCCTTGCCAAAGACACCTTCGATAATGAATCGTCATCGCCGTTCATCACGCTGGTGAACGATATGACCCCCCCAGACGTCATATTTAATTATGAAAATGCCCCGCTTGCTTCCGGTTCTACCGTGTATGGGCTGGAGAACATCGCGATTAGCCTGAATGACGCGCTGACAAAGCCTGTTCTCGAACGCCTTGAGCTGAAAGGTGGCCCCGC
Organism: Klebsiella sp. P1927; assembly: GCF_018204675.1. Classification (NCBI taxonomy): domain Bacteria; kingdom Pseudomonadati; phylum Pseudomonadota; class Gammaproteobacteria; order Enterobacterales; family Enterobacteriaceae; genus Klebsiella; species Klebsiella sp. P1927. The sequence goes on along the minus strand of NZ_CP073378.1, from coordinate 95,894 downwards.
ATCTGATAGCGTGATTCTTGGTTTCAACCAGAATGCCGATGGCTCCTATACGCCAGATTATCCACGTCTGTTCCCTACCCTTGTCGAAAATACCGATAAATATACCCTGACGGCGTATGCAACGGATACCAAAGGGAACTCCACTCAGAAAAGCATTCAGTTCGCCTATTATCCGAAAAATCTTGTAACCCTGGAAAAACTCAAAACGCTGGGTGTGGTGAAGGCGCTGAAAACCAGCGACAACACTCCGCTGGCCGTCATGCGTACCGGGCAGTTTAGGCGGAACGATGGCTCCTTGGTTCAGGGTGTACAAACTGCCAACATCACGCTCAGGACTGACGCTAATTATGCGATCAACATACTGGGTACTGTCATTCAGCCGGGCGAAACCAAAGACATCCAGATAGACCTCGGCGCTGGTGTTAACACAACGGTCCCAATTTTCCCGGCAACAAACGGCGCTACCGGGCAAAGCGATTTCATCATTGAGTTTCCGCAAATTAAATAGCGACTCACGATTACGGGTCCCTGCTGTTGGGCCGGTAATTTTTGGATAAACACGACAACGCCGAATATGACGGCCAGGAAGAGAGAAAAGTTACTTTCTCAACTCTGATTACAAGCCTGCTGGGAATGATCTGAAATGAATACCAAGATAAAACTGCTGACAACGATAATCCTCGCGACGATGTCCTTTTCATCGCATTCACGGGTCTATGAGTACACCATTAAGGATATCTACGGTGCGGAGAAATCAGTCAGTGCGGAAACCGGCATTCTTAACACTAACGAAAAAATTCAGTTGAGCCTGATTTCCGGCCTAGATCGCAAAGTACACGTATCTGTCCGGAAGTCAGGAACGGAGGTTTACAGCACGACAACCGATAGCATTAAGGTAAGTGATCGAATTAAGGCATCAACAGGTGAAGAGTTCTACGGGAAAATCATCACGCTTCCTCCCCTGAGTGATGGACCGTATCAGGTTATCTCTGAAATACTTAACACACAGGGTGCTCTGGTCGACTCCACCACACAGGATTTCACCATAGATAGTGTGGGCCCTACAGCGGACGATTTGAGCATTTTACAGAAACCGGGGTATGAAATGGTCACCCAGGGAGAAAGGTGGGAACTGGGCCTTGGAGCCGACCAAAAACTATATGTGAACGTTAACAACGTTAAAGCAGTCGCTGGTTTCGATAAAGCTACATTACAGGTTATTAATCCCGATAATAGCGTCTATTCCATTACTGCTATGGACTATGATAGCGGGTCTTCCTCCCTGTCTGCTGCATGGACTTTAGGGAACCGGAAAAAGGCCTCCTGGATGCCTTCATCAAATGCTGATGTAGAGTATCGTTTCCGGGTTACACTCTTTGACAAAGCAGGCTCCCGAAAAGTATTACCGGAACAGAAATTTGTATTTGATGACCAACTGGGTGAATACACTCTTATTGCTATACGGGACCCCGAAGCGCAAACAAGCGTTGTTCCAGGGTTCACTTCGGGTTATATAGCTTATAAAGCGGGTATGACAGTTAATCAAAACCCGATTACCTTAATCTATCGTATCCCCATCAACAATGTAAGGAAATACAACAAAGCTGGTTTAAGTTTTGGCTCTATCATTTCAGAAGCTAACGGTTACGCCTATGTGGCGGCAACAACAGCATATAACAACAGGTACGATATACATAACGGGTACCAATGGGGCGGCGCTACTGCAAACTATAACCTTAAACTGGGTCCCGACACGCCTGTCGGACCGGAAATGCCTAGTAGCGTTTGGCTCACGACGGACACAAAAGGTGAAATTAATTCTTTTAACTATTTATGGAAAACAAGTGATCTACCGGTGAAATTTATTTCAGCGAGGATCCGTGCTTCTGCGAGAAATTATATCCAAAGAGCATTTACAGGTAACCTGGAAATCTGTCAAATCCAACCAGGTGAGACTGAGTGCAGCGGGCCGGTACCGTGGTCAATTGCTAAAAGTGGCAATGGAGGCGTGACATATTCTTTTAAAATGTATAATGAGGACAAGACACTTTCATCAATTAATCAGGAAAGGAGGAACTACTGGAACACAAACCTTCTACCGAGGATAAAGGGATATGACTATCAGGAAGATAAGAAAAAAGTACTTTTATTTGTTACCCAACCCGGTAATGGTACCTTCAGAGATCAACTTCAGCTTAAGTCCGCTGAACTGATTGATGCTAATTCAGGTATGCAGGTGCTGAATGGAGCCAAAATAGCGCTTTCTGGTGAAGATTATACTTATGCGTTTGACTTAAGTAAGTTGGCTGAAGGAAGATACGACTTAAACTTTCTGGCAAAAGATACCTTCGAAAATGAAACATCTTCTCCATTCATCACGTTAGTGCATGATATGACTCCCCCTGAGATCAGCTTTAACTACGACAATGCCCCGCTCACCTCCGGCAACACGGTCTATGGTCTGGAGAATATATCCATTAAACTAAACGATGAGCTGACTAAACCTACTCTTCTCCGCCTGGAACTACGAGGGGGGCCTGCATCTGATAGCGTAGTCCTTGGTTTCAACCAGAATGTTGATGGTAGCTACACACCTGATTACCCACGGCTGTTTCCTACTCTGGATACGTCGACGGATAAATACACTCTCACTGCATATGCCACAGATGCTAAAGGTAATACGTCCCAAAAAAGTATTCAGTTCGCCTACTTCCCTAAAAATCTCGTTACCCTGGAGAAACTGAAAACACTGGGCGTGGTTAAAGCACTCAAAACCAGTGACAACACACCTCTGGCAGTCATGCGTACCGGCCAGTTGAGAAGGAACGATGGCTCTCTTGCCCAGGGTATGCAGACGGCAAATATCACGGTCAGAAGCGACGCTGAGTATGCCATCAACATTCTGGGAACGGTGATCCATCCCGGGGAAACTAAAGAAATACAGCTTGACCTCGGAACTGGTGAAAACTCTACGGTTCCGATTTTTCCGGCTATCAACGGGTCTACGGGTCAAAGCAACTTCATCATCGAGTTCCCACAACTTAACTAACTATCGACGGCCACCGCCTCTGCTATGTGGGGCTGGTGGCGTTTCGTACCAAATGGTGTTGTTAAAAGTATGCAATCAGAAAAAAGTAACTTTCTCCAAGGCATAAACTTCACGAATTTTTTGGATTAATAATTTGATATGAAAATTAATTTACAGACTACTTTAATACTAATTGCCCTCTCCGCTTTTTCACTCCCCTCATATGCTCGTGTGTATGAATATGTATTCAAGGATGTCTATGGAACGGATAAATCAGTCAGTGCGGAAGCAGGTATCCTAAATACAAATGAAAAAATTCAGGTAAGAATAATATCGGGACTCGACAGAAAAATTCAGGTAACCGTAAAGAAAGAAAAGGTTGGAGTATATAGCTTTACTACTGAGAGCGTGACGGTCAATGACCGTATAAAGGCATCAACTGGTGAAGAATTTTATGGTAAAACGCTGACATTGCCACCACTGAGTGATGGAAGTTATGTAATAACGTCAGATATCCTGAATACTCAAAACACTGTTATCGACAGCACGTCTCACAATTTTATTATTGATACTGTAGGGCCTTTGTCAGATAACCTGAGCGTGGACCAAAACCCCGGATATGATATGGTCTTAACAGGTGAGCGTTGGGAACTAGGCCTCGGGGCTGAAGCAAAGCTGTACCTGAATGTGAAAAACGTCAAATCTGCCACCGGTTTTGATAAAGCGACTATTCAGGTGATAAAACCTGATGATACTGTTTTTTCAACTACAGATATGGTTTATGACAGTGGATCAGCATCCCTTTCAATACCGTGGACAAAAGGGAATATGAGTCGGTCATCATGGATGCCTGTATCAAACGCTGATGTGGAATATCGTTTCCGTGTGACGCTCTATGATAAAGCGGGAAACCATAAAGTTTTGCCGGATCAGAAGTTCATATTTGACTCAGATCTTGGTGAATATACTTTATTTGCTGTTTATGACCCGACTTCTAAAACAAGCGTAGTTCCGGGATTTAGTGAAGGTTACATAGCATATAAGCCGGGAATGACCGTTAACCAAAACCCTTTAACACTCGTGTACAGGGTTCCATCGAATAATCGAAGGGAATACAGTAAAGCTGGTTTGAAATTTGGCACGATTATTTCCGAAGCGAATGGATACAGTTATGTATCCGCGAAAACGGCCTATAAGGTAGCTTACGTCATCCATAACGGATATCAATGGGGTGGAGGCTCACTCTCCTATAATATCAATTTAGGAAGTGAGGCTCCGGCCAGCCCGGCAGCACCTGAAGTATGGTTAACATCAGATATAAAAGGTGAAATGAATGCAGGCAGCTATCTTTGGGATTCCAAAGATCTACCCGTGAAATTCAGCTCTGTAAAGATCACTGCGTCTCCGCGAAGTTATGGTCAGAGAGCGATGAGTGGAAATACTGAGATTTGTCAGATACCTGCTGGTGAGACTGAGTGTACTGGTGCGGTATCATGGTCTATTCCGAAATCAGGGAATGGTATTACAACATACTTCTTCAGATTGACTGATATGGATAAAACACTTTCATCAGTCACTGTAGAAAAAAGACATCACTGGAACACTGATCTGTTACCCAAGATAACTGGATATAGTTACCAGGAGGAAAACAAAACTGTACTCTTATTTGTGACGCAACCAGGGCGCGGAAAATTCCGCGATTTGTTGCAACTCAAATCTGCTGCTCTGATTGATTCAGATACCGGGGACCAACTACTGTCAGGTATCCAAACAGCTCTATCTGGCGAGGATTACACATACAGTTTTGATCTCAGCAAACTGGCCGAAGGTAAATACAATTTAGGCTTTCTGGCAAAGGACAGCTTTAACAATGAAACTTCATCACCATTCATAAATCTGATTAACGACAAGACACCTCCTGTTGTTAATTTTAAATATGAAAATGCGCCGCTATCCCCCGGTGCTACTGTTTTCGGGCTTGAGAACATCAGTATAACGCTAAATGATGAGTTAACAGCACCCAGCCTTGTTAGACTTGAACTTAAAGGAGGACCAGCGTCGGACAGCGTTATCTTGGGGTTTAACCAGAATACGGACGGTAGTTATACACCTGATTACCCTCGTCTCTTCCCCAGTCTGGATGCAAATACGGACAAATATACACTAACCGCATATGCTACCGACGCGAAAGGTAACACTACTCAAAAAAGCATTCAGTTCGCCTATTACCCAAAAAACCTGGTCACCCTTGAGAAGCTGAAAACTTTGGGTGTTGTAAAGGCGCTAAAAACCAGTGACAACACACCGTTGGCCGTCATGCGGACGGGACAGCTACGACGTAACGATGGCTCACTGGCTAAGGGTATACAAACGGCAAACATCACGGTCAGGAAGGACGCAGATTATGCGATAAATATCCTTGGGAACGTTATTCACCCCGGGGAGACAAAAGAAATTCAGATAGACCTTGGAACCGGTGAAAACTCAACTGTTCCTATTTTCACAGCAGAAAACGGTTCTACAGGGGAAAGCAATTTCATAATCGAATTTCCGCAAATCAAGTAACCAAGTAACATGCATTAATCAAAAAATGTGCCCTGATCAGGTTCATACTGATTAGGGACGTTAGGCATAGATTCATCGTCTAACTATAGAAAGTAACAATAAAAAGTAACTTTCTAATTACCCACCAGATAGGTTAATTTTCACATCAGGGCAATAGATACCAGCTTTGCTGGAAATTTTCCAGAAATGATCAGAGTCGAATTTCGACATGATCAGACCCGTTAGTTGGTGTTGCCCCCTCCCCCAGTATAAGGGTTATAGAGTTCTTTAGGACGGTACATTGTCAGGGTTATTCGTGAGTAGGCTGGGCGCAGCCCTAACTAGTTAGGCTGGTTGTATAATCATAACGGTGCACCAGAAGGTTTCAAGAGCAACAAGAAACAGACTGCGAACAATGGGGTTGTATTCATCTGCTGCACAGAATCAGTCTGCCGTGGATTCTGGTATCCGACTGCGAACAACGGGGTTGTTTTCACCTGCAGTACATCATGAGTCTGCGGTGGCTTCAGGTATCCGACTGCGAACAATGGGGTTGTTTTAGTCAACGATGCTTCTGAAAGCTGCCGGAGCACCAAGAGATGGACTTGAGCAAAGGGATTCTTCTCTGCCAAGAGTGGAACAGAAAGCTGTTAGAACCTCCAGTGTCAAAGTCGTACATGTGAGTTGCATAAATGAGAAAGTCATGATCCCTGTTAAAGAATCATGACTAAAAATAAAATAATTATTTTGCTTTGCTAATACTAACTTTAATTAAGCGTTCAATCTCATTTATTGTTGATTGACCAATACGCTTAAATTCAAAGCTTACTTTCTGGCCATCGGCGCTTCTTTTTACCCTAGCGTAAGTATCCTTATTATCAAAAGCAGCAATATCAGTCACTGTCCATTTTTGCGGTTTATTTACATCATTACAAAGAATACTAAGAACTGAATGTAAACCATCTAAAATTGACTTCTGAACTTCCTCAATATCATTAATGTTAGTAATTTTATTGTCATCCGCCCCTACTTCAGATGTTAGCTCTGTCAGAGGAATGTTATTAGCATTAGCGGTTTTTTCAATTCTAGCCAATTTACTATAATAAGTATTAGGTATCCCCTCACTATCTGGGAATATTCTAATAAGTTCTTTACTGATTTTTGCAGCCTGAATTCTCTTTCTTATCGATTCAATACCAATATTAAGATAAGAAGCAAGTTCCTCATTAGTTTTAAAACCCTTATTCTTCATGATTTCAAGGTATTTAATTCCAACTTCACGATACGAGAATCGTTTTGCCGTTTGTGCAGCATTAACAATACAATCGACATCTTCACGGCTAACCTCTACATCGAAGGCCCATAAAGGTAAATCAACCGAACATTTTATGCAGCAGAAACGACGCCTACTTCCTTCAATTAGGTAAAATTGGCCGTCCCGGTAGACGGCAATAGCTTCAGTTGTAACCCCATTCTCTTTAATTAAAGGAAGAATTTCTCTTGTAGAGAGATCGTCAACTGCCTCTTGATTTCGTGGGTTTAGTTCATGAACGAGCGTTTTATTAGCAACTTCTGAGCCAGGGACGACAACGTAGCGAGCTTCAACTTTACGCCCATTTGCTAGAGTAAATAGTCGCTTCTGTGTAGGAGAAGTACGTAAAGGTGGAAGTCCGCTTTTTTGATCGACAAATGTACGTTTGCTGTTTCCGGTTAAGTATTTGTCTTTGCTTGTACCGCGTTCAACATCACTCATTATTTACCCTCCTCCCTAACTGAGAAGCTTTTAATTTCATTGATAAGTTGTTGATACACCGACTGAACCGACATTTCAGCAATATCATATTGTTTTGAAGAACAAAGTTCTTCTGATTTTTTAATATCGAGTACAGTACGACCTTTTTCAGCCGCTGCAACGAAAGCCTCTGAATGTTTAATATTTGTTGTCATGAACCGATCACGTACAGTTCTTACTAGTTTATTTAAAGTACGAATCTCATGTTGACTTCTATCATCTACGTTTACTGCAAGAACATTTATCCATTTAATATTTGTTCCCTTAGATGGAAGCTGCTCAAGTCGGTCAGAAATCGTAATCATATAGTTTGTGGTTGATGCAAAATCATATTCTCGTGGTGTAATGGGAACAAGTATTGCATCAGCTGCTTCGTTTGTTGACCAAATAATTGGAGAATCTTGTGGCGGAGTATCTATAAATATAAGGTCATATTTTTCCTTTAATACAGGTATAACCACATCACGAAAACGTGTCAGAAGTTTGAGTCTTGCCTCCTTATCGAGGCTCCAATATTTATCAGTAAATCTATCATCTGTCGGGAATGCAGTTATAACATCCATGTTAGGGAGATGGGTTGAAAATGCCATAGCACCAATAATTTGTGCTTCCGTATATCCCTGTTTTATATATTGTGTAAAGTCATTATCTTCAATTTCACTAAGCAGAACATCGGTTATGGTTAGGTAAACACTATCTTCACTAGTTGAGTGGATAAGGTTATTGCCTAACGAGCCTTGGGGGTCAAGATCAATTACGCAGATTTTTGCATTCAGATTAAGATCCAAAGCGGCCGCGGTAGCAAGTGTTGCTGTTGTTGTACTTTTACCTGTCCCACCTTTATGGTTTTCCGTAACAATAACTCGGGGCAAATACATTTCACGATATTGAATAGTGCCCATCGCTTCCATTATTTTTTGAACATCCCAACGTGTATACAGGTGACTCTTATTCTGGAAGATAGGTTCACCGATCACTTTTTTCTCATGTAGTTCAGCAAGAATTCTACTAAAAGTGTTTCTTGATTTACCAAAGAAGTCCGAAAGAGTTTTTTTATTTAAACAATGGTTATAGATAAGACGATCTAAGCCATCGACTTGTTCATCCGAAACATCAACCCGACTCGACTCCAAGATTATTTCCTTGAGGCTTGCTTGTTCATTTTTCATCTTTAGGCCGATAGTACGAATATCATCTAATATGCTCATGATCTCTCCTTAGGTTAGTCTTCACATTATTCATGAGGATTGAGCGTATTACAAGGTAAAAGTGCATTACAATGCACTTTTATCACATCATGCGCTCAAAATGAGATTTCGTGCACAGTCATTTTTTGGGCGAGAAATGTACAAATAATTCTCAAGGCATTGATATTAAAAGAAATCTAATTTAACTAGGCAAAATTCACAGATTTGGTGAATTCTGAGACTTTTTCCCAGCCATCCATACTCAATTTTTAAAATTTAGCTAGAACCCATGGGCGCAAATGACTATGCCACCCCTTTACCATGCCCTGCCCTGCCCTGCCCTGCCCTGCCCTGCCCTGCCCTGCTCTGCCCTTCTCTTTCACCTAACTACTGGAGGCCGGTTTAACGATGTATACCTTCCCAAATTTCGAGGTCGAAAACATGGCTGTTCAACTTATTGGGGCTCCAGACCAGAATTGCCGACTACGAACAATGGGTTTTCATCTACAAGGCATTAGGATTCTTCTGTGGATTCTGATACCGACTTTGTGAAACGTAGTTTGATTGCATCTGTGGGGCTTCATGAGTCTCCATGGGCACGAATGACCAGACTGCGAACAGCGGAGTTGCATTTCATCTGTGGACTTCATGGGTGTCCAGAGAATCCTGGGATCCGATTACGAACAAAAGGTTTTTTACAACTGCAAGCATCAAGAATCTGATAAGGCTTAAGATAGCCGACTGCGAACAGACAGCGGGATGGTTTTATCTGCAAGATATCTGGAATAGTCTGAGGATTCAGATAGCCGATTTTATAAAAAGGAGTTGAAATCATCTATGGGGCTTCATGAGTTACGAGAGGCTCACATGAGTATAGTGCGAACAACGAGGTTGTTTTCACCGGCTTCACATCATTCATCCGCTGAGGTTTCACGTAACGACTACGAATAACGGCGTTGTATTCACTGGCTGAACTTCATCAGTCAGTAGAGGCTTCACTTAATGACGGCGAACAAGGGGGTTGTTTTAACTCGCTACGCATCATGAGTCTGCTGTGGCTTCAGGTATGCGTCTGCGAATAACGGGGGTTTTATTCACTGGCTGAACTTCATCAGTCAGTTGAGGTTTCACGTAATGACTGCGAACAAGGGTTTGTATTCACCGGCTGCACATCATGAGTCTGCTGTGGCTTCTGGTAACCGACTGCGAACAACGGGGTTGTTTTCACCGGCTGCACACTATGAGTCTGCTGTGGCTTCTGGTAACCGACTGCGAACAACGGGGTTGTTTTCACCGGCTGCACACTATGAGTCTGCTGTGGCTTCAGGTATCAGCCTGCGAACAACGGGTTTGTATTCACCGGCTGCACACTATGAGTCTGCTGTGGCTTCAGGTATCAGCCTGCGAACAACGGGGTTGTTTTCACCGGCTGCACATTATGAGTCTGCTGTGGCTTCTGGTATCCGACTGCGAACAACGGGGTTGTATTCACCTGCTGCACATCATGAGTCTGTGGTGGCTTCGGGTATCCGACTGCGGACAAGCTGAGGGGGGTTTACTTGCTATGCATCGGGAGTCTAATGAGGCTGGAGGTATCCGACTGCGAACAACGGGGTTGTTTCACCGGCTGCACATTATGAGTCTGCTGTGGCTTCAGGTATGCGTCTGCGAACAAGGGGTTTAACTGGCTACACATCGGTAGCCTGAAGAGACTTCAGGTAACCAAATGAGGACAAGCTGAGGGGGTTTAACTTGCTGCGCATCAAGGGTCTGATGAGGATGGAGGTATCTGACTGCGAACAGGGAATTGTTATCACCTGCTGTACATCATGAGTCTGCAGTGGCTTCTGGTATCCGACTGCGAACAACGGGGTTGTATTCACCAGCTGCACATAATGAGTCTGCTGTGGCTTCAAGTATGCGTCTGCGAACAAGGGGTTTAACTGGCTACACATCGGTAGCCTGAAGAGACTTCAGGTAACCAAATGAGGACAAGCTGAGGGGGTTTAACTTGCTGCGCATCAAGGGTCTGATGAGGATGGAGGTATCTGACTGCGAACAGGGAATTGTTATCACCTGCTGTACATCATGAGTCTGCAGTGGCTTCTGGTATCCGACTGCGAACAACGGGGTTGTATTCACCAGCTGCACATAATGAGTCTGCTGTGGCTTCTGGTATCCGACAAGGAACATGGGGTTTAACTTGCTGCGCATCGGGAGGCTGATGAGGCTGGAGGTATCTGACTGCGAACAACGGGATTGTTTTCACCGGCTGCACATAATGAGTCTGCTGTGGTTTCTGGTAACCGACTGCGAACAACGGGGTTGTATTCACCTGCTGCACATCATGAGTCTGTGGTGGCTTCGGGTCCGACTGCGGACATGCTGAGGGGGGTTAACTTGCTACGCATCGGGAGTCTGATGAGGCTGGAGGTATCCGACTGCGAACAACGGGGTTGTTTCACCAGCTGCACATCATGATTCTGCTGTGGCTTCTGGTAACCGACTGCGAACAACGGGGTTGTTTTCACCGGCTGCACATTATGAGTCTGGTGTGGCTTCAGGTATCAGCCTGCGAACAACGGGGTTGTCTTCACATCCTGCACATCATGAGTCTGCTGTGGCTTCAGGTATGCGTCTGCGAACATGGGGTTTTACTTGCTGCGCATCGGGGGGCTGATGAGGCTGGAGGTATCTGACTGCGAACAACGGGATTGTTTTCACCGGCTGCACATTATGTGTCTGCTGTGGCTTCTGGTATCCGACTGCGAACTACGGGGTTGTTTTCACCAGCTGCACATTATGAGTCTGCTGTGACTCTGGTATCCGACTGCGAACTACGGGGTTGTTTTCAACTGCTGCACATCAGGAGTCTGATGAGGCTTAAGGTATCTGACTGCGAACAAGGGGGTTGTTTTCAGCTGCTGCGCATCAGGAATCCGCTGAGGCTTAAGATATACGACTGCGAACAGGGATCGTACTGCATATGTGGGGCATCATCAGAATTTAGAGGCTTCCGGGATGTAGCTGCGAATAACGGGATGATTTTATTCATACAGGTCTTCATGAGTAAGTTAAGTCACAAGTAAATCACCGGGAAGAGGGGGGGTGTTCAGCATATTATCACTTCAGGTAATTGCGGAAGCTCAGGGGATGACTGGTAAATATCGAAGGGGGAGGATATGTGAAAAAAAAAGAAGATGGGTTTTCAGGTCATGTAAAAGAAAAGGGGAGGGGGCTAGGCATATCAGCCATCTTTATTAAAAAAATACAAAAACCAGCCAGAAGCTGGTTTTTGGCGTGGTTAATAATTATTTTAGTTGAGGGAATTCAACAATAAAACCGGAGGCACCGACAACGCCAGATACTCCTGGGAATATAGGGACAACAACGTCATTTCCTACAGAACCTAAATCTATTTGAATTTCTTTCGTTTCACCTGGAGAAACAAGGTTTCCAATAACACTAATTGGGAATGCTGAGTCACCCCTAACAGTAATTAAAGCTGTCTGTACGCCTTTTGCTAAGGAACCATCATTACGGCGTAACTGACTTGCTTTAAGAACAGCCAGAGGTTCACCTGAAGAAAGGTTTAAAGGTTTGTTAACCGCAAGGGTATTAAGTTTATCAAGAACAATGAGATTCTTAGGATAATATGCAAAACGGATAGATTTTGATGACTCATTACCTGCATCATCTATAGCTTTAACTACAAGTGTGTATTTATCAGTTTTTTCATCAAGTGAAGGAAACAAACGAGGATAAAGTGGTGTGTATGAACCATCTGTGTTATGGGTAAATCCTAATTCTACATCATCTGATGCAGGGCCTCCTTGAAGAACCATTTGAGAGATCTTGGACTTACTTAAAGCATCAGATACAGCTACTGAGATGTTTTCTAATCCATAGACTGTACTTTCTGATAACAGTGGTTTCCCTTCATACGAAAATGAAATTGAAGGAGGGGAGTTATCTATGATAAGAGATCTGAACGGCAACTGAGAACTGTTGTTAAAAGTATCAGTGGCCCTGAAGGTTAAATCATACTTCCCTTCAGGTATAGCCGATAAATCAAATGCATAAGTATAGTCCTCTCCAGACATCGCGGCTTTTGTGCCCGTCAGAAGAACCGTATTAGAAATTGTATCCAGTATCTCTAGCTTAGAAAGCATCAAGACATCACGCCAATTGCCATTGCCGGGTTGTGTGACATAAACAAGGACAGATTTATTCTCTTCTTTGTAATCATACCCTGTGATCTTAGGTATTAAATCCGTATTCCAGATGCTACGAATCTCAAATTGATTTGATGTAAGTGTCTTATCTTGATTGCGAACTATAAAATAATGAGCTATGTAGCCATTCCCCTTATTTATTGCGTATGAAAAAGGACCAGTGCAAGAACTTTCTCCGGGCTCAATAGTACAAACTTCGTAGCCTTGTGTAAGGTTATAAAATGACTGCACATAATCCCTAGGGTCTACAAACACAGTTATACTTTGATACTCACCTGGCAAATCTATGTTTGTGAATTTCATTGTGCCAGCAGAAAAATCGCCAATTGTTGAAAAGTTTGCTGAGTAGGATTTTATTGATGGGGATTTCGGAGCGATTGAACTTAACTTAACATTATACGAAGCGTTACCTCCTCCGTATTGGTATCCATTATGAATAGTAAATGATGTACCAACTGGGGTGGATTGTTTTATATATACATAACTATTATCTTCAGTAAGCAAAGAACCGAAGGATAAACCAGCTTTGTTATAAGCCCTATAATTATGTTTGGGAATCTTGTACACAAGAGTAACAGGGTTAGTATTAACAGTCATCCCTGCTGAATATTTAATGTAGCCAGACGAAATGCCGGGAACAACACTAGTTGAAGAATTGGGGTCTGCAACTGCAAATAGCTCATATTCACCTGCAGAAGAATCAAATACAAATTTTTGGTCGGGGACTTGAGTAACATTTCCGGCTTTATCATAAAGGAATGCTCGAAAGCGAAACTCTACATCGGCATCCGACACTGGCATCCATGTAGCTTTAGCTATCGCTCCACCACCTTTAGTTATAGGGGCTGTAGCAGCTCTTGACCCATCGTCGTAGGCCATTGTATAGCTGGATTGTATTGATCCATCTGGTTTTATTATTTGAACAATAGCCTTATCAAAACCAGATAGATCATTGATATTCTTAATTGCAAGATTTATGGCAGATTCTTGACCTTGGCCAAGTTCCCAGCGAGGTCCCGTTACAACCATGTTGTACCCAGGAATCCATGGTACAGAGAAGTTATCAGACGTAGGGCCAACCGTATCTATTATAAAAGGATGGGATGTTGTTGAAACAACGGTCGATTTTGAGTCTAAAATCTCAGATTTTATGGTGTAACGACCATCACTGATAGGTGGAATAGTGACAGTCTTTCCGTAAAACATATTTCCATTAGCGGAAGAAATCCTGTCATCAACAGAGATGATACTTGTTGTTGTGCTGTAAACAGCACTGTTATCAGCATCGCGAGTTACGGTTAAGCGGATTTGTTGGTCCAAGCCACCAATGAGGAGAGCGTTAAAATTCCCATGTGGATTAAGATAGGGCGCACTTTCAGGGACACTTTTTTGCGCCCCATTGATATCTGTAAAGGTGTACTCGTATACCCGGGCCTGGGCGTTGGAAAACATGCTCGTGGCTATTGAGAGACTCAAAGCTAAAGCAGAATGATTTAAGAATAGTGAAAAGCGCATAGGAAACCTTTTTATGTGAGAAGCCACGAAAGTTACTTTTCAAAGACACTCATAGGTCTATACGAGAATAGTATCATGTGATATTTTTGGGTTTCCGACATAAGAGAGCAAAAGAAAGAAATGTCACCATCTTTTGATAGTGACATTTTAACTCGGAGGTTCAGCTAAGTTGGGAAAGGATACTTTCTGCTACAGCAATCTGCTTAGTTGAAAGATGACGACCACTTTGAATCGTAAGCGTAAGGCTTTTAAGGAAGGGGTTTTTGTTGCTTGAAGACATGATTTGTCTCTCAAGGGCTGATAAATTTTTTCCTTGACTCTCACGCCAGTGTCGTGAAGAAACAATCTTTTTAGCAGCTAGATAATTCTTTTTAAAAAGCATTTGAAGGGTGAAACACTCTTTTATTAAGGTACCTTGTTTGCCCGTACCTTTACACGCGGAACATTTTCCTGAAGAATTTGCATAACTGATACGATGACGACCTGAGCCTTTACAATATGAGCAGATAAAATTTTTTTCGTACCGAGCAGTGCCGTTGAATTCATTAATATTGAAAACAAGTTTATTATCAATTAACTGACCGTCAACTGAATACCATCTTTCATTCGAATGTGTCATGGATAGGCCCCACCATCTCGTTATGTATGACACAATTAAATCAAATGAAAAAGGCTTGTACATACCCTATTTTAAAAATACAAAAAAGGGAGAACAAGGAGTTAATCTATAGAAATCAAAAACATTCAATAAAAACAGCGGAATTGATTTTATTCAGTGTCTATAACGATAGAGGGGTATTTTAAGGTTAAGTTACAATAAAATAAGGAGCTGTAAAATAGCCCCTTACTTTAAAGACGAGTAGGTTCAAAGAGTAGTTAATCCTCTTCTGGATTAGCCAACGGAAAATTATTCATTGCTACCGGGGGAACCAATACTGCAATAGGTTCTCCATTTTCTGGAAAAGGGGGAATTCCCTGCATCTCGTTGATTTTACTATCAGACATAGCCCAACCCTCTATCATTTAAATTATCTCGTTGTTTAAATTCAAACTGCGGAATGTAAATTCAATAGCGAAAATTCGTTTTCCTGACTTTCTGAAGCGGGCTCCTCCATAGGATCATTAGCTGGCAGCGCATTAGAGTTTACCTCTGATGTTACTGATGGGGCAGAACTAGAAAGTTTTCCCTTTGTTGTTTTACGCTCGAGCTTAGCTTCATGGCCACGAATAGAGTCATCTGAATTAAATATAAGTTCAATTAGATGTCTGTCAACTTCAATATTTATTTTTTCGTTGGGTCCAATCTGATTGAGATCAAACGAAGAGGGAAGTGAGGCTCGTAATCTGTTGCAAACCTCTTTAGTACTGGCTGCGAGATTTTGTGCCAGTTTACGAGGAATTGGTTGCACTCCCAGTGAAGATTTAGTGACCCTGACAGCCTTAGGACTACCATGAGACTTAATTATTTCGGCAACATTCAGAGGAAGGGTATCACTCCCGGTGGAACTATTAATAACCATTATCTTTGCGTTTAGGTCGGCCCGAATTTTATCAAGAGCTTCCTTTTCACCAAGATCACGAATTAATTCAAGACAGAGTGTGTACGAAATCACATCCTGACTAATCAACGTCTTTAATTCGTCATCGATGGTTGCAAGAGAAATGATTTGGCGAACTGCCATTTCAGAAATGTTTTCCCGTTGTGCAACCTGCTCAACAGACATCCCGGCATCATTTACCAGTCTGCTATAGGCAATGCCGCGACCTACGGGGCAAAGGGGGAGAGATTTCGCCCCATCCAGAGAATGCCATTCTTGTTCTATCTCGTCACCCTGGAACTCACGCAATCTAACTAGGATGGGGAGACCTGATTCTTGTTGAGCCAAAAGCGCAGCTCTTGTACGACAGTTCCCCTGTCGAACAAGTGGTTTACCGTCAACAATAACGACAGTTATAGGGTCAATGTCTGCCCCATTCAGAAATGCTTTTTTAAGATTCTGAATATGCTCGGCAGGTTTTGGTAATTTGTAGTATGCCTCTCCCAGACCCATCTCACGGCAGTTCCAGTTTGGAACTAACACTAATGCCCTTGGGTCGATCATAAACGGTTGGCCATTAACCGCTTTGTGGCAAATGTCAGGATTTGCGTCACTAAATTCACGCAAATTTTTGACTAGCCTCCCGTTCCGCTCTGTAGAGATAAAAAAGTCAGCTGTTTGTTTCATTTTCTTACCTATGACTGAACCATTTCTGAAATTAGACTGTACAGTATTATTTTGTAAAAGTTTCTCGCTATGTGGTCAAAAAAGCCAGTTTGGTAAATTTTTTATGAAAGTTACTTTTACTGGTTGTTTACAATGGGTGGAGACCTTCAATTAAAACACTAACACTATGAATATCAAGTATTTTATGCTTTTTAGTGTAAGTGACGAGGCCATGACGGCATAACAACTGTACGTGTTGCAACGTTGCAGGAGCAATGTCGCTAAGGGAAACCTCTTCAGTTTTTGAAAGTAACTTTTGCAGTAGGCTGTATAGTTCCGGGCGCTTGGCAAAAAAGAGAGTTGTCAAAAAAACTGACGCCGAATTAGCCAGTTCCCAAAGTTTGTCAACCACTCTAGGATTGATAGTAACACTAGCCATGCTGATAGACTGAAAATCTATATCGTGACTGATTTCTGTAAAAACCGAACAGGTCTGACAGATATTACTTTTTTGTATCTCGATTCTGAACTCTATGAGTAGCAACAAAAAGTAAGAAACTTCAGCAAGTGTATAGTTGACTTGCCTGATTCCGAGTGCCTGACAAACACGTCCCGATTTTTCTATAAGTTCAACAAGTGAAATATTGAACTGAAGTTCTTGATGGATTGGTTGTCTAGCGTTCAGTCCCAGCAAAATAGCAAACCATAAAGGTTGATACCGTAAATGCATCACCGGTCCGGATAAACAAAACTTAGCCTGTTGAAAGTTACTTTTACCTTTAACAAGAAGTGGAGTGATATCACTAGAGGTGATCTCAACTTTATTTTGATCACAATTAAAGGTAGCTTTATGGTTTTTTCTAAAAAAATCCTGCAATAACCCTAACTCTTTGTAATTCTTATGACTATTCATAACGAGTAAGTATTGCCTCTTTAAAAGACTTATAACTTGTGTTTGGTAACCACTGTCACTTAATCAGAGAAGATGAAATCATTTTCACCAGCAATATACTCATATTATTAACCCAGAGTCGTTTAACAACTTGGACATTGCAATTAATTATATTACCAAGAATAAACCCTGATGGGTGCGTATCATAAGCAATAAAATGCCGGTGGTCAGAGGTCTCCAAAAGTAAAGATGAAAAACTCTCAGAAGAACATTTTCTGGTGAGCACCTGAATTTTAATTACGGTGAGAGCCAGATACAGTTTGGTACCGATTTTGGCAGTAAAGGGCCGTACTTGAAGGCTGACTGCTGAACTTTTTCTATATCCATTAGGTTTCAGACATCGAAATTGTAACTTTGTAGGAAAGTAACTTTTATCCAATTTTTGGATGAGTGCTGAGTAAAAATTACTTTTACCCTGATTGGGTGCCTCTAAAATAACTTTAAGAAAGCTTTTAATAAGTGCTTGTTCAGGTGATTTAAATGGCATCTGTAGAGAGTTTTTAGAAGCCCACTCGTACACAGGATATACTTTTTCCATAACAGCCGGCAATGAGCCAGAACCCGCACACTGGAGGCAGTTTATACCTGAACCTAAACAGTCAGGGCATGGACGGCGAACTTCCATAAAACCGTCTGAATCCGGTTCAGCATCTGAGATAATTTCATTATCTTTTGTGACCCACATATTTACCCCCCTCACAAATATTCCTATCCTATCAGGAAAAGATCGCTAGGTAAGGGGGTATTTTTATGTCACCAGAACCAGCTGACATCACGAGCAGGGGAGCGATAATACTTCCGATTATCCCTATGGTATCTAGACTATTAATCAGAAATTCTTGAAACAAGACGCCATTACTCCAGCCGCAAAGTTAACCTGTTTAGCTTGAGTCTGTATAGGTATTACGCAGACATTAGAGTGTACGATGTTGTTTATCTGCTTGATATTTACAGAAAAAACTTTGCCAACCAAATCAGCGCCAATTCTTGCGAAAATCTCAGATTCGGTTAGTTTTGAGTTGCGAATAATACGACTTGAATTGTAAATACTGAGCCCATCAATATTATAACTCAAAGCTAACATGTTGTTATGTATGGTAATTTTAAGATTTAACCCAGCGACCTCTACCATCCGACTTTTCATGATATTCCTTTCATGACAAACATAAGAATTCTCCTAAATTTACATTTAGAAATGGCCCATGGGAAGAGGGTAAAAGCATAAGTTTTATCTTCTATAGCTGATTATGTTCCAAAGTGCTATGTGTAACCGTAGTCATTTAGATAATTATTCCAAAAATAACATTAAACTATTAAAGATCAATATGTTATGTGGGTTACAAATTATTCAAAATTTCTCCATTTTCTCTACATTCTAGGACCATTTTTGGAGGATCTGTGCGCCTCTTTTGATGACCCACTAATTATGGTTGTTAAGCTGGAAGGGGAAAATTAACACCTGAACTGTATCACAGCCAAAAAGTGACTTTTCTCAACTCCCTGGTTGTCCTTGCTCAAGAAGTGAACATTAAGATGGTGACCAATAGTCACTTTTTTAAAGGACATCGAAATTTATCAGGTCCAAAAGTTACTTTTATGATCGCAAAAACAGTGTTTGCATGGACAAAAAAGTGACTTTTTCGAAGAAACCAAGAATGTACAGGAGGATAAAAAGGATTACGGGAGAAAAGAGGTTGTCAAAATCTACTTTAAAATCAATATGTTTTCTTTGGCAAAGTGAAATGAATGAAACAGGGCGAATTTTGTAACTAATTGATAATGACATGTCGATAAGAAAAAAACTCATTGAAAAGTAACTTTTATAACTTCAGCGTTTTCTCTTTTTTGTTTAAAAAATTTGTTCCTTAGTTTGAAAATCAAAAATTAACCCAGGGTATTCTCCAATTGCTGGTTAGTCACCAGAACACATATACAATATTCGCATTCAGGAGTTTCACAATGATCCAGAAATCAATGGCTATGAGCGGCACTACTGCTAACTACACTCTGGCTGAAAGCCTGCGTAATATGCTTAGCAATAAAATGTTCCAGGTATTTATTGCGCTGTTGTGCGCTGCGTTGTTCTCATCTATTGCTTTGGCGGGCGGGGATGACGGAGCCTTGGGTGAAATTTGGACCCAACTTTCAGAAGCTTTAAGTGGCGCGCCCGGGAAGGCCCTGGCCGCATGTATGCTGATCTCTGCATTCTACTTCTCCATCGGCCGTCCGAACCCGGGTTTGGCACTCGTTTCATTCCTAATGATGATGATTTTGGCTAACGGCGAAAAAATCATCACCGGATTCCTTGATGCGGGTGTTGTGCTTTAAAAAAAATTTTTGCTAAACGAGCAAAACAACAATTTGGGGACGAAAGTCCCCTTTTTATTACCTGTACAATAGACAGCATGATGACTACTGGTGGTAACTGAATGGAAAATAACTACACATACCGCTTTCCGTACCGGATTAATTTACCTTTGCTGATTCTCTTTTTTGATGCAAAGCAGATTGGTGTTGTTATGGGACTCCTGGCATTCGGGAACATTTTTGAATGCATGACGATAGCCACAGTAACCGCAGTTGTTTACTGGGTCTCATACAACAAAGCTAAGGAAAGCTCTGTACGGGGGAGATTGAAACATAAACTTTGGTGGAATGGTTTTCTTCCTGGAAGAACTGTTTACCAGAGTCGATATTTCTCTGATCCCTTTATGAGAGTGCTGTACAGCTAAATTAACCCCGGAGAAGTTATGAACGAGAAAAAGTCACTTTTAGAAAACGTCATGAACTTCTTCAGGTTTGTACCGAAGAAGAAGACAGTTGATAAATCAAAGGATGATGAGGCTGACGACGTCCAGTATGAAAAAACTGAAAGTTACAGCAATGATAAAATTCAGCGTCATAAGTCCATCCTGAATTTGTCAAAAGAACTCGAGCCTCCTAAAAAAGGGAAGAAAACGGGTGCTGAACTTACCTACAGTCAGTTAATTCAGCGTGACAAAAAATTAATCTTAAACAATGGATTATTGACGGTGATTGCTGGCCTTTTGGTAATTAAAGTGGTCTTTTTTTCCACAACTGAGGTCATTGCCATCCCTCCGGATATGACTGAGGAAGTTTCCGTTGCCGGAAGTAAGGCAAGTGAGTCATATAAGACGCAATGGGGGCTATTTATAGCAACCACATTGGGGAACATTAACCCTAAAAATGTTACTTTCGTTACCAGTTATATTCTTAAGATGTTTCCGGCATCTAAACAGAGCGAGTTAGAAGCAGAACTCAAAAAAGCCTCGGATTTAATGCTTGCAAGAAAGGTTGATCAAACATTTGTTGCAGAGGACGTCAACTTTTTACCCAGTGATAATGTTCTTTATGTATGGGGTACTCGCAAAACTAAATTCCTAAACGTCTCTGATAAGGAACAAACTGAGCGTTGGACTTACGAGATGGTTTTGAGTGTGAAAAGTGGGCGACCTCGAATACTGTATCTGAACCAGTATTCAGGGACCCCTAATATCAAAAAAGTCACAGTTAACGGGAAGGTATTGGAAAAAGAGTTCACTGAAAATACCGATATGAACAAGCAACTGAACGAAGCAGAAGCTCAATAATATGAAAAGAAAACTCTTAGGTATACTAATCACATTAAACGTGCTGGCTCCATTTGTTCATGCAGATGAACCGTTCAGTATTCCGGCGTCGGCAGTGAATACACAAGCTTTCGATGAACCACCAGATTCCGCCGAAGCTATGAATATTGTAACTAATGCAGTTAAACAAGTTCCGGGGACAGTGGCTGTTAATCAACCACCAATTGACAGCAATCAGCCGCCTGTTAATTCGAACCGCCCGACAACTGCACTACCTGCTGCCCCCGGACTTTCACCAGCGAGTGCTTCTTCACCAGCGGTTCGGTCAATGACCGATTCCCTGTTGAACAATACCCCTTCTGAGGGGCCTGGGCAGAAAGCGGTAAACGAAGCAAAAAAACGGTATCAGCCAATGCAAAACGTCACGGTGCCGCCGGGTGGAAACATTGTTCTCCCTGTTTCATTAGGTTTACAAAACCGTATCCAGACGACTTTTAAGAACGTAAGCGTTTCTACAACTGCACCGTCAGAAGATACAACCATCTATGTAGAAGGTGGCAGTGTCTTTATAACAACTGTAAAAGATGCGCCTATAGGTATCATGTTGTCCGAAGAAGGGGTTCCTGAATCAACATATAACCTGACATTGATCCCCATCGATGTACCGGGAGCTATGATTCGTGTTCAAACACAGTTAACGCGAAACATGGCCATTGAACGTGATCGCCATATCGCTGAAAACACAAATAAAGAACTTCTTGAAAAAGCGCAATCGGGTGAGCTTGACGAAAAAGCTATTGCTCAGGATGACCGCAAACAAAGGATAATAGATATTCTTTATCCCGTTGCTAACGGTGAGGTACCTACCGGTTTTGCACTCCAACTAGATAAACTTTCGGTTATACCTAATAACGAAAAATCCCCTTGCCGGTTTAATTTTTACGCAAAACTTGGGCAACGTCTTATTGGGGCTCGTGAACTGGTTGATGTCATTCTTGTGCAAAACACACTGACATATCCATCGGTTGTTGATGACCAAAAATGCATAACACCAGGTGTGATTGCTACCGCAATCTTTGATAAAGCATTCTTACAACCGGGTGAAAAAACTGAGCTGTATATCCTTCGTGACAAGCTTTATCAGGAACGGGAGTCACGTGTAACTAAACGACCAAGTCTGATTAATGAATGACAAAAAAAAGTAACTTTTCAATTTTCACTTGGGGCATTTTGTTCAGTGTCGGTCTAGGGATGGGGTTTTTTATAGGGAATTTAGCAAAGGAACGCACCGCGATAGTTCAAATTGTGCCATCGGAATATACAGTGCAAGAATCAGCGCCCCCTGGCTTTGATGATTTTAAGGTATATGACTCTGACAAATTGCTATCTGATAAGGATTTCACTCGAAAGGGTAGCTTTGATTCAAAACCGGATGAAAGTTTTGATGAAAAAAGCATCACCACACTTGATCAGAAAACCAATGAACAGGCAATAGAGTTGCCTCACATTGAACTGGATAGTGATAGTCAGTTCTATGAGCAACTCGAAAATAACGTTTTCAAAAATTTACGGGCTGAGCCTCCTTACTCTGTACCGCAGATAGATGAAAAGGTCAGGTCATTGAGGGTAAAGAGATATTTACCACCAAGTAATAAAGGTCAATATAATGAAAACTTTGAAGCTGAAGGAATTGTGGGAAGAAAATAAAGCAATTCGAATTGCTTTTTTGCTTGTCCTAGCATTAGCGGCTCTTGTGATGGTAACCATCACGCTTATGGGCGGAGATGATTCGAGCAAGAAAGCTAAAAAAATTAAGCCTGTGACTAACTTGCTTGACACTTCTTCCATCGTCAATATGGATGAAGAAGGTCAGAAAAGGTTTTTGCAAACAGTTCAGCAGGAAAACCGTAAAGATCAACAAAACATGTTGGATCAGGTAAAGCAAATGGAAAAATATAAGGCCGAAAATTCCAGTGAGCTGACTGAACTTAAAATCCAAATTAAGCAACTGAACCAACAGATCTCTGATATGCAGAATGGAAAGGGACCTGCGAGCAATCGTAGTCTTGATAACCGCGTAGGCCAGCCGGTCTATGAAAATCAGCAGCAAAATCCAGCCTATCAGCTAAACCGTAATGCAGAAGGGAATCGCAATCAGGAAATACCAGTTGCAGGAGGGATTGCGCCTCAACGCACTCAGTTGGTACGCACTATAACCAGCAACAGCATTACCACGGCCAATAACGGTGTTCTTGAAGTCACACCAATTGTTGAAAAGAACATTACTAACGCGAATCAAAAGCGGGTCGTTAAAGCTGGACCTGGAGCTGCTATCGCAGGAGATGGTACTAAGCCGGTTGATAGCAATGCTCGCCACTCAAAGCGTGCTGAAGACCAGTATTTGCCTGCTACGTCTCAACTGTATGCAGTTCTGGTGACAGGTGTTGAAGCGCCGACATCATTGTCGTCTCAAGAAGAACCTTTGGGAGTAACGTTCAGGGTTAAACGCGATGTGTTTTTACCCAATAACTACAGAATGGATCTACGTGACTGCAACCTCTTAGGTACTGCTCGTGGAGATATGGCTTCTGAACGAGTCTATATCCGCACAACTAGTCTGAGCTGTGTTAATTCTAAAGGCAAAAGCTTTGATATCAAATTGGAGGCATACGCTGTTAGTGAAATCGATGGTAAAGCCGGTATCAAAGGTACGCTTATCTCCAGAAACGGTAACGCCATTATGGGTAGTGCTTTTGCAGGTGGACTTAGTGCGCTGGCGCAGGGACTGAGCCCAAGCAAAGTTAGCCAGTTGAATATCGACCCTAACTCACAAGCACAATACCAGGGACCTAATATTGGTGCTCTTGGCGCTGTGGGTGCAAGCGGTATGGTCTCAGGAGGATTAAACAAGCTGACAGACTGGTATACCCACATGATTGATCAGCAGTGGCCAGTTGTAGAGCTTTCTCCGGGTATTAATGCGACTTTTGTCGTTCTTAGTGGTGCATCCATCCCAACCAATTTATCGGCGAAATAAACATGACTCAACCAGTTAAAGATGAAGACCAACATGACGCTGATTTTGAAAAAGTGTCAAGCGAACAGAAAAGCCTGACATTCTCACTGTCTTATTCTTTAGTCGAAAAGGCTGTTAAAATCATCATTGTCGTCGCTATCCTGGTATGTATTTCAGTGTATATTGGGAAGAGAATGAATGAAGGAGTAGGACTGTTTCATAAGAGCGTAAAAATTGCCGTTCTTAACCCTTCTGCTTTAAATGAACAGTATTTAAAAGCACACAATGGAAAAGGTGAAGGTTATCTCCCTTATATTCGCAAGTTGATGGCACTTTACCGGGCACGTGATTTCCTGGTGCTCGATATGAATTATGTCATTACACGACCATCAACAGTAAATGAAGTAGCTTACATAGATGAATCAGAAGTAGAAAGCGAACTGACTGAATATGGTATAGACCCTAAATATTTTGAGGGTAAACAGTGATTATGAGAAAGTTACTTATCAAGTTGCTCGTGTGTATAGCACTACTCAATTCAACTCATTCTGCTGCAGCTGATAAGTATGATGCAGAAGCTGCGGCGTTAACACGCGCTGCTGCTGAAAATGGTCTCGCTTTAAATCAGTCGTCAAGGGGATTAGTTAGCAAGCTTAGTCCTTACCAGCCAAAGGATGCTGTCTACTTACCGACGGGTGGGATTTTTTTATTTGAGGATCAGCGAAGTGGCCTCACCCTAGTTACCACAACGGGTCGCTACTCTTTTTCAGAAGGTAAAGTTTATGATGTTCTCAGGAAAAAACAAGTTCAATCGATATCAGATATCCGAGAAAGTTACTTTTTACCATTGAACGAAGCACCGTTCAAACCTGAGGATGCCTTTACTATCCAGTTCGGGAATCCGTCCCTCAAACGACAGGCAGTTATATTCATTTCTCTTGATTGTCAAGATTGTATTGACTTTCTGAAAAAGATGAATGAAGAAAGGGAACTTGTTCGCTTTGATATTGTTATTTTACCCAGCCCTGGCGAATCAGCTAAACGGGTAAAACAAATGTGGTGCTCTGTTAAAGCTGGTAAAATTACCAATTACGATATTCTTCAGTCGTTATTAGGAAAATCAAAAGATATAAACAACCGGCTTATTCCTCATGAAAATCTGAAAGATTGTTCAGTTGAACCTATTGTTACAGGTCTATACCTGGCATCCATTTATAACGTTCAAGGCATCCCATCTGTAGTTCGTGAAGATGGAGTGTTGGGCAATGGATTACCGACTGATTATAAAAACTGGTTAAAACTGAATTTACAACCTTTGCTTAAAAATCCCTTTAACAAATAAGGTATATAAATGAACAACATCACGAAATTTCTCATGTCTGTTGCTGCGGTGTCTTCTTTATCAGGGTGCATAGGTCAATCTGAGAGCAGCTGCCCAGGTATTGAAAAAGGTGTGCTGTGTATGGGGCCACGGGCAATTATGGAAGCAACTAACAATCATGACGATCTCAAATATTTAAAAAAGGAAGGTGATGAGGGAAAGCAGGATATTGCAGATAGCAAATATCCAACGTCGTTGACTCCGCCACCGGGCGTGCAGTACCCAAAGAAACCGGTAGTAAGTGCTGGCCCTAAACCCTTGTTCACCGGAACTTCTAAGCCGGTGAAGCCGCTGACAACAGCGAGTTATGTGTCGCAGCAGCGCGTACCAGCAGGAAAGGGACTGTATTCAGAATTTGATGGCAAGCCGGTAAACCCAACGCTGAGTTCATATCAAGAGCGTCAGTATCAGGTACAGGGTACGAGACAAGCTGTTATCGCTCCTGAGCCGCTGGCTGTGTTAAGACAAGGCAAAGTTATGCGTGTGCTTATCGCGCCTTACACAGACGATAACGACGCTTTGAACCTCCCTGGCTATGTATATGTCAATGTTAAGCCTCAAACGTGGGTGGCAGGTGATTCAGCATTAAAAAATCCGGCGCGAATTGTCCCACTGGAAATTCAGGAACGCGCTCGTGACAACATGCAGCAGCAGCAACGTAGTACTAAAGGCGTAACGGCGAATGGGGTTACCGGTAGTTCTTTCTAGCCACACGCATAAATATAGTGTTCCACGGAATGTAAGGTAACAGTATGAACAATTCACGTCTCGCAAAAGAACTTGAAAGATATAACTTAGGGCACTTCATTCCCGTGGTCGACAGAATGGTGGATGCCCCTTATTTTTTGCTGGAAGATAACGCGGTAGGTTTCTTTTTTGTCTGCAACCCTTCTCCTGGATTGTATGATAACCAACAAAACCTATTGACGGATCTGTTTAAAATGGATTTTCCTGCGGAGTCCATTATGCAAATGACACTGGCTGCTTTACCGGATGTCAACATATCATTGTCCCGTTGGTTACGTCGCAGAGGTAACAGGATGGGAGGTAGGGATAATGAAAAAGCGGATCTTCTTACCGTATACTCACTGGATTACCTGACAAAAAGTCAATATGAGCCTTTGAAAGAAGCTGATGGCATTAAGATCACGCAAGCTGATGATTTGAAGCTTAGGAATTTCGAGTTGTGGGTAACGGTTAGGATACCTATTAAAGGTTTTTCTCCTAATGAATCCGAATCCATGCGACTGGATGGCCTTTTTAAAGACCTTCTATCTAAACTAGAAGGTTTAACCTTGTCACCAATTGTTGGTAATGCTGACACATGGTTGTACAGTGTTGATAAAATATTAAACCCCGGAAAAGACTCCAGATGGAAATATGGTGGACTTGAAGCTAGTACATTAATGCCATTAAATAATCAGGTCAACATTCCAGGAAGGAAATATGAGGTGGGGGAGGATTATTTCGCGTCATTGTCTGCTGATGATGATGAGACAGCTCAACGATATTTTAAGCATTTGTCGATGACAAAATTCCCTGAATATGTCAACTTTGGTGCTGTTTACGAGTTGGTTGTTGACTGGATGACTGGAAGCAAAACCATTTTCTCTCCTTTTATTATCAACTTCTGTATACAATTCCCACATCAAAAGAAAATACAGAAAGAGTATCTTCGTTATAAAGCGATAACAGATAATCAGTCAAAAATACCTATTGTTTTAAAATATCTTCCTCGCCTTGCCGATATGGACAAGGATTACTCGGCATTGACTAGAGAGTTGGAGGATAAAGCTAAACTACTACAAACTTACATGACATTTATCGTCATGGATAATACACTGGAAAAAGTGAAAATAGCTGCAAAAAGTCTAATTAACTATTACAGCGAGAAAAAAATCGTTGTGGCTGATGATAGTTATATTTGTTTTTCTGGTGTCATGTCGGCTTTACCTTTATGTAATGATCCGGCGACTTTTAGAGATATGGATCGTGGTGATGTAATGACTAATACGGGTGCGGCTCACCTAGCTCCTATCTTTGGCCCGTGGAAAGGAAACTCCACAAATCCAGTCATTCCATTTGTAACCCGCGAGGGACAGTTGGTTATGATTGATATTTTCGAAACTTCAGCCAGTTACAACGTATGCGTTGGGGCTACCTCAGGGGCAGGTAAATCATTTGCAGCAAACAACATTATTCTCAACTATCTTTGTTCTGGCGAGCATATCAATCCGCTTTATCATTTTGATGATATTAGAGATCTGCTTACGGCAGATAAATACGATCCGCCTCTGGACCTGAATGGCAAATTTAATGCGTCACCAGATGGTGCTCAGGTGTTTGTTGTTGATATCGGACGTTCATATCAAGGGCTTGCTGAGCAATTTGAGGACTCTCAATTTATTGATTTTGGAGTTGACGCTACCTTTTCTCTTAACCCTTTCGCTTTCCTAGTGAGAAAATATACAGGAGATGAATCATTGGAGGGATTAACGGGAAATTCAGGTGAAGAAAGTAAAGAATCAGACATTATTGCTCAAACAATCATGGTTCTGAATCAACTAAAACTAATGGCTTCAAGTAATGGTAACATTAGTTCTTTACAGGAAGCAGTAATGCTTCGTCTTATTGCTGAGGAATCAAATAGCCCTGAAGATGGATATCTTCCTTCAGTTACTGGCTTCGCTAAAAAATGCATGAAGCATGAGAAACAAGAAATTAAAGATATAGGCATTCAACTTGGACCTTGGTGTGAAGGCGGCATTTACGGTAGGAGGTTTACAACATCATTGCCACCCATTAATTTTAATAGCCGCTTCATTGTACTTGAACTTGAAGAACTCAAACCTACACCACATCTTCAGTGGGTTGTGTTAATGTCGATAATCCAGGCAGCACAGCATGCTATGTTTATTAAAAAGGATGGTCGTCGTCGTTTGTTTATACTTGATGAGGCTTGGGAGTATATCGGCGAAAGTAATGGTGATGATGCTGCTGTTAACTTTTTTACTAAATTCCTTGAAGCAGCATGGCGTCGTTTCCGTAAAACAAACTGTGCAGGGATCTGTATTACACAGAGCTTCGAAGACTTCTACAAGTCGCCAATCGGTGTAGCGATAGCCAACAACTCACCATGGAAATTTATTATGAAGCAGAGCCCAGAGGCGATTGATTCAATGGAGAAAAATAAATATATTTCAGCATCAGCATCAGAATATGAACGGATGAAGATGATCAGGACTGTAAAGTATGTTTTTTCAGAGATTATGATTCGTTTTGAGAACGTGCAACAAATCGTCCGTCTTTATGTTGATCGTAAAATGGAACTTTGTTTTACTACAGACCCGTCTGACCGACGTAAAATATGGAACCTTGTTAATGACGGATATACGTATGCCGAAGCAATTGACAGGGTTTATGAAGAAGAGCTAGTACAGTTAGGCATGAAAACAAGGCAGGTTGCTTAAAGAGAAAAGGGGCATAAGCCCCTTTTTTATTGTAAAGTAACAGGTTGTGACATGACTGGACGCAAATCCACAACAACTTTATCCCGTACTTCATCAATATTTACACTTAAGGGATATTCACCAGGAAGAGCGCTAGTGACCACAACGGGTGGACTATTAGTAAAAGCTCTCTCTGCGGTTGGTGCTGGTTTGTATATCATGAGGGCAACATTTCGGTAGTCTTTGTAAAGGATACCAAATGTTTTTCCTTCCTGTGTATCTGGTATATCCACTTTAATTGGTGTCAAACCCATTCTTTCCTTTGTGATCACATTAATGACTACAGCTCCTTGGGGATTTGAGTCAATCGTATAGGTAAAGGCCCATGATGCACTTGTTGTCAGAACAATAGCGAATCCAGCTAAGCAAACTTTTTTAATTCCACGAGCTATAAATAACATCATTAAATTCCTCTTTTTCTTTAGCAGAAGTAAGCTTAAACTGCATCATCACTTCAATAGGGACAGTTGTATCCTTCTTATCCTTGGACAAACCATTGAATGTATTGTTAATGAAAATCAACTTTATATCATCTGTATAGCACAGACCTAATAATGCTACATTAGGAACCATATATGTACTGACTGCAGCGGGAGGAATGAGCAACTCCCCCTGAGACTCATATCCGCAACGATTCCCGTATAAGGAAAGTTTATCTACAGTCATAAACTCATTATAACCATTGTCAATTATTATATATACGTCGATACCTGCATTGACTACGCGAACAGAATATTCCCCTGTAACCTTCCCTGGCATTTCAACTGTTTTAACAGGGCTAAAGTTAATCGCGGGTAGCGTTTTATGCCATCCTGGGGGGTGCTGACAAGCTGTTAGTAAAATTATTACAAGGAACATCAGACTATTTTTCAACATGAGTTTCTCCGCTAATGTTCATTATTATTTTTTCATGTGGATAGGCAACAAGATTTTTAGTGTTATATTGTGATCCCGCAAGCATATTATTTCGGGTAATTATTAAAGCCTCCTTATCAAAGCTCACAGAAGTAAATTTGTCGACCTGTACTTCATAAAAACCTTTCTTCAGTTTATTTATATTACCAAAGCCTGATAGCTTAACAACCTTGTCATCATGTGACATTCTTTTTTGATTTGGTGAAACTTTATATTCAATTAGCTTTGTCTCTTTCGCAGCACTAATTGCTTTACCGGGTAAAACAGTAAGTACATTTGGTTTCTTTTTCCCTGTAATGTAGACTATTGGAATGAAATCGTAGAGTTTTTCAGCTTCTTTAATTTTTAGTATGACGTTACTCCCAGGTTCTACCCAAATCATGCCATCATCTTCTGAGAGAAGCGTACTGTGTCCATTTTTTATGATGACAGAGTATTTAATTTCCGGTAAGGAGAGGATTAATGGGAATGATCTTGTGTGATTGCTAATTCGAATAAATTTTGTGTTGTCAATTTTGTTTTTAAAATAACTTGTTTGGACAACAATGTTTTTCATTTTCTGGTCAACCATAACATCAGAACTTAGCTGGAGCTGAGAGCCTGCCATTACGTAGCTTGCGTTTGGTAACAATAAGATAACACAAGCTAAATTCTTAAAACTCATAGCAACTCCCATATTCACTTTCAGTGATGTCAAGAAATCTTATTTTGAAATCAAGTGGTGCATTTGAGAGTCCATCCCAGTTGTTAGGGAACAGACACAAGGTTGATTTAGCTAGTTCAGTTTGCCCTGAGAGAATTCGTTTTAATTGATCAGGTTGATGCACTCCTAATACTACAAGCGATATATCATCTATTGTCTTTCCTGATTCTAGAAAATACCTAGTTCTGGTTATATTACTCGCCATAATGCGTAAGTTTTGGTTATCCAACTTGTTCAAGGTTGCCATGAGAGTGTTCCAGTCACCACCATCGTGGGGGATATCTGACGAACCAATTATGTATGTTCCTAGTTTTGTTTTGAGATTTATTACCAGTGGGTAATCGATTTTATAAATATCACGTTCAAGCAAAATCTGGTCGTAAGAGTCATGCCAGCTTCCACCTAAACTTCTCCAGTGTTTACGAGTATGTGTATCCGGAAAGTACCTGAAGGTTTTAAGGTACTTTTGAGTAATAGCATCAGTCATAAGTAATTCATGAAAACCTACCACAGTGAAAAAATGAACTTTCCTGTCACCAAATTTTTTGTAAACCACTGCCTCAAGCAGCTGACAGGGGGAAGGGCCCCAGTCAAACAAATTACCAGTAGTTATAACAACCACTTCATCACCGGACTGGGTCAGTTTTGAAAGGCCCTTGAGTAACAGTTCAAAATGTCCATAAAGGTCACTGACGATAAGAATTCGTCCTGTAAAATCAGTAAGGTCAATACTTAGATTTGAAAGTATAGTCATTTATCACCTCTGTGTGATCATACATTTATGAGGGATGTGATGACGTCGCCAGAGAGGAAAAAAGCTATTTTTACAATATTTTTTTTCAGTACATTGTTAGATTTATGTAAAAGTGACTTTTTAATAGTTGATGAGAATCATTCCCATGTAGGCATGTAACACACGTGGTTTAAATGCAACCAAAGGTCTGACCTCCAGCGCGGGCTCACTCATTCTTTACAAGGTTAAAGAATTGCCTCAGTGCCACATTCGTAAGCGCAGATCCAGTGAAAAGGCATGTTATCAAACACTTGGCGTTTCGTTATAACTTATTGTTTTAAATGGTGATACTGCAATGTAAAAGCAAGGCATACTCTGATTGCTAAAGTTAAAGATCCTGTTACCAAATCACAATCCAGATTCTTATTCGAGCTAAATTGTGTGCATTCTGATAAAAGTAACTTTTGGCGCGTTGTAATGTGTTCCTTTCGATTGATGATCTAGTTCAACAAGTGAATAATACGAGCCCTTAGAATTATGAGCGGTGCAGATATCGGTAGCTTACATGTTAAGCTAAGATTAGATAAACCTACAGGTTCAGAGCGAAAGTTAACTTTTTCTCACTCTGGCTGAGGTAGGAATACTTTGTTTTTGGTATGATTTTTAGCGACACACTATCCATCAAAGCACATGAGTAACTACAGATGACAGATGGCATGATTTACCATGGGGTACGAAAGCAGGAACTTCTCAAGATTATTGAGCGCTCTGGCTTAAACTTCGAAGAAGCAACCAGTAATTTTGGGTTTGCTGACAACACCCGCAATCCACTTTCTTTGATCCTGGATGGGTATTTTATTCAGATAATTCCTATGGCCCGAGAGGAACACAATTGGGAAATAGCTCCAGTAGATACTGTTATCTTATCCATTATTATACCCCCTTCGCTTGATGAAGACCCAGATGAAAACACGATGACAATAATGTCGGATTGTGGAATAGCTGAGTTTGAACTTGAAGATGCAGGCATCAGAATTAACAGAATGATAACATTTGTAGGTGGTGCTACAGCAGAAAATTTCCTACATCAACTTAGAATTCTTTACATTACTGCATGCCAGACCCAAGGGGGATTTGATGACGATGAAGATAGTGAGTATTAAAAAAGTTAGTTTCTTCATAGTTCCACTTATTACCCTGCTAGGTATTTATTCTCTAACTATGAATAAACCAAGCCTGTCGAGCTTTAAGCAAAACTCGGTTCATGCCGCAAGTCTGGCGGGCGCTGAAACCAGTATGAATTTTAAGATCGTTGATGAAAAAACAATAATGATAAACAACATTCCTTCTATTGTTAAAAAGGAGTACATTAAAAGTCTTAGCTCTACAGAGGTTCCACCTGGTGCTCCATCGGGAGACTATCTAATGCTAGAGACCAGTGCTTATATTTTTGCGATGAAGCAATCTGGAGGGAATACCTACATTGGTCTGGTGAAGGATTTAATCAACGAAGGTGAAGGACATATTTGGTGGAAAATATAAATAATGATGTTCCACAGCATCAACCTTACCGAAATGAAAAGGTATTTAATTCCGGCAAGACTGCACTTGAGCTCAATTATTCTGAGACAAATGGCAGTGTGAATCTTATCCTTGCTGGGCCTTTAGCATCTAAGCCGGGCGCGTTTGACTGGACTGGGCAAAAGGCCTTTTCAACAAAGCTGAGTGATGATGAAGTGATCGCTTTGTGTATGGCGTTTCTTCGCCTTACTCGTGAGGCTGTTCTGAAAGATAAAAAAACAAAGCACCATAATAAGCAAGTCTACAAAAACGTAAAAGTTACTTTTGATGGTAAATCCACAGCAATGTTGGAGGGGGGCGTTGTAGCTATCAACAAAGACGAGCGAGACATTAACTTTATACATAAAATTAGTATTGATCCTGCCGCCTGCCTTCGCTTAGGTCTTTTCCTCTTATCCGTCATACTGGCCCGAAATCCAGGGGTTCCATCTGACGCGGTTCTAACGTGCATGCGTCTTAATGCAAATGCTCAACTACAAAAGTAACTTTTCTGTACAGCCATTCCCGTTTTACGGGAATTTCAATGAAGATACTTCCCTTAATGGGAAAAATACGCTCTGTTCATAGGATACATTAGATGTAACTATGGCATAACTACGATCAGAGCGTTCCATGACTAAAATTAATAAAATCTCTTTCCTGATGTTCTGTTCTGTGTTCAGTGCTTTTTCAAACGCAGAATCGATAATGGTTTCCGGTACCCTGGAAACGTCATTACCAGATGTCAAATTTTCTACCAGTTCACAAGTAAATACGGCCTTCGTGAAAGAAAGTACGGTTACAGCTATTCCGGTATCTGAGGGATGCGAGGTGTCCTCTGATCCTAATGTCAAAAGTACGGCTGGTAGCCTGAAATGTGTGTTTGAATGGTTACCTAATAATTCCGGTATGCCGATTGCTAATGGGTTCTCACTGAAGGGCATCCCTGCGATCGCTGGGGATATCAAACTTCCATGGCAAATCGTTTACTACTCGGGCTCAAAACGTGAAAAAGTCATAGTCAAGGAAGGGGAGTACAACTTCAAGACTGTTGCGCCTGTAGCTCCTGTGATTACTTCTATAAAAGGTTCAATGAGCAACGGTTCTTCCGGTTCAACACTGACGTCATACATTAAAAACGAGACACTCTCAAATATTGATATAACCGTTGAACCCCGAGACTACGATATGGTCGCGTCTGTCGGTTCTGGGACATCCTGCGCCATTGCTGCAGGAGCCTCAAAATGTTCTATAACGACCGGAAGCGTAGGCATCAGTGATGGGAGTTCCGATTTCGGAAGCAGGGATGTAGGCGTAACCTTAAACTCGTTCAATAATTACTTCTCCCCACCAGTAACCTCTAAGGTGAGATTAAGCTGGGATTACCGCGCTCCAGCGATAGACAATACCTTCTGGAACGTCTCTAAAGAAGCTCGGTCATTCAAGATCGGAGATAAAGATATCTACGTTGCTCCGCAGACGATCGCTGTAGCTGTCTCGGTTCCTGCCCGGTCAGATACCAATGACTGGTGGAAACCTGCTGCAATGTCGCTCACACTTGCTCCTGATGGTAGCTTCTCTCCAATGACAAAAGTTACTTTAGATGATGGTACGGAGCTTAATTTTAACAAAATTTGGTCAACTCCGTCCCGTCGAACTCTTCAACCTGTCGCCGGATATCAGGAAGTTGCGGGTAAATTTGTTTATTTTTTTGATATAAGCGATCTGGCCAGCGCTTCTTACGTTGCAACATATTCTGTGTCTAATACAGCGGGCAATGATTCCAGTTATACCGAACCGGAATCTAAACTTATACTGTCTGATGAACCATCTGTTTCCGTTTTCAAGGACGGCTCAGAGCTTGTTAAGCGGGACCAGGTGTACTTCCTGAATGAGATCGTTATTGCTGCATTCCAGGGCGAAGAGGGTGTTGCCGACATCAAGAGCGTTGTCATTGATAACGTCATGGCTTCATACACTCCCACAAACGTCAAAGGGATCTACCGGTTAAAGCCGATGCCGTCACTCGAAACAAACAAAGTCCATACTTTGACGGTTGTTGCTGAGAATGTTAACGGTATATCCAAAACCTATTCAATCGATTTTACCTATATGCCGATGACTTTCACTCTGAAGTCCATCGAATCAGCGTCTACGATTTACGGTTACGTCCGTCCTTACACTTCGCTGGTTACTCAGCAATCAGGGAATACCTGTAAGATTTTCTCTACTGAAGAAGACGCTCAGGCGTTTCTTAGCCAGTTCGGAACTGCGGTTTATGGAACGGCCTGTTATGTTCAGTGGAACAACGTTCCATCTGGTCTCGAATTTTACTCGAAGTCTAAAGTTCCTGGCCTGACGGGTTACTTCTCTAAAGTTGGCGATAACGTCCTTGACTACAACGTCTATGTGATTAATACAAAAGGCTCTAAAGCCATTGCCACTCATAACCGTAAAACCGTTAAAGCCGTTGAACCGTTTGCACCTGAAATTTCATACAAGATGAGTAAAACGGTAGAGACTCTTGGTAAGGATACAGCACTGGTTTATATCACTGGTGGGGACGCAGCTAAGGTGCTTGCAAAATCAGTACCGGCTAACGTTGTCCTTACAACTAAGGTTGAAGGCCAGGACGCTGAAACTAAAACCTACAAGAATAAATCAGGTGGTGATACGCCGGTAACTTATTCTGAGCGTATAAAAGTACCTGCAGCGCCATTGTGGACGCAAACGAATGTAAACATCGAAGCTTCCTACGAAAATGAAGCCAGTATAAAGTCATCCAGTGTGCTCAAAGTTTATACTGTTCCAAACTTCAGTATTCGTGCCTATATGAAAGTTGCAGAGCGTAAATCAGCAACGAGTTTGAAAGTACCGGTATCGGTAAACATCGGCCAATGGAATAACAGCTGTAACTGTACATTGTACGATGCCTCCACAATGGGGCAGTGGGATGTGGTGGTTTACAAAGTTACCTCTAAATGGGTTACGGATGAAGAAACCGGTAAAGATGTTTCGGTAACTGAGCGAACTCCTCTGACCGGTGATCTGCCCGTTAACTCTGAGGGGATTGCGACCGGTGAGCTCAACATGGACGATCTGACTCTGGGTAGTCACCGCATCATCGCAGTAGCTACGGTACGCAGTCCGTTTAAAGATTTTGTACTCAAACGTGAGACATCAACAACAAGTATCAGGGTGTATAAAGGGGCCAACCTCGAAGGTGGGCTGTCTAAATCGCTTATTGTAGGCCGAGTTCCTCTGTCAGCAATGGTCTCATTCAGAACGAAAAGTACCGATGATTATGATTCCCTGAGTCCAACTGAATGGCAGATGTCCAGTAACAATGGATCAACCTGGAATACGCTTGAAGATATGACCGGACTTCGAAGCGTAAGCATCAAACAAAAAGAAGTAGGTAAGTGGCTTTACCGCGCCAAACTGACCAACAAATACACAGGTAAGGTCTCATATACCGATAATCTCACGGTGGTTGCTTACCGGGAACCTAAACCTGTTATCTCGGTTGGAAAGGTTCTTGAGGGGCACAGCATCCCGGTGACACTGACTGATAACAATGAAGATGTACAAGGTAGTGCAGTTGAAGTCCAGTGGTCAGAGGATGGAGAGGAATGGACTGAGGGGGGGGTTAAATACATGATTACGTCCTCGGAGGTGCCCAAGTATATCTTTGCAAAAGTACGGTATACCGAAACCGACGAAATGGCCGGGAAATCGGCATGGAAAGAAACTCGTGCTCGTGTCACTGTCATTAAGCATAAGAAATTGTCGGTTAAGGTTGAGGGGAACTCGCAGGTAGAGGTAGGTAAAAAAGTTACTTTGCAGGGTACCTACACGAACCCTAATATCGAGTACTCATCTGATGCTAAAGTTGTCCAGGAGTGGGTGCTCCCTGATGGAAGCGTAAAACAGGGGGGGCTGCTTGATACCGTCCTGACCGAAGACATGTTAGATGAACGTGGGTATGCAACGTTTACGTATCAGGCCTACATGCCGGAGGCAAAAGACAGAACCATAGCAAAACGGAAAATCAGCGTAAAATCTTGGGTATACAAATTCCCGGAGCCACGCCTGAATACAAAACTGAAATACACCATGATACCTTCGGAACTCACCGTATCAGTCTCTGGTGTGGATGTTTCTTATCCTGGAGTTGTGTTCACCCAGGACTGGCAATACGACAAAAATATGATGACGCTGTCCAGCGACAATAACGGGACGAAAGTGTTCCAGGTAACAAAATCGGGTACACATACGTTGACGTATGTCCTGAAGGATAACAGGAACAATGAAGCCCGGGTTGATTACACTTTTATCGTGAACGAACAGAGTCCGATGGAAATTAGCGTTACTCCCAAATACTCTAACAAGTTCATGAGGGCCCCGCTGGACCTGTCCTTGAGGTCCAGTGTTAAGCTGGCCCACTCGGCAGACTCAATTGACAATGTGACGTTTAAGCTGAATGGTAAGCCTGTCGATGGTGGCAAAAATTACTGGTCACAGACGTTTGAGAACATCATGGAAGGTAGTTATAAACTGGAAATGGACGTTGTCAGTACGCAGGGTCAGAGAGGGGTTGTTGTGGTTGATTTTGACGTGATACCGAACACGCCTCCTACATGTAACCTGACATACACTGAAACGCAACTGAGCTGGGCATTTACTGCAAAATGCAGTGATCCTGACGGCAAGATTTCCAGTTATGTTTGGAAGGTGAATGATCAGGTTCGTGGTGTGTTCGGAAGTACTGCAACACTGTCCAAAGCTCAAAATAAGGGTAAGCTGGTGGTGTCTATAACTGCTTACGATGACAGCGGTGATTCAGCGACAAGTTTCATTACGTTGAATAACTGACATAAGTCATTCTCTTGAGTAGCCCCTGAGTCAGGGGCTATTTTTTTTGGTAAATGATTAAAATCATCTTGTTATTCAGCAAATGGCCTCTTCCTTTCGGGCATAATATCCTGAAATAATCATTCAGGACCCATCTCATGTTGATGTCCCTTAGATATCTTTCTCCGCACAGAAGAGGTGTTTTACGAGTTGATAAATCACTGATTCTGCACCTGGTGATCATCTCGGTATTAATGCATCTGTTCTTTTCCCGCTTCACTCTGGGGCATGGACTCCTGCATGGCTGTATTCCAGCTGATTATTACATGGTGGATAAATATGATAAGGGCTATGAAATTGGGGATATGATTAACTTCACCATGGACAGAGATGTTCGATTCATTAAACCTGGGGAGAAGGTAATAAAAATCGTTGCTGGTAAGGGTGGGGACAAAATCCAGATTACAGAAACATACGTTAAAAACGGCGACCGTATTTTCCGGGTTGACGGAAGGCGTATTGCCAAAAAATACCATATTGAACCGCAAATTCTGAACCGTGAAATCACGGTTCCAGCTGGACACATTTTCGTAGTTGGCCAGACCGATTACTCATGGGATTCCCGTTTTTGGGGAACAATACCAGAAACGACAATCACAGGAAAAGCATATGCCATCTTCTGAATGTATTAAAAAGTTACTTTTTAGCTGCCTGTTAGCTACATCTCTGTCATATGCCGATGACTCTATTGATCATGCAAAGACTCAAAGCATAGAGTCGATTGTCGGCACACCCCGGTACAATCCCAGCTCTGTCTCCGACAGTGTGCGTGCGGTGATAGAACACACAGGTAAGCTGCGTGAAGCGGAAGCGATGAGTGATATTGCGCAGGACATAAAAAAGAATCAGTCTACAGAGACCTTCTCTGAAGAGGCAGACACAATTAACAAGTCAAAAAACGAGTCAATGCGAACCCAGTCTTCCAACGTTGAAAAAATGTTTGGGAAGTCGGGGATTACTGCACAGGACTTCGAACGTAAATTAGATAACAACAAAAATGAAGAACTATCGACTGATAATGGCTTGACAATATTTGCATCATTCAGCATGCCAGACTATGTATTGATAGACCTGATTAAAACAGCATCGGAAAACAATGCGCGCGTGGTGTTCAGGGGGCTTAAGGAAGGTGTAGAAAACCTTATTCAGATGCAGGTAGTGCTGCGTGATTATATATCTAAAGCAAAAATAAAAAAAGAACCTTTAGTCACCCTCGATCCGGAAAGTTTTACCCAGTATAGCGTAAAAGAAGTTCCAACGATGGTGTACAGAAAAGATGATAAAACCTACAAGATTAGTGGGTCGATTAACATTAAGTATTTCATGAAACAGATCGAGGAAAACCCAGAAAAAACAACCTTCCCGGTTTCAGCCCAAACATTCCCTATAAAAGAGAAAAGTATTGTACAGGAACTTGAGGAGAGAAGTAATAAATATGACTGGGAGGCGGCCAAAAAGAACGCAATAAAATCAACTTGGCAAAATCAGTGGATGGCGTCCCTTCCCGTATCTGACGAGAATAAAATCTGGTATATCGACCCAACAATTCAGGTAAACCAAGATATTAGAGATAACCAAGGTAACCTCATTGCTGCCGCAGGGCAGAAGGGAAATCCTCTTGCTCAATTTCCACAGAAACTGACAATGATCGTTTTTGACCCAATGAATTCTGAGCAGCTGACATGGGCCAAAATACAGTTTCGTCACCGTTTCGGCGAAGGAAAAGTTATGCCCATTTTTACGCGAATCAAACGTGATGATGGCTGGAAGCATTTAGAGGAGTTGCGCGGCCAGTTCTATGGGCAGATGTACAAGATCAACCCTGAAATCATTAGCCGGTTCCTGATTAAGTCCCCCCCTACAATCATATCGGTTGAAGGAACCTACTTCAAAGTACAGCAGTTTGCTCAGGCAGATGTACGCGAGTATACGCGTATAAATCAGCAATCAGAAAAAGAGGCGGCTCAATGATACGA
Source organism: Klebsiella sp. P1927 (assembly GCF_018204675.1). NCBI lineage: Bacteria > Pseudomonadati > Pseudomonadota > Gammaproteobacteria > Enterobacterales > Enterobacteriaceae > Klebsiella > Klebsiella sp. P1927. The sequence continues at coordinate 56,140 of NZ_CP073378.1, read as the reverse complement.
AAGTTACTTTTGTCAGCATTCACTGCTGTCATGCTCAGCCTGGCTTTACCAGGAATGGCGATTGGGGCTGAGACGGGTAGCGGAATCTGTCAATCGGCCGGTGTTTGGAAAGGTTTGATTAAAAACATCTGTTGGAGCTGTATTTTTCCAATGCGCATTATGGGAGTAGGCTCCTCACCAGAAGGGGCTGCACCGTCACAACCCGTATGTTATTGCACAGATCAAAATGGGGTCCCAGAGGTAGGATGGCAACTGTCGTTTTTCCAACCAGTAAAAATAGTAGAGGTTGTACAGTCACCATGGTGTTCGCCATTCCTTGAAGGGGTTAGTCTTCAGTCTTCAAGCTTCGATATGGGGAAAGGAGCAACTAACAGGCCCAAAGGGGGTAATGAGGCAGGGTTTTATGATGTTCACTTATGGGAGTTTCCGATCCTAGTGATGCTTAAGCTCCTCATTATGGGGGATTGTACCGCTGAGCCTTATATTGACCCGTCTCTTACCTACATTAGCGAAGTTGATCCGCTCTGGGAAAATGACCTGCTTACACTCGTATTAAATCCTGAGGCAGTTGTTTTCGCAAATCCTATTGCTTCAATGTGGTGCGCAGCTGACTGTGTGAAGGTTACAGCTGGGGCTGACAATCTGAGTGCCCACTTTTGTGCAGGTTGTGATGGTAACCTCTATCCGCTAACCGGCCATGTTTTTGCGAATGACGATTCAGTCCGGGTTTCCTCATTATTAACTCAACGAATGATTACCAAGTTGCACAGGCAAGGAATGTTGATGAAAACCATGGGCCAGGACGCTATGTGCGAACGCAGGTTCAGTTATTTCATGCCTAGATCACAGTACAGGCTATCGATGCTGTATCCCGTACCGGAAGCAGAAGGACCGGAATGTTGTCATAGACTTGGTGATTCTGTTCATGACTGGTCGACACGGAAGGGCGGACGAAAACGTATAGGTGTAAATAACTATGTATACATGCTTTGGCGTTATAACGATTGCTGCGTAAGGTGGCTTGGTTAAGGGGTCAAGATGATATTTAAAAGGGCTGTTTCCTTAGCCGTAGCTGTGTCAATTGTAACTAATACGCTCAGTTGGGCGTATTATGTCACGCTTCTCAATATTGTGATGGCACCGAAAGTATATGCGGCAAACGAAATTTATGAACAACTGGAAAACAATTTTGATCTTGCTAATCCTGCAGCGAACAGAACTTCAACAGTAACTACAGAGGACATTTTAGAAAAATATAAGAATAGTGAAAATCCTTCTTATACCGACAAAATAAATGGTTTTGATAGTACTAACAGTTCGTCAATGGACCTGAAGAAATATGGTGGAAAAACATTCACAAATGATGATGTTTTGAATTATGCCAAAACTGATGGTTCGGACATCGCTGGTACGGTAATGCTACCCAACATGAACGGTAATAATATAAACATAAAAGGTTCAGAAAACGGTGGAAAGTTACTTTCACGTAACCAGGATGGAAGTATATCTATAAGTAACAACCCCAATCCTGGAGGCGCGATCACTAGTACCAATACAGCTGAAATGTATAGTTCAGAGCAAAATAATGCTGATGTTCAGTTTAATGCTGGTGATAGTTATGGTGACGAGAAAGGATTCATTAACGATATAAAAACTCGTAAGAGTCAATTATTCACTGCTAATAGTTATGATGGGCAAGCATATCGTTCGCTGGTGGCTGCAACAAAATCCAATCCAGCCCCTAATATTTCGCCAAATGACCCAATGTTTACAAGTGGCAGAAATGAAATAGCAAACGCAGCGGCTGGTACGGGTCAATGGTTGCAAAACTGTTCAACACAGACCACAACTACAACAAAAGAAAAACATATTCCTGATTATAAGGAATATTACTGTAACGCACCTAAAAAAGATAATTATGGTAGTTGCACTATTACACGTGACTTCAGTGTACCAGTTTACATCTCTGGTGGTAATGGTGACCTAAGCGTATGTGGCGATAACTGTATACGTATCTGGTTCGGAAAGCGTGGTAATGACTACTGGTCTGGTGGTGTTTATGACAATAGCATGACGCTTCATTTCCACCAGGACGCTATCTTAAAATCAGCAAGCATAGTAAATGCTGAGTGGGATGACCACATGCAAGTTAATCTTGATGGCAAGCAGATTTTTGCTCATATCGATGGTGAATATCGCGAACCTGGTTATGGCCCACCACGTAATGGCATGGAGAGAAATAAATCGAATAAATTAAAGGAACCTATTGATATAACGCGCCAAGTTTCAGAATCCGTGTACAAAGAAAGTGACCACGAAGTTGAAATGTCATCTACTGTATGGGTCGGGGGTAACGGTGAAGGGTACTTTGAAGTAGAACTAATTTTTGAAAATATCAAACTTGAAGATAAACATATACAGGACCCACCTGGCTGCTACGATGTTGTTAAACAAACAGGTTCATTTTGCAGGTTTGATCGTTTTGCCGATCTTGATGTAGGCACTAAACGTTTACCACAATCGATATTGCAATATGCATCACCTTTATATGAAGGAGACCAAGGTAACTTAACCTGGAAAACTAATCTAGAAGGATATTTTTGCGATCCGTTAGGGAAAGAAAAATTATGTCAGTATGATGCATCAGGAAATATTCTTAAAGATGAGAATGGCAATGAGGCTTGTTACAATTATGACCAGATAAAGAATATGCCTGATGCATGTTCAAAATACTCTACAAACTCTGCATGCACTATGTCCAGTCAAACATGCGCTGAGGGATGGTTCGATTCTGCTACTAATCAATGTTACATGTACGAACAAAAGTGGACCTGTGATGAAGGAATAACAAGGACTGTGACAGTAACAAACGAAGCAAACACCTGCGTAGGCATGATCCCATGTTCAGGAGGTACTTGTAATACCGGTGCGAATGAACAAAACAGTGATTTCGGTAAGGTCGCAGCCTATAGCAGCATGGTTCAGAACATGCAGGGCGATGCTATGTGTAGTGACCCTAACGACCCCAATAGTTGCATTGTCTTCTCCGGAGAGAAGCAATGGTGTGGCCGTTCTGTAGGCTTTGTAAACGGGTTGGCAAAAACAGATTGCTGCGAAGCTCCTAAAGGTGCAGCCGGAAAACTAGAGGCAATTATCTTAGCCGGGACAATGCTCAGAAACACAAACTGGGAAAAAATATCAGCAAAGCTGACAACCTGGACTGGTGGTGAGTCAGGTACGTGGGCATCGATGACGAACTCTGTCGGACAATGGACCTCCGGTGTATCTTCAAGCGTGGGCCAAATGTGGCAACGCGTGACTGAACCACTAACTTCTGCTTATGAATCAATAGCAGGAAACGTCTCGAGACTTATTGGCTCTTCAACAGTTGAAGGGGGAGGTTCAGCTGTTACAACAGAGCTCACCAAAGATGGGTTACAGACCGGCGGTCTCGCTGCAATAAAACAGCAGTTGATGAATAAAGCTTACGATATGTTGCCCGATGCAATCAGGGACTTTGTGTTTGATAAGACGGCCACCACACAACTTGGACAGGCAGTTTTCTCAAGTGCTGTTCAGAATTTTATGTTAGCTTTAAACATAGTTGGTTGGATATATACTGCTTATCAAATCACAAAAATGCTTCTCGAAATGCTTCTGGCTTGTGACCAAAAAGAGATGGAAGCGTCAATTCACAAAAACCAAGGGGCATGTTTTGTTATTGATACAGATCGTTGCGTTAAATATCTCAACGTTGGCTTCACTAAGAAGTGCATTAAAAAAGCAACCGACATGTGCTGTTATAACTCTTTATTATCAAGGGTAATAATGCAGCAGGCATATCCGCAATTGGGAATTAATCCTGTAGAAAGTGGTTGTGTGGGATTAACTATCTCACAGGTCCAGCAACTTGACTGGGATAAAATAGATATGACTGAGTATATTGAATCAGCAGTTGTCGCGGGGGAAGTCCCGGATGAATACGCAGCATTCACAGAGAGTTCTGTAGCTAATATGGGTCCATATAAAAATAACGAGGCGCAATTGTCCTCGGAGCGAACACTGGAGTCGATGGGGGGTAGTATCAATATGACCAAAGCGAGAGAAGAGAATGTGCAGGCAATTAATGGCAACAATGTAGATTGTTCATACCTTCCGAGACCAAGTGTATGTGAGGTAGGCTCTGTCTACGTTGATCCTGTAACTGGTAATTCAATTAATTAAAAGTAGGAGGCCGGAGACCCGGCCTTTCCGTTCACTGACAAATCCGGATTATATTTCTTTCTTATGAGGAAATCCTTTCTTTCCAAGATCACCTTTAATAAAATAATATTCAAGATTATTAATTGTCACACTAGGAAATCCAGGTGCTGTTTTCTTTGATTGAGGCTGTAGAATAAAACCTGGAAAGTTATTAGTCATAAATGTAGCATTCTTACTAAAAATATTAGTATATCGAATTATCGAGTAATTACCTTTTGGCAACGAAAGCTGAGCTAATTCATCACCAGTTGCTGGCCGGATAACCTGGTATTTGAAGAACTCACTTCCTACATCCCCTGAGTTTTCTACCTTTGATTTAAGTTCGCAACTATCCCAAGGTCCCATTGAAGATTTTGAGATTGTGCATGCGTTCAAGGCGTTTATTTGACCCTCATAAGTTGCACCTAAAATTTTAGGTTGTTCCTTTATTGACTCGATAACAATTCTGGCCCCTTCTTTTATAAGTGATGGGTCGTCATAAGGAAGATTGCGAGGATTTGAAACGAAAACCACACTCTGTGGAACCATGAGAAATTCAGCATCAGCCTCGCTGTAGAGTGATGCCGTAAACATCCCAATTCCAGCTTTAAGCCCGCCTGTTATTACACCGGTAGCAGTGTTCAGAAGCATTTTTGAAGCAAGACCTTCATCAACTCCCCCTCCTGCATTCTCTGCTTCATCTACATTTACTGGTACACCTGCAAGTGCGTATGCGTTCGTTGCCACCGATTTTTGAGGATCTGCATGCCAGTAAACACCGTGTTCTTTTGTGAACATACGGTTATCTGGGCTCTGTGGTTGAGTGGCGCATCCGGCCAGAAGAGTGCATGTGAGGATAGCTAATAATGTTTTTTTCATTGAAATGCCCCAGTGGTTGTTTCCATCATTATTTCATAAAATTATGCACGTGCAAGATACTATTTTTCGGTTGGACATCTGAGTAACCAAACTCAAAAACAGGCGTTAAAGTTGAAAATATACCTGTCCAAAAAAAATCAACTTTTTCGATTTTCCCTACCCTTATTTGGAAGAAATAAAATTCAACTATGTGAAAATATATAGATTGCACCAATGGGCTGAAAAGATGATAAGACATAGAAAGATACTCAGCGTTGTTAATTGTTTGTATGGCGAGAAAAAAGTGAACCTTCTACCAGGAGGCATAAGTGCTTTACACCATGCCTCGAAACCTTCGAGGAGAAACTACCAAAAAGTAACTTTTTTAGAAGAGTTACTTTTCCCAGTAGTACTGTCAGGAGTCGATTTAATGCAACTTTCAAACTCAACATGAGACGTCGTTTTCGGCATAGATTCAACGTATCTAATAGAGGTCAGCTACCCTCAATACAGTGTAGGGGGGTAAATGAGCAACTTTACTATATATACCATTAGTGATATCGATTTTGTTTATACGGCTTTTACGGGATCGCGCTGATTATTTCCACTCACGGATCCAATGAATGGCTCAGATTTGCTGAATATGCAGCAGCAATTGGACTTTTTTATAAATCCCTGCGGTGGGTCCTTGCCCCCACAAAAAACGAAGTCCCGATCTTCTGCTGGATAATGGGGTTGCTGTTCTATTCAATTCCCGTCATTAAAGCCGATGTCACTCTGGAATCGGTTAAAACAGGGGAGGTCAGGAACATAGACAATGTACCGTTATTTATCGCGTCAACCGGTTAACTGACAACCGGATTACTTCACGGGCTAATTACGGACTGGCGAGCAGCGTTTGACCCGCTTACGCCGGTGGGGCAGGTCACTGACACGCTCGATGACAGCCTGACGCTGGGGCCAATGACAAAAATGGTCAAATATATGGAGTGGGGCGGGGAATCCAGTGGGTTCTGTCAGGCTTTCCCGAATACGATGAGCGGGAGTGAAAAACCTGTCGCCTTTGATGTCTGCAGAATCATCCAGTCTATTGCACGCGATTGTATTAAAACGACCCAGGACACAGAGGTTCAGACCCCACTAAGAGGGGTGGCGTTAAATGAAATCTATGTCACTGATCTTGGTTCAATAGAAACGGTGATGGATTCAATGACGACAAACAGCCTGAAGACGGCCAGCGTCCACATGGTGACATCCACCGGACTGCAGTATGCATCCTGTTCCGACGCCTGGGCGTATCTATCATGAAACGTATAGGGCAGATGAATCAGTTTGTTGAATCGGCTAAAGAAGAGTCAGGACAAAAAAGTGACTTTCTGCAAGGTGTGGCGTCTTCGCTTTTTGGAAGCGCTGGTCAGGCTCACGATATCACCACAGGGGCTTTTGTCCTCAACCAAATAGATAAAGGTGTGCTGCAGTATCGCAAGTCGTTGGGTATCGCCGCAGATTACCAACTCTTCGAAGCGAGCATGAAACGAACCAACGCCATGGTCAGTCAAGGGCAACTCTGGCTGAACATCTCAGGCGCTGCAATATCGTTCCTGGAAATGTTCAGCTACTTGACATCCTCCCCCACCTTCTCACTACGTGAATCAGGAAGGGGATTCCCTTTGTAGGGTAGCAACGCGTTACCGCATTGCCCGGTTCCTCGCTTAACGGCTTACGCCGCCTTACGGGCGCGTCCGGGGTTAATCCCGGACAACACGGCATGTCCTGCCGCGAGAATATTTTGAGCGCCGTTTATGTCGGCGTTCGCTTCGTATCCACACGCCACGCAGACAAATACTGCCTGCGATTGACGATTTTCCTTTACTGTATGACCGCAACGCGCGCATTTCTGGCTGGTATATGCCGGATTTACTGCCAGCACCTCACCGCCGCGCCATCGCTGCTTATATTCGAGCTGGCGGCGCATTTCGTACCAGCCCTGATCCAGTATCGCCCGGTTAAGACCTGATTTTGCCGCAACGTTGCGCCCCGGCTCGTCTACCGTACCCGCTGCCGATTTCGACATGTTGGAAACCTTCAAATCTTCAATAACGATCATCGCGTGGTTTTTGCTGATTGTTGTCGTGACTTTGTGAAGGTAATCGCGGCGGATGTTGGCGATATGCGAATGTAAGCGGGAAATTCTTGCTTTCTGCTTCTTCCAGTTCGCACTGAATTTCACTTTACGGGCAAGCTGGCGCTGTAACCTTGCCAGTCTGCTTTGGTTCTGTTTAAAACTGTTGACAGGTTCAAACACCGTGCCGTCTGACAGCGTTACCAGCTTGCAGATACCGGCATCCAGGCCGACAGCAGACGTTGACGGGTGCGCGGGCTGTTCGACCTCCATTTCTACCTGAAACGAGATATACCAGCCGCCAGCGTGCTGGCTGACCGTTGCGTTTTTGATTTTACCCACAACGGCCCGGGACTGCCGGAATGTCACCCAGCCCAGCCCCGAGGGTAACTTAACGCGTCTGTACTCAAGCTGGCAGTATTTGTCAAAATTGACGAAACGAACGGAATCATTGCCGTGGGTTTTACGTTTGAACACGGGCGCTTTCGCTGCCAGTTTTTTATCAAAGCACCGTATCCATGCCCCGTGCAGGTCTTTCAGTTTCTGCTGAAGGTTGTCGGTGTAGGCATCAGATAAAAACGCCAGGTCAGGTAATTTCTTCCATCCTGTCAGCATTTTATTCAGCTCAAAGGCGGAAGGGAGTTTTTGTCCGGCCTCAAGAATACGCTGCGTCTCTGCCAGGGCGTAATTCCAGACAAAACGGGCGCAGCCGCACATCTGACGCAGTCGTTGCGCCTGTGCATCTGTCGGATTGAGTCTGTATTTATACGCTTTCTGGATTAGCATTTTGCATTCAGTGTGTATTGAGATAACCTGTATAAATAACCATATGTACATCACGGAGTCAACAGGTGCAGGAAATAAACAGAAGTCGTCATTCTGCCTATTTATTACATGTTCACATTGTTTTTGTGACTAAGTACCGCCGTAAAGTTTTCGGTGAGTTACATCTGGAAAAAGTAAATCAGTATGCAGGTGAAGTTTGCGGTGATTTCGGTGCTGTACTGAAAGAATGTGACGGAGAAGCCGATCATGTTCACATGCTGGTCGAATACCCACCAACTGTGCAACTGTCAAAACTGGTTAACAGCCTGAAAGCCGTCACAAGTCGGCGGCTACGGAATGAATTTCTGGATTTGCGGGAGGCGTACAATAAGCCTGTTCTCTGGTCACGCAGCTACTTTGTTGGGTCATGTGGTGGAGCACCGCTGGAAGTCGTAAAGCGCTACATTCAGCACCAGCGCGGCTAAATGTTCCTTTAACGCTAGCGCGTCAATTCAAATTCCCCTCCCGCCTGCCACGGTGGGAGTACCCTTTGAGACAAAAGATGGTCGGGGCGATCCGTGGTCGCCATTGACCAGTTTTTCCCGTCCTCAAAACGCTATAGCGGTTGCGTCTATACCATGACAAAAATGGCGCTTAACGTCAGGTCATGGATTTGCCCTGAATGTGGGGCTAACCATGATAGTGACGTAAATGCGGCGAAGAATATAAAAGCGGTCGGGCTGATCACATTAGCCCACGGAGCGACTGTAAACCCTAAAGCCGCTTAATGTGGTTTAGGTAGGTTGCGTTGAAGTGGTAATCCTCGCCCTTCTTCAGAGAGGGGGAGGCTGTTAACTTGAGCTACCGGTGACGAGGAAAAAATCATGAAAAAAACTAAAAAGCCTATATTTCCAAAAATAATTCCTGAATGTGAAATGATTTATGCAGGAACATAAGGGAATTAAGATGTAATCAAGTACTGAAGAACAAGAACGTGTTATACGGAATTTGACATCCTCCCCACCTTCACGCTGCGCGATTCAGGAGGGGGATTCCCATTAGTGGGTGACGACTGATCGCTCAGTGCCAGGTTCCTGCTTCATCGGGCGGACTGACTGCACCGTCCCTCCACAGGCAAGTACGGCATGTCCTGCCGCTAAAATATTACAAGCGCCGTTTACATCAGCATTCGCTTCGTATCCACACGCCACGCAGACAAATGTGGCCTGCGATTGACGGTTTTCCTTCGAGGTATGACCACAGCAGGCGCATTTCTGGCTGGTGTAGGCCGGATTTACTGCCAGCACCTCACCGCCGCGCCATCGCTGCTTATATTCGAGCTGGCGGCGCATTTCGTACCAGCCCTGATCCAGTATCGCCCGGTTAAGACCTGATTTTGCCGTAACGTTGCGCCCCGGCTCGTCTGCCGTACCCGCTGCCGATTTCGCCATGTTGGAAACCTTCAAATCTTCAATAACGATCATCGCGTGGTTTTTGCTGATTGTTGTCGTGACTTTATGAAGGTAATCGCGGCGGATATTGGTGATATGCGCGTGTAAGCGGGAAATTTTTGCTTTCTGCTTCTTCCAGTTTGCGCTGAATTTCACTTTACGGGCAAGCTGGCGCTGTAACCTTGCCAGTCTGCTTTGGTTCTGTTTAAAACTGTTGACAGGTTCAAACACCGTGCCGTCTGACAGCGTTACCAGCTTGCAGATACCGGCATCCAGGCCGACAGCAGACGTTGACGGGTGCGTGGGCTGTTCGACCACCATTTCTACCTGAAATGAGATATACCAGCCGCCAGCGTGCTGGCTGACCGTTGCGTTTTTGATTTTACCCACAACGGCGCGGGACTGCCGGAATGTCACCCAGCCCAGCCCCGAGGGTAACTTAACGCGTCTGTGCTGAAGCTGGCAGTATTTGTCAAAATTGACGAAACGAACAGAGTCATTGCCGTGGCTTTTATGTTTGAACACGGGCGCTTTCGCTGCCAGCTTTTTATCAAAGCACCGTTCCCATGCCCCGTGCAGGTCTTTCAGTTTCTGCTGAAGGTTGTCGGTGTAGGCATCTGATAAAAACGCCAGCTCAGGGAGTTTCTTCCATCCTGTCAGCATCTTATTCAGCTCAAAGGCGGAAGGGAGTTTTTGTCCGGCCTCAAGAATACGCTGCGTCTCTGCCAGGGCGTAATTCCAGACAAAACGGGCGCAGCCGCACATCTGACGCAGTCGTTGCGCCTGTGCATCTGTCGGGTTGAGTCTGTATTTATACGCTTTCTGGATTAGCATTTTGCATTCAGAGTGTATTGAGACAACCTGTATAAATAACCATATATATATCACGGAGTCAACAGGTGCAGGAAATAAACAGAAGTCGGTATTCCGACTATTTATTACATGTAAAGATTGTTTTTGTGACTAAATACCTGAACGAATGGGCTCTTAATTTCTGTGTTTGGTTAAATTGTAAATATCATCATTCTCACGTTTACCGACGCCAATTACGGTGACCGTCACAACATCATCGTTGACACTGTAAACCAGTCGGTAGCCTGCGCCACGGAGCTTTATTTTGTATTGGTCTTTGCGTCCATGTAGTTGCGATGCGGGCACCCGTGGGTTCAACAGGCGCTCAGCGAGCTTCTTTTTGAATTGTTCCCGAATGGTATGGCCCAATTTTTTCCATTCTTTCAGAGCTGATTCATTAAAGGCCAGCTTATAAGTCATCTAGACTGACCTCGATTACCGCCTCACCAATTCGCTCATCAGCAATACGACCCAGCTCCTGATCTTCAAGAAGCTCCATCAGTTGAGCATACAGAGCAGGCGGTACACAGTAAAAAGCGGGTTCGTTGCGATTCAGTATGGCTACAGGGGCACCTTCTCCTGCATTGAAAGTGCCCATAGGATCACGTTTAAGCTCTGTGATGCTTGCTGCAGTAGTGGTTAGTACCTGAAATGCCATAAAAAAACCTCCTGTTCAGAGTCTCAATTATAGCACGCTTAAGAGTGCTTTTAAAGGTGCTTTTATCAGTTAAGTTCCCTAGAAATCTCGTCCCGTGCGGGTTGGAATCCTCGCCCTGTTTTGAACTGCATCCCAAAAGTTGAACTCCAACTGAGTAAAGGTGCAGTACATTCTGGGCGGGGAGCAGTCAATGATACAAAATACTGAAGATAAAACGAAAAACAGCCTCTATTTCAGAAAATTCTTTCCTGAATGTGACATGATTTATGCCGGAACAGGAAGGAGCTAAGATGTCATCGAGTACAGAAGAACAAGAGCGTGTTATACAAAATATGGATAAAAACACGATGGTCATTGCCTGTCCAGGGAGTGGCAAATCCTTCACCATGAAGGAGGGAACAAAAGCCATTTTTCAACGTCATCCATTGGCCCGGGTATCCCTGGTAACCTTTACCCGTGCGGCCACAGACTCTTTAAAAAATAGCCTCCAGAAAATGATAGAGCCGAGGTTTCTCAACCGTATAGAGGTCGATACCTTTCACGGTTTTATAAAAAAAATGGTAAACCAGACCGGTTGGAAAGGAGGGCTTCTAATCGGACACAAACAAATGGCGATGGTATCACGGGTACAAAAACATCTTAACTACCATGAAAGTGTGAACGACATAATGCCATTCATCGACGGCATTGGCCGGGAGCTTAACCCGGACATTATCAGGATTAAATATACACGCGACCAGGTGGCGTTCTACAACGAGTACATGAGCTTTTGCAAAAAGGATAATGTTGCAGATTTTAACTCACTTTCAAAGTATGTAGTGGGCATGTTGAGTGCCGATAAGATGAGGCCTTTAAGTATTACTCATCTGATTGTTGATGAAGTACAGGACACCGATGGTATTCAATTCACTTGGATATCTGAGCACGCAAAGAGGGGCATCAACACCACAATCGTAGGCGATGATGACCAGACAATATACAGTTTCAGAGATGCAGGTGGAGTTAAGATCTTTCGTCAGTTTGATAAAGCATATAATCCTAACGTTTTTCACCTGACCAAATGTTTCAGGTGTGCACCATTGATCCTTAAATTTGCTGATACAGTGATCAGAAAGAACAAAGCCCGCTATGAAAAGAGTCTCGTGTCAGGCAGAAATGGGGATAAAGGAAAAGTAACTTTTATAAGATCGGATAAGGCAGACGACCAATTTGATGTGATCAAGGAGCTGGTGGAGAAAAACCCTCATGATTGGGCGATTTTAAGCCGAAACAACACGACACTCGACAAAATGGAAAGTTATCTTGAAGTTCCGGTTACGAGGATAGGGGGAAAATCCTTCTGGGAGGGATTAGAGCCAAGTAACATTCTCCATCTGTTCTCCTTTTTCCGACAGCCAGGTAACATCGGTCTGATGAAACGAGTTCTATCTTTCCTCAATGAGGATGAACAAGTTTTGGACACAGTGTGGAAGCATATGAGTTCCAAAAAAGTTACTTTTCAACAAACTGATTTACCTCCTGATGCATCAGTCCTTACCAAAACCCTACACAAGCACATGGCACCGATGATGACTGATACACGAGTCAAAGAAGAAATTGAAAACCGTTTTAAAAAAATTAAAGAATGGTTAGAAATGGCCGGATACAAGATGTCCAATACGAAAGGTGATTCGTCAGTAACCCGGATTTCTTTAATGTCATGCTACCGTTGGGCAATGAAAGATGGATGGCTTAAGATGCTAAATATTGCAGCTGGCATGACCATGGGTAACAAAGTGGAATCTAGTGAAACAGAGCAAAGTGGAATCTGTCTCTGCACGCTCCATGGTTCCAAAGGACTGGAATGGAAAAAAGTACTAATCATCAACTGCAACCACGACCAAATACCCTCACCGAAGGTTATCGGTGATGAAGGGATAGAAGAGGAGCGTCGTTTATTTTTTGTTGGGATGACAAGGGCAGAGCTTGAGCTTTACATTACCTGGCATGGGAAACCGTCAGAGTTTATCACTGAGTCGTTCCCGAAAGTAGTTGAGTTAGCTGAAGAAATACCAATTATTGAGGGAAGTGAAGATATGTGTTTACAATGATACAGGGTTGATGTATAAATTTCTCAATAGTTTTACTTTTAATACCTTTATACCTTCTAAGATATCCATAAATGGGTAGCTCAATTTTGAGTTTCGACACCAGAGCCTCTTTCCAAAAGAATGGCGCTGGTGCGATAACTCACATCTGTCTTACCACAACTCGTAGTTAAATTGCTTTCAAAAAGTAACTTTCTACGGACTTTCTAATGCCAGAAAAGTATAAACTCAGGCGGTTTGTTGCTTCAGGGTGATAAACGACGGCTTTCGCCAATTTCTAAATAAACTGCGTAAATGGTTTTTCCGGATTTAATTCTAAACTTAAAGGTATATAAAATGACTACTGCTACTACTGCTAAACCCAAAGCTAAAACCCCAACACGTGCTAAAACCGCCACCAGTGCTAAACCGTCACGCCCGGCTGCTGACAAAATTGAGAAAGATTCAATTTTGATGGCTTATTCCAAAGCGTTTTATGGTGAAGAAATTCCACCATCGAATACTGGCAGTGATATTTGTAAAATAGAAAAAGGCACCGATGACGATAAGAGTTACATCTGGTATATGACAGAATCTGTCAGCCGTGTAATTGAGTTAAAGGCGCTTGAAGAAAGTTCTAAACTGAAGCATTTAGTTGGTTGTGAACGTTCTGTGATTTACAGCGTGAATGTTGGTGATGTCTTCATTAATGAGATCAACCTCGATGAGGCTGAACAACTTCTTGAAGAATTTCCCGACATCCCACGTGAAAAAACGCTCGAAGCTTTTTTATCATCTCTTGATGAAAAGCTTGTTGAGTTGAATATCAGCTCCATTGTTACTTCAGAGTCTCTTCACTTCGGTAAAGATAAACTGACCAAGCTGGGTGCTGTTAAAGTAAGTCAATGGCTTGATATGGTTATTGATGAGGTGCATGTTTTTTATAAACGTCAGCACTTTGTTGAGACCGTTGAATCTCGTCATGAGGACCTCAATGACCTTTATGGTAAATTGAAGCCTTTGATGAGTGAATTCGGGCTTCAAGACAAATACTATGACTTATCATTTAACGAGATGATGATTCACAAAGTAAATGGTTTTGATTTTATAGTTGCAGATTTAATGCCACGACTGCTTAAACTTGAAGCATCATTGAAAGATGATGAAATGAAAGCTAAAGCAGCTATGGAAACAAATCAAGCTCAAGAAATTAAAGCTGTAGAAAATAATAGTTTTGTAAAGGGATATGATAATACGGTATCAAGAGTACTGAAAGGTGCTGCTTGTGTTGCCATTCTCTATTTCGGAATCTCAACTATTATGAACTTCATTGGCTATAATTGATACTTATCTTATTCATGGAGTTCAACTATAAAAGTTGTCCTTTATAAAAAGGTATCATCTTCTAAATTTTGTTTAATCACACATCCATAAGGAGAAAAAGAGACTCCTTTTGGGTCTCTTTTTGTTTTTTAAAAGAGGCCTAACATGTTTACAAATCACATAAATACTGTTTGCGTTTCCGGCGAGGTTAATAAGGTGATTGTTCGTAATGAATATGACACTATTATGCTAATACTGGATAACAAACAGGAAATGGAAAGAAATGGTAAAATAGAAATGGTAGTTTCATCGATCCAAGTGAAAATACCTCAAGACCTGTATGATAAGGAGTTTAAAGAGATTATTCGAGGCGATAACCTGATGATAACTGGTTGTCTGGTGACTGATAAAGTTCACTCTGGTGAATTGACGGTTGTTAGAGTCCAGGCCCAGAAATTGATTCACCGAGCTCCTAAGCCTATTGAAGGTTTCGGCGGTTCAAGGTTCTTAACACGTTAATAATTTTTTAACCCCTATTGGGAGAAATCCCATTTGGGTTTCTCCTATGGAGAAACCTATCATGCATTTAAGTAGTAAATTAAGAAAGATTGAGAATGAAAACCAACTTAGTTTCAGATTCTTCTTTGAGGATGATGGAATTAAAGAAAAGGTATATATACCTGTGGAATCAAACTCAATAGTTGAAGATCATGGTAACAAAGTACCGAACCATGATTATCAAGAGCTAGATGATTTCATTTGGACAGATGAACATATATGTACGTTCTTCTATAAAATAATGGAGTCATCTTTTGTAACCGTTCAGTACCATATAGACCAATCGATGGTCTATAAAATTGATGCCAATGGGTTTCGATATCTAACACCGAAATTAAAATTGGAGTTAGATTGGTATTGTACTAAACAATTTCAAATTGTGTGTCATCGCTTCGGATATGACCCAGATGAAATTATTGATTTTATTAAGTCAAGACTTCTTCTTGCAATACGTTCAAGAGAGTCAAGGCAAGATCTTATTAAATCTTTAGAAACTGACAACTTAACATTTTCTCATCCTATTATAGGCCCGATTAAATGGTCAGATTTCTTAGATGATAGATATTGTTATACAAGGAGATCATTGATCATTAAATGGTCAATAGCTGACAGATTGAAACTCTTTAAAAAGATTTTCGATGAGCAAATGATTATCCTTGAAAATCTAAGTGAAAATGGTGCCTGGACTTTGGATCAGAATACCGATTCTTATGTTCTTAAAACCGAAGCTGTGGATTATGTTGAGTGGTTATATTCCGATGCATGTAAGGTAATATCTCATGTATACGGTTTTGATTACGGATTACTTTTCAGCACTTCGAAAGCCATTATCAAAAACCTTTAATTTCATAAATATCCAACGGAGTTATATATGACACCCGCTACTACTGCTAACAACAATGCAAAAATTCTAACTTTGAATGTTAACTCTGACTTAGAAATTAAATATTTCGAACCTCATGAGTTAACCAAGGCTATAGAATATCAAGATGAAGAGGAATACATTATTGTCCGTGCAAACGAGCACTTTAATGTTGACTGTTTTGGAGAAAATGACGTTATACCTATTTTCAAAAGAGTTACTCCTTTTCGTGCTCCGTTAAACAGTAAATATCGTCCAAATCCGATCACTCTACGCCGTATGGTGAAGTTACTTTTAAATAATGAAGTAACTGCTGGCATCTGCCTGCAAGGAGAATCTGGATCTGGTAAAACGGAGTTAGCATTATATATCAGCCATATGCTGAACTGGCCTATCACCATCAAACAAATCAACAATGAGTTATCGATTGATGATCTTGAAGGTATGAGAACGCTAGAAAATGGAAATACACGGTATGTTTATAGTGACCTTGTGCAAGGCTATCGTGATGGGCATATCATTCTTCTTGATGAGATAGATAAAATAAACCCAGATACGGCAGCTAAGCTTCATATGCCGCTTGAGCGTAAACCGTGGGCAACCGGTAAAGAAGGTGGCGAGTTGATTTATGCAAATCGCTACACCCGCTTTATTGGTACAGCTAACACTAACATGAGTGGAGAGGATATGCGTTTCGCTTCATCACAGTCCCAAGACTCTGCATTTATTAAGCGTTTTTTAATATTGCCGATGATTCGACCTGATGAACAAGCTATGTATTGTGCAGCTGAGGCTCATTTTCCTGATTTGAAACCTTCATGTTTAAGAATGTTTGCAAAAGTTGCTTTTGAACTTAACAATCTGAAAGATGACGAACTGGTGATGGATATTCGTGAATTGATTTCATGGATTTCTACCTCCAAAGTCCTTGATGAAGAAATTTCTGTTGGGTTTAAAATTGCATTCACGTCTAAGTTATCTTCTGAAGCATGTAGTAAAGCTGAAATTTTGCTTGAGCAACTTTTCCCGGAAGAAGTATCACGTTCAATTTCACAATTGTAATTGATACGTTTATTTAAATTTTACCTACCCCCCCCCCCCACCGTGAAATATTTTCCCTTTGGGAGATATTTTTCCGGTGCATACTGGAGAAATATCATGGCTAATATCAAAATCGCTGCTATTGCTGATACCACTCAAATCAGTAACACTGTAAAAAGTTTCATCGACCGCAATCCTGAATTACAAGATGGTGCCGTTATTATTAAGGTAGATGTCGAAGGATGTCAGGGTCGCCGTAGAACGAATGAAATTCGACAGTTTCTTGATGAAGATGAAGTATCGGACCAATCGAGTGTGAGTAAGGTTGAAGTCCAATGGATTTCTACTAAGGCTTTGAACTTTAAAAGCGCTGTTCATACAAGATTGAGTAATCTCAAACGTAAATACTGCATTCCTTTCAGCTCCATGAATATACTGCCAACCTCTAAGTTGGAAGAGTATTTGATTGAAGTAGAGGCCGTCCGAGAATATTTCAAGGAAGGCATTCAGAATGCTCTAGAGCGTTATGAAGAATACATTCAGATGGAAAAAGACAGAAGTCCTAAATTGGCAGAATTAATTGAAAAATTAAGAATGACTAAAGATGACTTCGAAAAATCGTTTCTTTTCCAGATTAGCCATCCAATCCCTTTCACACCAATGTCAATTGATGGAGAGGATTTAGGAGACCGCTATTCAGTTGGTTTAATACAGGATATTGCTCTGACTGCTGAATCTATCTATGCTTCCTGCACAAAACCTAAAATTGACCAGACTTTCGTAGAAAAACTGTCAAATTTAAAAGATAAGGTTGTGAGTTTTATGTTTTTGGATGATCGTGCAACTAAAATTGCTGACTCTATCCAAAGCGTACTAAACCATCTTCCTTCTGGTAATTTGGATTCCCCCCTTCACATGAGTTTGTTTCGCGAATGGTTATTACTGCTAAGTGATACGAATCGTTTGAACAGAATTATGGATGGTGACGATCTTGTAACAGGTTTTATTGCCGAAATTAAAAATCGTTTTAACGATTTAGATGATAATTTGGCTAATAATACTGGTTCCATTTTCGTTGATCCTTTTACTGGAAATGGTATTCCTGCTAAGACATCTAATTCTTCGATAACTCCGGTCTCAAATAATGATGTAGTCCAGAAAAAAGTAACTTTCTCGACTCCATTTAATTTTTGATATCTTCTAATCCCTTGTGGGCAAACCCACATGGGTGCGCCCATTTAACTTTATGGGTGCTATATGACTATTAAGCTAAACAATTCTATTCGTAGTAAGTTGGCTGTAGATAATCTTGCTCGTGTGATTGGTGCTGATCCTGAACTCAATGTTCTTTTTTTGGGGCCACATGCAACACCATGCATTAACATGAGATCTAAAACTATTTTTTTACCAAACGGTGACTTTAGTAATGACAAATACTGGAAGCTATGTAGCGGCTGGATATGTCATGAAGGTGGTCATAATCGTTATACAGAAATCGAAACTACTGTTGATTTTGAAAATGAATATTTATCAAAACAACCTGGCTTCGAATGTATAATGCCTGACGGAACCGCTAGTTTTTCCTCTAAAGAAGAGGAGAAAAAAGCGGAAATAAAACTTAAGAGGCTTCATCGTTCTATTAACCTCTTCGAAGACATTCAGATGGAAGAGAAAACTGGTAATCAGTTTCCGCTTTCAAAAGTAATGCTTGCTGAAATGTATTCGTTTATGGTTAGTGATGGAAACATGACTGGTGACGGTTCTAATATCGTTTCCTACATTGAAATGTATATTTTAAACAAGCTTCGTGTAAATCAGCTTGGGCAAGAAGGCGTTCCTGAAATATTGAATGATTTTTTTGCTCTTGCTGATACTGTTCTATTCGACATGAAAGACCGTTTTGATTCTTTGATTCTCGAAGCCACAGGGGTTAATTCAACTCTTATGGCATGTGAGTTAGGATTGAAACTATATGAAGAACTAGAAAAGTTACGTGATGATCTAAAAGATAAAGAAGAACAAAACCGATTAGATGACTCTGATGACTCTGACGGCTCTGATGACTCTGACGGCTCTGATGACTCTGATGACTCTGACGGCTCTGACGGCTCTGATGACTCTGACGGCTCTGACGGCTCTGATGACTCTGACGGCTCTGACGGCTCTGACGGCTCTGACGGCTCTGATGACTCTGACGGCTCTGACGGCTCTGATGACTCTGACGGCTCTGATGACTCTGACGGCTCTAATGACTCTGACGGCTCTGACGGCTCTGATGACTCTGACGGCTCTGATGACTCTGACGGCTCTGATGACTCTGATGGCTCTGACGGTTCTGATGGTTCTGTAACTTCTGCACGTACAACACAAAGTTTCTCACCAGCGCAATTAAGAAAGGCGATTGAAGATCTTGATGAATACCTAGACACAGAGGCTGAACAGGATAATTCTCATGATTTTCATGAAGCTATAAAAAAATCCATATCTCAAATGGCATCTTCTTTCAGTGATGCTGAAATTCAAAACTTTGGTTTTCGTTTTGGTTTTATCACTCTGACCGAGGAGGACTATAATAATGCTCTAGCTCACTCTCGTGAGCTAAGAAAGTTACTTTCTTCTTTAAATAAGCAAACTGTACGGCGTAACAACAGGCTAACTGATCGTGGATCTCGTATTCATAGTAGAAAGCTTGTTGAAGTACCTATGGGTGCAACCTCTGTGTTTAAGAAAAACGGGGAGGGATACAAAAGGTCTGATGTAGGTGTAATAAACCTGCGTGATATCTCTGTATCAATGCATGACGTATCAGTTTTAGCCTTAAAAGCAAATCTTGCATTTACCCTTGCTTGTGAATCGGTGAACAATATTGATGTTGCTGATCTTGTTTATCCAGTTCAAAAAGAAGGTTATATAGATATACTTAAGTTTTTTAATAAATCTGTATCTAGTTGCTTTTCAAATTATGAAAATGTTTCTAGCGGATTACATACCCCAACTGCGACAGCGATTAATTCATGCGTGGAATATTTCTCACGTTTGAATTTCTCACGTAAAGTTATCTTTATTGCGACTGATGGTGACCCATCTGAATCAATAGATGATGTATGCTCTGCAGTTAAAAATGCTAAAAAACATGGCATAGATATTGTTTGTGTCGGTTATGGCATTGATAAACCTCTAGGCTTTGATGGTGTTTATTTTAAAAAAATAAACGATATCTCTGAATTAAATTCTTTGTATAAAGATTTAATCAGAAGCCTAGTTTAACTTCTATTATCTTCCCAAGCGGGCTTATATACCCGCATGGGTATGTTTGCTCGCCTTTAAGGAGCAAACATATGAAAGGTAATAAGTATATTAAACGTGTTCGCGTTGACTCTCGTCAATTAGACAGTGGGATGATTGGAACCAAGGTATACGTCACAGAAGGGGAAGTTGTTAATGGAATTATGCCGGTTGAACGATTAGTTCGTGATGCCACATTTTCCGAAGACAATTCCGAAGCAATGGATTCAGCAGTTGAAAGACTGGTGGCGAAATATATTGCTAATGGTTTCGAAGTCTTATAAATGATTGTGCCACTTCGTGGCACTTCTTTCATTCTGCGTTGTGGGTTTCTCAATGTTATCTGCATTGCAGTAGGCATTGTGAAACCCACAATGTCAGCTAGGAGAGTATTATGAGTCATTCTACAAATTATAATTCACCGGCTAAAACCCCTATGCAGTACGCGCAAGAAACTTTTGACCTTGTCAAATCTCATGTGCAGCAACTGGGTGGATGGCGTAATGTATTAACGTACTATCCTGAGTTTCAGGAGGCTTTAGAAAAAGCTCCACGTTCTGTCAAATGCCCGTTTACTGGTAGTGGCAAAACGAAATTCAGATTTAAAGATAGGACGCTAGAAAGTGTTCATGCTATTCATGAGGATTATCCCCATAATACTTTTATTGATGGCATTGATTTAATTGCTGAACTAAAAAGCATTAGTAAAACGCAGGCTGCAAAAAACATTCTTGAAATGCTTGGTGTTTCCAAGGATAGAAAGTTAACTGAAGCCGACCGTGTTAATATTGTTCTTTATGACAAAAAAGCTCAATCTTTTTCAGATATTGGTGAGGAAGAGAGACTTAGTCGTATAAATAAGTTAGAAGCCGTGTATAAATACACAAAATTTGTGACACCCGATTCATTGGTTGCTCGATATCTATCAGGGCGCGGTATAAAACGGATGCTCACAAAAATTCCAGCTAGTCTGGGGTTTAATGCTAAGATGAGATACTGGCCCGGTTCTAATAAGCCAGCCAGTTTTCATCCAACGATGGTTGCTATTTTTAACGATAAATTCGGTCGCAATTGCACTATCCATAAAACTCATCTTACTGATGATGGACTTAAAAAAGCTGATGTTGAAAACCCAAAGTTAATGATGAAACCGGTCTACCAGATGAATGGTGGTTCGATGCAGTTATTTAAACCAACTTACTGTGATGAAACTAAATCATGGTTTTTGGGGGTTAGTGAAGGTATTGAGAATGCGCTATCAGTAACTGAGGCGACTTCAATTCCTTGCTGGGCATCTTCAAGTTCAACATTTATGGAAATGCTGGAAATACCTGAGTATTTAATGCCACCTTCTGATTGCCAATTTATTGAATTGTCGATTTGGGCAGATAAAGATCGGGTAAATCCAAACACCGGTAATTCAGCTGGTGAGTCCGCTGCACGTGTTCTCAAGAGCCGTATGGAGCCCTTACTTGCTGAACGCTATCCTGAAGCAACAGTCCGGGTTGAGATTCATTTGCCTGAACTGGATATACCTGATGGTGCGAAAGGTGTCGATTGGAATGATGTATTAATGCTCAAGGGTCATGAAGCTTTCCCAGGCAAACTGGAAGAAAGATTTTTTGACTTGATTAAATAATTTCATAACCCATACAGGGAGAGTGCTCCCTGTGGGGCTCTCCCTTTTTTACTTTAGGAGAGCTAATTATGAACGTTTATTATGAT
Source organism: Klebsiella sp. P1927 (assembly GCF_018204675.1). Lineage (NCBI taxonomy): Bacteria > Pseudomonadati > Pseudomonadota > Gammaproteobacteria > Enterobacterales > Enterobacteriaceae > Klebsiella > Klebsiella sp. P1927. The sequence goes on along the minus strand of NZ_CP073378.1, from coordinate 34,332 downwards.
TATGATATCGAATCGGTTTTTAACTGGGTTAAGGAACACTTCATTCTGAAGCATTCCGCTTCTCTTGTTAATAGCCCTTGGTATGACTACGACATAGAGATAGATTTGCGCTTAGTTAAGCAAGCGTTGATAAATGGTAATTTTGAATTTTTATATGTTGTTCGTGATCATGGCACAATGTTGCTTTTGCTTTCTGAGTTTCACTCCTCCAGGTCTCTAGACTGGGAAGGTAGCGAAAGCTTTGAGTACTATCATTGTAAGATGATAAGTAAACAAGGTATTAAGTTGACCAAAAAAGCAGCAGGTGAACTTTTAGATCGTGGGCCTTTACTCAACTCCTTCAGTGCCGGAAGTAAAAACTCCTATCTGAAAGAGATTTTAGAGTTTGTTAATAATAAAGGCTTTAACTTTTCCCCTGCAAAGTCACTTTTTGACTGTAAACGCATAGGAGACGAGTTAAACCTTCCCTCAATGAGTAACTTCATAGCAAGAGTTGAGAACCATATGCTCCGTATGAACTAATTACCCATTGTTGTCTATTAAAAAAAGAGCGCATATTTTATGCGCTTTTTTTTTGCCAAAAAATTTACTTGATCTTCCAGATTTAGCCCTTTAGTACAGAAAATTTGTCTTTCCTCTGTGATTTAATAGTCTCAAGGAGGAATGATGGACTACAAACACGAGTGCTATGACCTGGAAAAGTTACTTTTGGCTGATGATGAGTTTCTGCTCTACCTTTTGGGGGGGGAGAATGCAGAAGCTTTACGTAGTGACTTACAAATACGCTTTAACGCCGGTGAGCGACTTATAACTACTCAAGAATGCCCTGAATTTTCACCTGTCAAGGGCTGCCCTGGGCACGATTGCGAGACTATCGATGAGTAACCCGTTTGATCTTTCAATGTATGCATTAGTCGGCGTAATGGCTATCATAGCCGTTGCATCTACCTGGTATCCAAAAGACCGTAAAATTAACTTTTATATTTTCCTGTTGAGTATAGTCACTTTTTTGGGACTGGTTGTTTTGGGATTCCTTAACTGGTTCATTGAAGGCTCAGCTTATGGGGCTCTTGTCAGCTGCGTATGTATTATTTTCCTCTGCATGACCCGGCTCCGGTTGATTGTGTATCGCTATAACGTGAAGTCGAGTGTTAAACGAATTGTAACTTCCGTTAAGGAAGGTAAAAGAGTGGCTTTTATTGCGCACCAAAATTTGGAGCTGAGGGAAGTCGTGGTATCAATGTTCAGCTCAATGCTTCCAGAGCAGTCGCGTGTTATACATGGGCCATTTGGTTTCGGAATGGATAATGAGATTGAATTCATTAAACAGCGAAACAGTGCAGATGAAGGGTATCTCGTTATTTTTCTTAACCAGCAAGACTCTTACTCCTGGTTAAAACTCATCGCGGGTGAATCACCTGAAAAAGCGATTGCGTACAACTTTGACTTCATCCCTGATCTGGAGAGTGAACATGAAACTAAATGAGACGTCTGGCGTATGCGAAGATGTGCATCTAAATACATTTGTCATCGACCCGGCAACAGCCCGACGTTTTGAGTGCGTTAAAGAGATGGTTCGTAAGCAGGGGTTCAATAACATCACGGAGCCGGAAATCATTGATGCCATATTGTCTGAAATAACAGCTGCAGATGCAGCCGGAATTTTTATTGAGTACAAGTTAAAAGCCACCAAACCTTTGCTTTCTACAGATTAGGGCTTTACAGAGCTTTTTTTTATGTTTTCATATTCATAAATTAGAAAATGAGAACCAGTAAATTGAATATGATTTTAAAAGAAGAAATTGTTTTGGGTATCTACAGCTGGCTTCATATGACTCCGGTCAGCATGCTGGTAAGAAACATAACCAGCGATCAGGGAGGGGATTACGCGATCGTCCGCTTTACCGTCGATAGCCGGGGGGTCCAGATGGGGCCTAAGGCACAGGGCCAGCTTCTTTGTTCATTCGGGTTTAATGTAAAGGAATCCTGTGAGGCCGACCCAAAAGACGGTCCAGGCCTCATAAAGGCCGAAATGATGAACGGTGTTATGCAGCTGGTACCGGAATGCATTGAGCTCACAGACAGCCAAACCCAGGCAATCAGGAAAGAAGTAACTGTGTTTAACAGGGTTTGTGCTATGCAACTCCTGGGGGGGCATGGGAATGCAAGGTCTCTGTGGGAGAAAGAAATTCTTCCCCGGATGAAAGTGCGCAGACAACTACATTGAGGCAAGGCGATGAGCAAAGTGCATTGTATTAGTGGTATTACCTGGAAAAACTCCGATAGCGCGTCTTTCAAAGTATATGCCAGCATTGCTGCTGTATTCAGCCTTGGCCTGGTCACAGCTACCGTCAGGAACTATGAAATTCTACAACTGACTGTTCCGTATACCTGGTATGTTTTCTTCACTGCATTCTGGCTTCTGTTCCCGTCCTTTACGGTCTCTTTCCGGGAGCGGGAAGGGCGTCTGTTTACCTCGATGGGTTTTTACGGGTTAAAACTGGTCACTCTCGACCGCCCTGTCTCCGATGGGTACTGGCTGGTCACGATGGAGAAAAACCGTTATCGCCTCGTCAGAGTATGCCGGGACGGGCGACGCCAGCCTGTATGGCTGACGTTTAAGTCTTTACCAGAGTTTGTTTAACGATTACCGTCGCACGTTCAGGAATACGATACGGGAGACGATATGAATACTGACTTTGCCCATTACAACGAAGAGCAACTACGCAAACTCGGTGAGCTGCACAGTTTACTCCGTCACAGCGATATCGGCTCATCTTACCTTGCCTCGCTCCCGGAGCCCCGTAGTGTTGAGGAGTTGAATCCGCCACAGGAAATCAATGTGACTCATTCGGTACCCGACGTCGACACCCTGGTGGATATTTACCGGCAGCAGCGGGTTGATAAAGTCCATGTCAGGGATGAGCATTATTCAACCAAAATCACCCGAAAATACCCCGGGTTCGTTGTGGTCAGAAACAATCATGATCAGGTGATGTCGCTGGTGGGTGAAATCAACCGGCTTCGTGACAAATTTGCTGATGCTGTAAAAGCTATCACTCATTACCAGGACTCCCGGTCAGAAATTCTGCACCAGGTTTACCCGTGGCTGGTGACTTTACAGGTGTCCCGTAATATCCGGATCGTTACTGAGCAAATTCGCTCCCTGGGGTTCACCTGGCAAATCCCTGTCATTCATAAATTTACCCGGCTGGAAACGGTTATCGACCGCTTACGCAGGGAGATAACTGAGCTCCAGCCGGATATCAGTCTGACAAAACAGGATGTTGAACGGCTGAAACAGGAACGAACCGAAGAAATCATGATGCTGTCGTTGCTCAATGATGAAGTGAGTCATGACGATGAAAATTTGAGAAAATTTCGGCTTATCCGGGAAAGTAACTTTCCGGCTGTTAACGTCAATATCCGGTACACCAGTCCTGAAGATCCAGATGATGTTCATGGGCCGTACAAACTCAACTTTCGCGCGCCTTTACCATTAATTTTGTTCAGCGAACCGGGCCGGTTTAATCCGTTAAAAAATTACGTAAAAGGTGAAAGGCAGAAGCGCGGCGATTTTAATGAAAAATATCGTTCTGTCCTGCCCCGTATAGGGCTGGTGGAAGTCATCAGGGAGTCAAAATGAGCCGGATTTTAACCGGGATTTGTGAAGCTGATCCGGCCAGGAGGTTATACAAAGTGGCCGTCAGTAGGGGAAACACTTTTCTGTCTGCAAAAGAACGTTTTCGTGTACAGGTCTGTTTCAAAAATGCCATAACACATCCAGATGAAGATCGGCTGCTGGCCGAGCTGTTGACTGTTCATCACTTCCTGGCTGACACCTCTATTTTATGGCATATGGAGCAAAAAACTTATGCATGCACCACGACATGGGCCACCACGTCCACATGGCTGCCAGAGATATATCAGCGTCAGGCCAGCACGCCCAATGTGGTAAAGATTATCAAATTTATGCACGCCCGGTTTCCAGGCCTTAAAACGGTTGCAGAAACAAATGAGCAGGGTTACGAACAGGCGCTTACCAGTGTGGATTTTGAAATTCCTTACTGGCCGGTGCTGCCGAAATTCGAATCTGATATAGGAACGATACAGGTAACGATTGCCGGGATGATCCGTTACACAGAAACGATGAGCAATAAAGATTGTAAAACCCCTCTCGACTTAATGATAAAAAGTTTTAAGTCAGGGTTGATCCCGATAGAGAAAATGCCGTTGAGTAAGACTGAAAGGCTTATGCCTCTGAATATCAACACCGCTGGTAAGATATTTACACACGCGACATGGCCGAGATGTCGTTACATTTTCGTACCGGATGAGGCGGGAGTAATGAAACTGGTTAACGTGGTCAAATTAAGATTAAAGCCTCTGGAGGAAAAATGACTTACGCTATTTTCTTGTTAGTAACTGCTGTTTGTGCATTCGGATTAAATTATCTGACAAACAAAATCTGTTCCGGTACGGGTATGATTAACCAGAGTGGAGGCTCTAATGTACACGCCTTACGGTGTATCACATCGTTCCTCCTTCTCCTTGTCTCACTCTGGCTTCCTGTCAAACCTGCCGTGATCAATCTGGCAGTAGAGTTTGCTGCACTGGTGAATTTCATTGCATCTGTCACTCTCTATACCGTTGCAAATTTCCGGGCAAAACGGAGATTAAAAAAACAAAGAAAAGAAGAAAAGCTGCTCAAAAAGGATAATCCATGATATCGCCTCTCATTTTCATTCGTGAGACGCACCAGAACTGATTCAGGCACAGGGTAACATATTTTCAGGTTTCCTGGCTGCCTTCACAATTATTCCGAAGCAGGGAGCAATGTCAGCCGTTTTTAAATATCATCCGGAGTTTTCATGAATAATAAAAGAACGATTACCACTCGAGAGCAGATTAAAATTAATGGGGAAATTCGTGAGAGAACAGCAACCCATATTGTTACCGGTGCTCATGGGTACGAAACCCTTTGCATAAGTGGTTATATTGTCGAACATAACGAGATGGGTGAGGTTATCCATAACAGCGAAAAGTTAGCGGAAGATTTGTTGCCTGTTACCTGCCCCACATGCAGGGTCATTTGGTATCACACCCATGAATTTACACTCGATGATTTTGACAGTCTTTCAGGAAAAGGGGATTTTGTTGTGACAGATTTGAAAGAACTGAATATCTGAAAAGTTCATAAGTGACCAGCGCTCAGAAACATGTTGCTGAGTGCTGGCGTTTCTCTCAGTAAAATCTATATGTCGTCCAGATGATTACGCATAAAGCTTACCATGGCTTTTTCACTGGCAAGATATCCACGGATATAACGGAAGACCATCTTTGGATCAGACCAGTTCCCCATCTCGGTAATCTTTTCCAGGGAGTACCCGGCCTTAAACAGCTCTATGGCTCCCCCCACACGCACACTGTGTCCTGTCCATGTCCGGTACCGCCCGGACTGTCGGTTACTGTCGCCGACCTTCCCGGCAATCCCCCAGAGGCGTGCAAATGCCTGGTTCAGTGAATTAGAGGACAGCATACCAACATCTTCCCGTGATACCTTTGATTCATTCTGTAGCTGCGTCAGTAACCCCTCACTGAATCCTGCTTTGACCAGCATCCTGTCTATGGATTTTCCCCGCGATAGCTTACTGCTGGTGGACGGGAAATATCGGTTTGTATGGATGTTTACAGGCTGAAAAAGAAAACGGTGCCCGAAGGTTTCGGTATCGGTGTATTCCACCGTCTCAATCAACCGTCTGACATGCTGACTGCATTGTGGTGAGAGCTGAAATGTCAGGTTACTTGAAAGGCTTGTCTTGGTCCGCATGACGTCCAGAAGGTAACAGGACGTGTCATTTTGCCATTTCAGGTCGCCGGTTTTAATCCTTCGAATTTCCACGTTACGCAGCAGGGTTTCAAACCCAACCCATATCATTGCAAGGTCCCGTATGTCTCTCAGGTCGTCGCTTTTATGCAGCGACCGGCGAAGAATATTGAGATCGGATATAAGAAATGGAAGGGCCTGACCGGTGACGATTTTTTTCTCATTCTCCCGCGCCCGCCATACCTGAACCAGTGCTTTTATCAGAACGTTGCGGAAGTCTGGAAAACCCAGGCTGCTGTTAACGCTTGAAAGGCATGCAATAAAATGAGAGATAGTCGCCATTTTAACGGATCCATTCAGCCCATTAATATAGCGCTCGACATCAACCGCTGTGACCGGGAAGGGGGTCAGACCGTGCCTGGCGCACCATGCAGACCAGACACTCGTGACCCTTAACTGACTTCTGGCCGTATTGTACCGGCGAAACCGCAAGAGCTTGAGTGCATCCAGAGCGCTCATGTCATCGGTTCGTGAGATAGCAACCAGTTTGGTTTTATCTGTCATGGGAAGATCTCATGTCTTTTCACTGATGTCGCGGTAGGGATACCCGTTACCGGATACCCCCCGCACAGATCCCGGCGTGCGCGATTTACGCACCGGGCTCCTGCCTCGGGTGTCTGGCGGTGAACCGCTCCACAGGCCATGGATGAAGAACCCGAACCCTTGGTAGCCATGCGGCTGCCAGTTTGTTTGCTTTCGTCCAGGTCGTATCATCCTTCTGGCTCCTGCGCCTGAGCGCCCGGCGCCAGAGGTTTGTTACGTGTGTCCTGAACTTCTGCATGGTGGGGAAGTTGCCCGGTACCGAGTGATAGTTCAGGTATCCCTGAACCACTCTCCTGAGCCATTTTCCCTGTTCGGGGATTGAGTAATGCCAGCGCCTTCGCAGCCCGTCTTTGATGGCTTTCAGAGTTGCCGTCATCCGATCCCGGCGGGTCTTTCGTATCAGCATGAACCTGCCGTTGCGATCTTTCCCGCTGATGTGCGTGAACCCGAGGAAGTTGAACGTTTCTGGTTTGCCTTTTCCCCTGATGGCACGGTTTTCGGCAGCGAAGCGGCCGAACTCCATCAGACGGGTTTTCTCCGGGTGAACCGTGAGTCCGAACTCCCTCAGTCTGCGCTGCATGGCTATACGGAAGCGCCGGGCATCGTATCGTTTGTCGAACCCGATGACGATGTCATCGGCGTATCTGACCATTACCACATTGCCTGTGGCATAGCGACGTCGCCACTGATGCGCCCACAGATCGAATACGTAGTGGAGGTATATGTTTGCCAGCAGCGGTGAGATGACCGCACCCTGTGGGGTGCCTTCCTCCGTTGCTCGCCATTGACCCTCCTCCGACGTCCCGGCTGTGAGCCACTTACGTATGAGCCTGATTACCCTCCGGTCGCCGATCCGATGCTCTGTGAACCTGATCAGCCATTCGTGGCTCACCCTGTCGAAGAACTGACTGATGTCGGCATCCAGTACCCAGTTTACGTTAGTGCGTACCAGCCCTGTGGCCAGTGCGTCCAGTGCATCGTGCTGGCTTCGCCCGGGTCTGAACCCGTATGAGAACCCCATAAAGTCGTTTTCATAGACTGCGTTCAGGATTTTCACCAGCGCATACTGGACGATCTTGTCCTCCAGCGAGGCGATGCCGAGCGGGCGTTGTTTTCCATCCGCTTTTGGGATGTAGTGACGCCTGCCGGGCTGCGCCCTGTAGCTGCCCTGATGTAGCCTCCGGTGCAGATCTGTTATGTTGTTCTTCATGTTTCCGGCGTAGTCCATCCACCTGATGCCATCCACTCCGGCGGCCGCTTTCCTGCTCAGGGAGAGGAATGCGGCTTCCAGTGCTTCGACTGTCAGCAGGTGGAACAATGCTGTAAACCGTTCTTTCTTCCGCTGCTTCGCAGCTTCCCGCACGCGTGACAGCCTCTGTGACATGCTTTCCCGGCTCTGTGTCCGGCGCATGTGTGGCTGTTCCGCGTTCCCCTTGGCCCCGCTCCTTCGCTCCACTGACTCCGCTCCTTTCGGGTTGTTCGCCTGCTTCGCCGCTACTATGAGCGAGTCCGACTTCTCCTCTCCGTACATCACCGGCTATGACTCCTCGTCTTCCCGGTGCGGGCCATCTCCGACACTGGCAGATGGTCAGAGGGGAGATCTCCCGGTTCCCGCGTAGAGATCGTATTGACATGCCAGGGTCTCAGACCCCGCCGGGTCCATGTGGCACTCGCAGTATCGCACCCTATGATGTTGCCTTCCGTTAACAGTACAACGTCGGCACCCGGTAATTTAATATACATTTCGTGGCTCAATGGCTGGCCTGTCAACACCCCTGTCAACGCTTCGCCCCATACCTCGCGGTATGCAACGCATGACTCGGGGACCTTGTGGATTGCTGGTCCTTCAATGGTCGGGGACTTTCACCCCTTGATCTCTACCGGTCTCCCGGCGCACACTGTTTTTATAACCAGTATAGTAACATTGTTTTTTTTCAAATCCAGGCAGAACGTGAATTAATCAAATGGCTTCTCTTGCCTGTGCGTGGAACTTCGTTTACTGTTTTCGAAAATAGCCAGTGTTTTTGAACATGCCCCGGAGCGTCGTTGTTGAAAAGCCCAAATGCGCACAGTAGCCTGAGAGAAACCTATCTCCTGAAGTTCAGAAAGTGCAGTACGACTGAAACCCTTGACCGAGTGTTTGAGCGTATCCTGGATAAATTAAATGATGAAGGTGGGGATATAAATAAGATAACCAGCCTGAACGGAGCTTATGATCACCGCAGGGCTGAGATCTACATGAAAAAAAACTATGACAAAATACCTGCTTCCGTGTGGCATCTCATCCCCGATGAGATATGAATAATGTAATTAGACGCTGTTATTCCAGGTTTGATAAAAACGGATGATGTAGAATTCCTTTACTCATTTTTAACGAGGAATATACATGCGACGTAATGCACAAAAATGGATCCCGTTTGGATTTGATACGGATTCAAATAAAATTGTTGATATCGCCAGCGTTGAAAATGGGCTTTCGTGTAACTGTATCTGCCTCATCTGTGGGACCTCCCTGATTGCCAGGCAGGGTCAAAATAAAAAATGGCATTTTAGCCACAGCACAGAAGTAAAAGGGGTTTGTAGTGAGCTCACACTACAACATATAAAAAAATACATAAAGGTGAAAATACAGGAAAAAAAATACCTTGCTCTCCCTCATCTTCTGCAGGGTAAGGAGAAAGGGATAGTTAACCTCAAAAATCTCGCTGGTGGTGGGATTGTTTGTGGCCTTAATGCTGACCTCACAGGGATATGTAACGATACGATAATCGGGATATTTATTAATGATACGTCGGAGGATATCCAGCCCAATCCAGACCTGTTAGCGCAAACAGACCAGCTGGCGCTGGTGGAGATCGATGCCGTTCGGATTGAAAGTATCATCGCTCCATATCGTGAGAATGGGGAAGGCATAAAGATGATGGATGCGATAGAAAAGTTACTTTTCGTTTCTGAGGAAGCGAAAAAATGGATCTACCATCCTATGATGAAGAAGGTTAAACACCATACTTTACACCAGTACCGGCGTGAGCTGTCTACCAGTGGAAATCAGATCCTTGCTTTAATTCCTCATGAACTTCCGATAAGCATGAACGCTCTCCCATCCTCCCCGGCACAGCAGTGGCATCACCTTCGAGCCACGATTAACCTTCTTTGTCGCCTGAGCCGTTCTGATATCCCTCAAGGCAGTATTGCCTTTGAAGAACTGGTTTATTATATCCCCCGGCTTCTGGAAGCATCTGAATCTATCAATGTTGCCGCTTACGAACGATGGTATGACTTCTATATACGCAAAAAAGGAGAGGGTGTACTGAATGAGGCTGAAATTGAATTTTTGTCTTTTATAGTGAAAATCATTAACTGGAACTTGTCCATACATAACCTTCCCACCTTCGATAGCAAGCAGGCCTTTCGGGATTGGTTTTTGCTAAATGATCCTAACAAGTCGCTATAGATCAATCTGTTTCTGCCCCGGGTTAAACCGGGCCTCCTGTACCGCTGGATGTGTGCTGTTTGGTTAAAATTCTTTTCATGCCAGCCGGGCGTATATCACGCTGCAGCAGGTCACGGCGATTTTAATGTCGACTGTAGTCGCTGGTAGTGTCAAAGCTGGCGGGTAAACGGGGTCGGTGGAGGGGAATCATTCTCAACGCTGGCGGGTAAACGGATCCGCTACCGTTGCTTATTCTCAACGCTGGCGGGCAAACGGGGGCGCTGACGGTGCTTATCCTCAACGCTGGCGGGTAAACGTGACCGCTGACGGTGCTTATCCTCAACGCTGGCGGGTAAACGGATCCGCTGACTGTGCTCATCCTCAACGCTGGCGTGTAAACGTGACCGCTGACGGTGCTCATCCTCAACGCTGGCGGGTAAACGTGACCGCTGACGGTGCTTATCCTCAACGCTGGCGGGCAAACGGGGGCGCTGACGGTGCTTATCCTCAACGCTGGCGGGCAAACCGGGTCGCTGACGGTGCTCATCCTCAACGCTGGCGGGTAAGCGGGGTCGCTGCAGGTGCTATCCTCAACGCTGGCGGGCAAACGGGGCTGCTGCAGGTGCTCATCCTCAACGCTGGCGGGTAAGCGGGGCCGCTGCCGGTGCTCATCCTCAACGCTGGCGGGTAAACGGGGCCGCTGACGGTGGCTATCCTCAACGCTGGCGGGCAAACGGGGCTGCTGCAGGTGCTCATCCTCAACGCTGGCGGGTAAACGGGGCCGCTGCCGGTGCTCATCCTCAACGCTGGCGGGTAAACGGGGCCGCTGACGGTGGCTATCCTCAACGCTGGCGGGGAAAGTGGGCCGCTGCAGGTGCTCATCCTCAACGCTGGCGGGTAAGCGGGGCCGCTGCCGGTGCTCATCCTCAACGCTGGCGGGTAAACGGATCCGCTGCCGGTGCTCATCCTCAACGCTGGCGGGTAAACGGGACCGCTGCCGGTAGTCATCCTCAACGCTGGCGGGTAAGCGTGGCCGCTGCCGGTGCTCAACCTCAACGCAGGCGGGTAAATGGGGCCGCTGACGGTGGCTATCCTCAACGCTGGCGGGGAAAGTGGGCCGCTGCCGGTGCTTATCCTCAACGCTGGCGGGTAAACGTGACCGCTGACGGTGCTCATCCTCAACGCAGGCGGGTAAACAGGGGCGATACCAGTGACCATCCTCAACGCTGACGGGTAAGCGTGGTCGCTGCTGGTGGTCATCTTCAACGCTGGCGGGTAAACAGGGCGCTGCTGGTGTAAAGCCTCATTCCTGGAGGGTAATTACCTGGTTCGGTTTGCTGCGTTAGCTAAAAACCCGAACTCTTAAAATTACACTCTGGAGTCAGTGTGTAATGTAAATGACTGATTTTACCTAAATAACTCAGGTAACTTTTTTGTTTCGACTAAGAATGACCAGTACATAATCCCCACGATTTTTTTCTATCGTGTATTTTAAAAAACCAGCTTCATCCAGTTGCTCTAACGCTTTTTTTATCGTCGCATTCTGAGCACCTTTGTGTGAAGTCAGCTGCAACCGTTCTCTTAAGCGGTCGAATCCAATGCGATAAAAATGGTCAGGTAATTCAACTAGATAAAGATACAGTGCCTGGGTTGATTCTTTTCGAGACAGGGTCTTCAATATTTTTAAGTAAAGTCGGGTCTTCCCGTCGACACGATACAGAGTATTCAAATCCGGATTTGGCCTGATAATGACCTCATCGGTTCCCTCATCATAGTAAGAAGTAGACACCAGGCTCATGTCGATCTTTACTTTTTTCCCTTCTACTGTTGAGTTTTTGATGAACTGGAAATGGGTGTGCTGGATCCGTGTCAGTGAGTCGCTAAAACGTTTCCTTAACCTTGAATCAACTCGTTTTGTAGCAAGCCCACAACTGAAAGCAAAATCAATAAAATTGACCCTAACAGTCCCATCAGGCTCAAGAAATGTGTTGGCGAGTGTGTCCACGATCCCTAGCCAGACTTTGAAATCCGTATCCATATCAAGCCTGGGCCCAAAAATACTAATCTTTTCGTACCCCTCTCCAGCGATAGAAGAAAGACGACACAACTCAGTCGTTGCATCGATGACATGACCTCGTGCCATAGGGTCACTGCCATCCTTGACTGTCGGAACAAAGACCCCCAATCGCAGTAGCGATTTGGGTTGAATACTCTGTTTTGAGTTAGGAACCAAATGTATAACTTCACCAGAACTTTTATCTTGCTCAGTGATGATTAGCGCTAACTGATTGTTATCATTGGCCATTTTATAAAATCCCGGATGTGGATATTTTTACCAGATTACCCGCTGGCGTTGATAAAATCTACCCTCTGGCGATGATAATTGCCCCGTTAGCGTTGATGGTATACCCTCTGGCGATGATGGTTCACCCGCCAGCAATGATAGAATACCCGCCAGCGTTGACAGAGATGGCCTGAGAGGCCCGTAGTTCAAGGCCTCACTAAAACGTTATTCTTTTATTAGTCCTTTTTGTCCTTTACTTAGCTTTAGTTAAGCTTCTGTTATTATTCTAAGCTGTGGATAAACACCATCATCAATAGTCAACAATCCAGGCAAGACAGAATCACCAGACAGCAAGGGAGAAACTTACCAGAAGCCGGTCAGACACTGTTTGAAACCGGCCGAAGCACCGCCTGAAACCAACCCATTCTTTCTCCATACGACGCTGCAACTGTTTCAGTTCGATCGTTGTTCACTCCTCTACCCGGCATGCAGTATGCAGTGACAAACTGAATTCGTCTGGCCCGACAATAAATTCACCAGCACGCTGTTGGCTGACATTACCATGCTGCCATTTGCCGAAACTGAATCACCCTATCGTTAAGGTTCGCGACTGAGCAGATAGTTCAGAGGAGGGGAGACAGGCATCGTTTGATACTCTTGGGGTCGTCTCAGAAAACGGAATCTATGGTCACTCCCGTTTTTGCAACACCGATTTTGACGACAAGTTGGCTTGCTTGAATCTATCCGGCGTCTGAATGGGATTTTATTCCCGCGCCTCGATGAGTTCCGCGCCTGATGAACCTCCAGAAAATATACGGCTTCAATGAGCCTTTCCGTTTTACAGGTTCCTCAACAGGCCGGTGGGCCGTTAGTATCATCAATATCAGTATTCGCAAAACCAGATGAATGATTGTTTAAACTGGTGTATTTCTGCCTTTATGCTTCGTAAGTTTGCTGTCGCGCCGTCAGTGCCCAGGCTATTCTGGCCAGCTTGTTTGCCAGAGCACAGGTGACGACAAAGTTGCTTTTCCGACACAACAACTCCCTGACCCAGTCGGCCAACTTGCCAGACTGGTGTTCCAGTTTTTGTATGAATACCCTGGCACACTGAACCAACAAAGTTCGGATCTTTTTGTTGCCCCGCTTGCTAATCCCTAACAATGTCGTCCGACCTCCCGTGCTGTACTGTCGGGGTACCAGCCCTGTTGCCGCCGCAAAGTCACGGCTGCTGGCGTACTGCTTCCCGTCGCCAATCTCAGTTGAAATAGTACTGGCAGTCAGCGTTCCAACGCAGGGAATACTCAGCAAGCGCTGTCCAACCTCATCTTCGTCCAACTTTCGTTTCAACTGAGATTCCAGATCTTTAATCTGCTCAACAAGATAGTGATAATGCTGTTGTAATTTCAGCAGTAACTGGCTGAGATAAAGAGGCAAACTACTGTCCTCAAGAAGGGTACTCAGTCGACTAATAACGGCAGCACCTCGCGGAACGCTGATACCAAATTCCAGCAGAAAAGCATGCATCTGATTAGTTGTTTTCACCTTATCCTGAACCAGGGATTCACGGACACGATGCAGAGCTCGCATTGCCTGCTGAGATTCGGTTCTGGGCTGCACGAAACGCATAGATGGACGTGATGCTGCTTCACAGATAGCTTCAGCATCAACGAAGTCATTTTTGTTGCTTTTAACGAATGGGCGGACAAATTGCGGTGATATCAGCTTTGGAAAATGCCCTAACTCTTCCAGCTTGCGTGCCATAAAGTGAGAACCGCCACAGGCTTCCATCGCGATGGTTGTTGCCGGGCATGTCGCCAGAAATTCGATTAGCTTTGGTCGGGTGAATTTTTTACGGTAAACGGCCTTCCCACGATGATCCTGACAATGAATATGGAAAGAGTTCTTACCCAGATCGATACCAATAAGCGCAATGTTTTCCATGATGGTTCTCCGAATGAAAGCCTGTCCTCAGCATAGTACTGGGAAGGAGGGAGTGACCATCTCATTAAATAAAGCACGCTAAGCCGTAAGTAAGCGTGCTCCTGTGAAAGCCACAGCTAAAACTGCGTAGTACACATAGAGGTATTTTTTTCTAGATTTATATCGAATTTCGTTATCGAATTTCGCTTATTATTGATCAACTCGTTGCAGATCATGAAGGCGAAAGTATGACGAATAACCCTACCGATGACAGCAGACCATGGTCGGTCTTTCTTATTTTTCTGCGGCTTGGATTGACATCTTTTGGCGGCCCCATTGCGCACTTGGGCTACTTCCGCGCCGAATTTGTCACACGGCGGCGCTGGCTCTCCGAACGGAGCTATGCTGACTTGGTCGCGCTTTGTCAGTTCTTGCCAGGGCCTGCAAGCAGCCAGGTCGGCATAGCGGTAGGACTGTCTCGGGCTGGATACAGCGGGGCGCTGGCTGCTTGGGCTGGCTTCACGCTGCCGTCTGCCATAGCCTTGATCCTTTTTGCGCTCGGCATCTCCAGCTATGGCGATTACGTCTCGCAGGGCGCGTTGCATGGCTTAAAAGTGGTGGCTGTGGCCGTGGTCGCTCAAGCAGTATGGGGCATGGCGCGTAACCTATGCACGGATGGGCTGCGAGTCACCATCATGGCAATTGCTACCTGCGTCGTTTTACTTGTGCCGTCCGCGTGGGGACAGGTTGGCGTGATTGCTATCGCAGGCATCGCAGGCCGGTTATTGTTCAAGCCAGCGAAAGTTGTTGAGCATGACCCCCTACCTATCACGGTCAGTCACCGGGCCGGCGTGCTTTGGCTCTCGCTGTTCTTTGTCTTGCTGATTGGCCTGCCGGTGTTGGCCGAACTGATGCCAAGTCAAACCATGGCAATGGTGGATTCCTTCTATCGTGTCGGATCACTGGTGTTCGGCGGTGGTCACGTTGTGCTGCCATTACTGCAAGCCGAAGTGGTGCCCTCCGGCTGGGTCAACAATGAATCCTTTCTCGCGGGGTACGGGGCAGCTCAAGCGGTGCCCGGCCCTTTGTTCACGTTCGCCGCGTTTCTTGGTGCCTCGATGAACACCGCCCCGTCGGGCTGGATCGGCGGCATTGTGTGTCTGCTGGCTATCTTCGCGCCCTCGTTCTTGCTGGTCGTCGGATCAATGCCATTTTGGGAGCGTTTGCGCCGCAATACAGGCATCCAAGCTGCGCTGGCCGGGATCAATGCCGCTGTAGTCGGCTTGCTGCTGGCCGCGCTGTATCAGCCTGTATGGACTAGCGCCATCTTTCAGCCGCAAGACTTCGGCTTGGCATTAGTTGCCCTTGTCGCACTTATGTTCTGGAAGCTCCCGCCGTGGCTGGTTGTCCTCGGTAGCGGTGCAGCTGGGTGGCTGTTGAGCGTCGCTCTGTGAGGCACAAAAAATGACTGACAAAGACCTCTACGGCGGTTTGATCCGCCTGCACATCCTTCACCATGCAGCCGAGGAACCTGTCTTTGGGCTGGGGATCATCGAAGAGCTACGCCGACACGGCTACGAGATGAGCGCTGGCACCGTGTACCCGATGCTGCACGGCCTGGAAAAAAAAGGCTATCTGACCTCACGCCACGAACGCACCGGGCGACGTGAACGGCGTGTTTATGACATCACTGAACAAGGCAGAACTGCACTTGCTGATGCGAAAACAAAGGTCAAGGAGCTGTTCGGAGAGTTGGTAGAAGGTGGTTGAGTTTTTGCTTCTATGTCAGGTTGAGCTATACCCTAACTGGATTGTCATTTTCAGAAGACGACTGCACCAGTTGATTGGGCGTAATGGCTGTTGTGCAGCCAGCTCCTGACAGTTCAATATCAGAAGTGATCTGCACCAATCTCGACTATGCTCAATACTCGTGTGGGCTCTGTTGCAAAAATCGTGAAGCTTGAGCATGCTTGGCGGAGATTGGACGGACGGAACGATGACGGATTTCAAGTGGCGCCATTTCCAGGGTGATGTGATCCTGTGGGCGGTGCGCTGGTATTGTCGCTATCCGATCAGCTATCGCGACCTTGAGGAAATGCTGGCGGAACGCGGCATTTCGGTCGACCATACGACGATCTATCGCTGGGTCCAGTGCTACGCCCCGGAGATGGAGAAGCGGCTGCGCTGGTTCTGGCGGCGTGGCTTTGATCCGAGCTGGCGCCTGGATGAAACCTACGTCAAGGTGCGGGGCAAGTGGACCTACCTGTACCGGGCAGTCGACAAGCGGGGCGACACGATCGATTTCTACCTGTCGCCGACCCGCAGCGCCAAGGCAGCGAAGCGGTTCCTGGGCAAGGCCCTGCGAGGCCTGAAGCACTGGGAAAAGCCTGCCACGCTCAATACCGACAAAGCGCCGAGCTATGGTGCAGCGATCACCGAATTGAAGCGCGAAGGAAAGCTGGACCGGGAGACGGCCCACCGGCAGGTGAAGTATCTCAATAACGTGATCGAGGCCGATCACGGAAAGCTCAAGATACTGATCAAGCCGGTGCGCGGTTTCAAATCGATCCCCACGGCCTATGCCACGATCAAGGGATTCGAAGTCATGCGAGCCCTGCGCAAAGGACAGGCTCGCCCCTGGTGCCTGCAGCCCGGCATCAGGGGCGAGGTGCGCCTTGTGGAGAGAGCTTTTGGCATTGGGCCCTCGGCGCTGACGGAGGCCATGGGCATGCTCAACCACCATTTCGCAGCAGCCGCCTGATCGGCGCAGAGCGACAGCCTACCTCTGACTGCCGCCAATCTTTGCAACAGAGCCCGCCGTGCTAGTCTGCTCGGTGATGGTGGAGTGAAGCCAACCCGCAATCGGGTTATGAATCTGCATCGCGATTCGCAATCAGCTGTCTCTTGAGCATGTCGAACTCCTGCGATGTTATCTCGCCGTGCTCGTGCTGCTACACCAACTTGTCCAACTCATCCGCCACACCGCTCCCCACCACCTGCGATGGCCAGGTTGTTTGCTGGGCGCATTGGCGGAGTATCGTCTCGACCCGGGACACCCACACCGGCACAACCTTACGGGAGTGATTCACTGTCAAAGAATCGGCCCGGTGCTCTGACGCAAGTATCGGGATGGTCACCATTTGTAAGCCGTAGACCTGAGTGGTGATCAAGACTTCGATACCACCGACCGTACCGGTACTAATCGACGACGGTCGTGTTCGTCGCCTGCCGCAGGGACTCTGCACACCTCCGTTTACGCATGTGCCTGGAGGAGTTGGAAATCGTCGTGTTCGGGAAACATTAAACACAGGATGGCAGCGATCTGAGCCAGCACATGATCAGCTAGCTCACCATCCGGATCGACGGCCCACTGCATCGTCGCGCCAGCGATGACCGAGTGCAGGAGCAACTCAGCTGCCGCAGGAGCACCTGGGGGCAGTCGCTTGCGGATCCCCTCCACCACCGCGCGGTTCCGCTGGATCGCAAGCGTGCGTAGCTCCGGCACCTGGAGCTCGTACCAGGAGATGAGATAGTTCACCGAGAAGTCGTTGCGAGTGTTCATGCTCCGAACGAGCACCTGCAAAAATTCCCAGAGCCCTTGCGGCCCTGCGCCTATCGGTATCGCATTCAGGTAATGCCGCACCTGCTCGACGCCGCGCTCCATCATCCTCACCAGCAGCGTATCGCGGTTGGTGAAGCGCTGGATTAACGCTGCGCGGGAGAGCCCCACCTCCTTTGCTACTCCGCTGAGCGTGAACTCTATGGGACCGCAACGCTTCAGCACTACGGTGGCGGCCTCGAGTACCTCGTCATCGGACTTGAGCTTGGGGCGGGGCATCAGTGTTCACCTTCTGTATGGGTTGGGGCGGAGGCTGTGGCTGCCGCCGCCATTGTAGCAAATTGAAGACGGAGCGAGAGTAGAGCCACGAGCCCCGCAAACACGGCCGATACAACGAGGCCAGGGAGCGGACCAGCAAGGTCGACAAACGCGCCGGCCGCAAGCATAACCATGGGCGAGGCTGACAGCATCACCGCCGAGACCGTGCCGAGTACCCGGCCGAGAAGTTCTGGCGGCGTGCGGTTGTAGATGGCAGCGTTGAGAATGGGAGAGACTGAGCCGGTCAGCAGTCCCACGAGCGCGCCCAACAACATCAGCACCGGCACGCCTGGCAACTGTGAAAGCAGAAGCGAGCCCACCGCAGAGCCACAAAATGCCACCGCCAGCCAGTTCTGCGCTGATATCCGGGCGCCGACCGACGCATGAATGGCAATGCCAAGGAGACCACCAGCCCCCATCATTGAGGAGAACAGCCCGAGCTCTGCTACTTGGCGTCCTGCATCTACAAACAGCGCAGGCATGATGACGCTGCCGTTGGCGCCAACGATGCCCACGAAGATCATCACTATACCAAAGAGAGGGCGCAGCAGGGGTTCGCTCCAGAGAAAAGCGACGCCGGCGCGCATGGAGAGAGTCGCCGTCGTGGTCATCGTCCGAGCGGCACGCGCGGGAAGCACCCACGCGCCGAGCAGACCTGCAAGGACGGAGCAGAACGCCGTCAGCCCGAGCGTTGGCGCAGCGCCAAGCAGGCCGATTGCGGCCCCCCCAAGGGCCGGGCCACCTAGAATCGCGACGTTCCCGATCACCGCTTTCAGTGACGAGACGCGCTCAACGGAGAGCCCGGCGACGTGGCCGAGTTTGGGCAGCTCACTGTCCTGCGCGGCCATACCGGGTGCGTCGAACGCGGCACCGAGCACCACGCAAGCGATCAGCCCAGTGTTCGAGAGGGCGCCAACGGCATCGAGCAGTGGGATGCTCGCCATGGCCACGCCGCCCACCACACCCGAGATCAATGCGACGGGCGCGCGCCCGAACCGATCGACGAGGCCACCACCAACCCACGCGCCGATGATGGTCGCGATGACGCTGCTAGCGGCCGTGGCGCCCGCCCAGGCCGCGCTCTTTGTATGAGACAGGACGAACCATGGAAGCGCGAGGGCCGCCACCGCGTTGCCGATCCGGAAGAGAAAGGTCGCCGCGAACAGCGTCGCGAGCGGGCTATATCGACGTTCGCTCATTCCGCTGCGGCGAGCTGCGCCTTCGCCGCAGCGAGGTACTCTTCGTTACCCGAGTCGAGGGCGAAGAGTGCGTAGGTGACCGCCCCGAACGCAAGGCGCTCCGCGATGTGGTGGGCGAGCCGCGGCCACACCCGGCCACCGGCCGCTTCATACGTGAGGAGGAGCTTCGCGAGCCCCTCTTCACCAAAGACCATAAGGTGCGCGGCCATGTCGATGGCAGGGTCATCAACGCGGGCCTCGCTCCAGTCGATCATCCCGCTGACGCGCTCCGTGTTGTCGATGAGCACATGGCCCACGTAGAGATCGCCATGCACCACCACGGAGAAATCTGGCCACGACGAATCGTCGTCGAGCCAGCGCTGCCACCGGTGGAGGCGCTTGTCGTTCACCACGAACTCGCGTCGGACGCGGTCAACGTCGTCGGCCACCTTCTGACGGGCCTGCGTCGGTGTACGGATGAGCATCCCCGCATCCACGGCGGCGGAAATGGGGACGGCATGCAGGGCGGCGAGCGCGGTCGCGAAGCTCTCCGCGAAGACCTCCGAGTCCTGCGGCACGACCCAGTCGGGCGTGGACGAACCAGGCTGGATGACCATCGCAGTCGAGTCTTCGAGCATGGGATAGGCAACGAGCTCGGCGTTGGCCACGCGCCAGTCCGGCACCGCGAACGGCAGGCGATTCTTGAGCATTGCCAGCACCCGCGCCTCTGGTTCGACCTTCGCGCTTACCTCGGCTCGGCGCGGGATGCGCAGCACCCACCGACGTCCATCGTCGACGGTGGCGATCACGATCCTATAGTCGAGCCCAAGCTCATTGACAGTCAGCGGGCCATGGAGCTTGAGCCCATGTCGGGCTGCAAGTGCGTACAGTTGGGAGGTATCGGCGGTCGTGACTACGGTCATGATTCACTCCTGAGGGCTTGACGGGTTTAGCCACCTAAATGTAACAGTCACGTCGGTTATATTCAATCCGGTGTATGGGTCCACCACATATTGCAATTTTTACTCTCACGTAAAATATAGTCCACTGGCGTCATCAGTTCGAGTGATTTATGTGGCCTTTTGCTGTTATACAGCACCAGATATTCAGCCATTCTTTGATTAAACAAATTCAGGTCCTCAAAAAGCAACAATTCATTGAATTCAATAAATTGTTCTCTAAGTGTCCGGTTAAATCGCTCACAGGTCGCATTCATTTTCGGTGTGTACGGATAGGTCCAGATGTGTTTAATCGAGGCTTCCTGTAGCGTTTTATCAAAGTTACCGAGGAACTCCTTACCGTTGTCAGTGACAACTTGTCTGATAGCGACAGGAAAGAGCTTTGTGGCCTTGCTGAAGAAATGGCTGGTAATATCGCTGTTGAGTGAAGGGACCGCCAGGGCCAGCGCATAGTCGCTGTGCTCGTCGATCATGGTAATGATATAGCGGCGTAGGTCCCCCATCCTGAGTTCAATCGCGTCCATCCCTATGAGTTCGCCTGTTTTTACCGGGCGGTATTGTTTTGGTCTTCTGGGCTTCACTGAGCGTTTTTTTATCAACCGGGCTTTGCCCCTGGCGCTGAGGCGTACGGGGATCATCCGCATTTTATCGTGAGCACCAGCAATGATTCTTCCAATGGTTGACGTGCTGGGACAGGTAAAATGCCGCGCTTCACACCATGGTTTCAGCCTGACAAAAATCTGCTCTTTGCCGAGATTGGGTAACTCAGTTCTCAGACGCCTGATCTCCTTGAGTACATCAGGATGCCAGTGCCTTGAACGGCGAACCAGAGGGGCTTTGCTTCTTGGAATTAGTGCTTCTGGACCACCGGTGCGCAGTAACCGGCGCCACCAGTAGAGTGTTCGCGTTGATACGTCAAAAGCATCAGCTGCGGCACGGATCCCGTGCTTATCCCAGAAGTTCAGAGCCTTCATTCTTAACTTCGCAATCTCGGGCATAAGAGAGTGTTTCATCGCATAAGCAGTTGCTCGGTAATACCCAAAATAGCCGACACCGATATGCTGCATCAACATCTGGCAATCCCTCCTTTAGTGTTCTGAGGCAATTGCAATATCTGTGTGAACTTACACAGGAGAAAAAGGCTATTGTTAACACCAAGCTGTAATGTCCCCTTTGAACCATTCTAAAATGTCCCCAGACAATTCTCTGGGGGATTTTTCATGATCAAAGAGACTGTTACGATGAGTCATAAGGAACTCGACCGACTTCACATTATTCAGGAGTCACTTAATCGCCATATTACTCAGGAACAAGCTGCGGCACGCATTGGCATTTCTATTCGGCAGGTTAAACGTCTGGTGCAACGGTATAGAAATGAAGGGCCTTCTGGTCTAGTTTCCCGCCGACGTGGAAAGCGTCCCAATAATTCCTTTTCTACCGAATTCAGAGCAACAGTAATTTCACTCCTCAAAGGCCGCTACGCTGATTTTGGACCTACGCTTGCGTGCGAAAAATTGCGCGAGATACACGGCTTGTGTTTATCCATTGAAACTCTCAGGAAGTGGATGGTAGAGGAGGGCATATGGCGCGAACGTCGTCGTAAGTTTGCCCGAATTTATCAGCGCCGGATGCGGCGCCCATCCTACGGTGAACTCATCCAGATTGATGGCTCGCCTCATGACTGGTTTGAAGGTCGGGGCCCCAAATGCACACTGATAGTCTTTATCGATGATGCTACCAGCGCTCTGATGGCGCTACGATTCGCTCCTGCAGAAACAACCCGGGCTTACATGGAAACCCTCCGGGGTTACCTTAATGATCATGGCGTACCACTGGCTCTCTATTCTGACAGACACAGTATATTCAGAGTAAATAACCCGGAGCGGGAAGGAGAGTTGACTCAGTTCACACGTGCGATAAAGACACTGGGCATCGAGCCAATCCATGCCAACAGCCCGCAGGCAAAAGGGCGGGTAGAGCGTGCCAATCAGACACTGCAGGACAGGCTGGTCAAAGAAATGCGGCTTCAGGGTATCAGTGATATTGAAACAGCAAACGCATGGTTGCCGACCTTTATTGAAGCCTATAACAACCGGTTTGCTACGCCGCCTCGTATTGCTGATAACGCCCATCTTGATGTACACCATTCTGAAGAGGAACTGGGTTATATCTTCAGCCTCCAGGCGAAGCGCGTTCTCTCCAAAAATCTCACTTTCCAGTACAAAAGCAGTGCGTTTCAGATTCGCAGTGAAGGCCGGGGATATCGACTTCGGCATTCGGTTGTCACGGTATGCGAAAGCTTTAACGGTGAAATTAAGGTTCTGTATGATGGGAAAGCGTTGGGATGGGAAAAATATGTTGATGGCCCGGAGCCTATACCACTGGATGATGAAAAAAGTGTCCATGAACGTGTGGATAATGCCCGTTTTGATTTACGCTCAAAATTCTACGTAAAACCTAAAGCTGACCATCCTTGGCTCACGCGCCGCACGCAAAGTAATCAGCAAGTGAAGCCCCCTAAATTACCCAGAAAGAAGGCTGATCCCGATAAAATGGACTGAAACCAGGCGTTATTCAGTTGAGTGCATATCCAGTCATAGGATAGATTCTTACGTAGCGTTTCTGGCGTGCATTTTCGGGTGGTTTGTTACTGTTTTTAACGGGGACACGTCAGAAACGCGCTCAGGCCGTCTGAGCGGTACGCGTAATGCGGCGTTATGGTAAATAGCCTATGCTAATGTCCGCTAAGAGCGAGATATAGTCATTCGCACCCTGAGAATTACACTTTAAGTGATTCAGGGGATGCGCTTACTGGTTACGAATATTGAGCGAGAATCACGTGATGATCGCCGCTTTTCTTTCGAGCCAGTGGGTGCTCCACGTTCGCTAACGAATACTCAGGGCATGCAGATAAACTGCTGGCTATATTTCTTTCGAAGAGCGTGGAATGCATACCAATCCCCGATAAAAAGGAGTTGGTGATGACTGCGACTAATCAATTTGCTGCGCACGTTGGTCTGGACTGGGCAGATAAAAAGCACGATGTCTGTGTTCAGTTTAAAAACGGTGAACGCACATTCCATGTGATTGAACATACGCCGGAAGCACTTGATGTCTGGCTTACCGAGTTACACCAGAAGGTAAAAGGCAGGATCGCTATCGCCGTTGAGCTGAAGAAAGGTCCCGTGGTGTATGCTCTTCAGAAATATCCATTTATCACCGTTTTCCCCGTCCACGCTTTGTCCCTGGCTCGTTACCGGCAGGCCTTCTCGCCCAGCGGCGCTAAAGATGACCTGAAGTGGTCAACAAAAACTGGCCACCGCGTTAGAGTTTTTCCAGTATCGGTTTTCTGATTCGTTTGGCGGTAACCCACCATTATATTCGTGCGGTCTTAGTGCGCTGTAATATCCAACGATATAGTCCGTTATTGCGTGAGCTGCATCGCTGAAGCTTACATAGCCCGTCGCCGGCACCCATTCGTTCTTCAGACTCCTGAAGAAGCGCTCCATTGGGCTGTTATCCCAGCAGTTTCCACGCCGACTCATACTCTGCCTGATCCGGTATCGCCACAGTAACTGCCGGAACTGCCTGCTCGTATAATGGCTGCCTTGATCGCTGTGGAACATCACCCCGACGGGCTTACCACGGGTTTCCCATGCCATTTCCAGTGCTTTCATGGTGAGCCTGCTGTCCGGCGAGAACGACATGGCCCAGCCCACTGGTTTTCTTGCGAACAGGTCGAGAACAACGGCGAGGTACGCCCAGCGCTTACCCGTCCAGATATAGGTCACATCACCGCACCACACCTGATTTGGTTCCGTTACGGCGAACTGTCGCTCAAGATGATTCGGGATAGCAACGTGCTCATGACCGCCACGCTTATACCGGTGAGTCGGCTGCTGGCAACTGACCAGCCCCAGCTCTTTCATGAGTCTGCCAGCAAGCCAGCGCCCCATCTGGTAACCTCTCTGGGTTGCCATTGTGGCGATGCTTCTTGCTCCGGCAGAGCCGTGGCTGATGCCATGCAGTTCAAGTACCTGACTGCGTAATACAGCCCGTCTGCCGTCTGGCTTTTCAGGACGGTTTTTCCAGTATTTGTAGCTGCTGCGATGAACCCCGAACACATGGCAGAGAGTGGCCACAGGATAACGCGCCCTGAGTTTCCCGATTATCGAGAACTGTTCAGGGAGTCTGACATCAAGAGCGCGGTAGCCTTTTTTAATATTTCATTTTCCATTTCAATACGTTGTAGCTTTTTCCTGAGCTCACGGATTTCAATTTGTTCCGGGGTAATGGGGGAGGCTTTTGGTGTTTTGCCCTGCCGTTCATCACGTAATTGTTTCACCCATCGCGTCATTGTGGAAAGGCCGACATCCATAGCGCTGGCTGCATCTGCCACGGTGTAGTTCTGGTCAACGACCAGTTGAGCGGATTCGCGTTTAAACTCTGCGCTGAAATTTCTTTTTTTCATTATGACACCTGTGTTGTTCTGAGGTGAGCATATCACCTCTGTTCAGGTGGCCAAATTCAGTAAACCACTTCAGTCGGACTGGTTTATCTGACCGGCTGGTTTTGGGTCGATCCGATCGTTGCATTGCTGGTCGCAGCCAACATCGTTTGGACTGGTTATCAGCTTATGAGTCGTTCAGCTGCAGGTCTGATGGACGTATCGCTACCCACGGAAGAACTCAAAAAAATCGAGTCACTGCTGGCAGGATATCGTGAACAGGGGCTTGATTTCCATGCACTACGTACACGCCAGGCTGGCGGGCGGGCGTTTATGACAATGCACATCCTAGTTCCTGGGCGATGGACTGTTCAATATGGGCACGACTGGGCCGAGCGTATAGAGAATGATATCCGCACCGCACTGCCTTTTATCCATATCACCACTCATGTGGAACCGTTGGAAGATCCCGCGTCAATGAACGACCAAACGCTCGACATTTCTGATCACTAAACTAACCACATGTCGCTGGTCGGGCAGGGTAACAAACCTCGCTCTACAAAAATTTCAGGTATTCTCTATAATTCTGAGGGTACTTGATGTGACCTGCGCCCAATTGTTGGGCACGCAATATTTTTAAAAAGTCCGCTTCTGGCACAAAGCGGACAGTGATCACCGTTCTTACGACTACTTTCTGACTTACTTCGTGACTTGCCCTAAGCATGTTGTAGTGCGATACTTGTAATGACATTTGTAATTACAAGGGGTGTAAGACATGGGTAGCATTAACCTACGTATTGACGATGAACTTAAAGCGCGTTCTTACGCCGCGCTTGAAAAAATGGGCGTAACTCCTTCTGAAGCGCTTCGTCTCATGCTCGAGTATATCGCTGACAATGAACGCTTGCCGTTCAAACAGACACTCCTGAGTGATGAAGATGCTGAACTTGTGGAGATAGTGAAAGAACGACTTCGTAATCCTAAGCCAGTACGTGTGACGCTGGATGAACTCTGATGGCGTATTTTCTGGATTTTGACGAGCGGGCACTAAAGGAATGGCGAAAGCTGGGCTCGACGGTACGTGAACAGTTGAAAAAGAAGCTGGTTGAAGTACTTGAGTCACCCCGGATTGAAGCAAACAAGCTCCGTGGTATGCCTGATTGTTACAAGATTAAGCTCCGGTCTTCAGGCTATCGCCTTGTATACCAGGTTATAGACGAGAAAGTTGTCGTTTTCGTGATTTCTGTTGGGAAAAGAGAACGCTCGGAAGTATATAGCGAGGCGGTCAAACGCATTCTCTGAACCAAAGCATGACATCTCTGTTTCGCACCGATGGTGACACTTCTGCTTTGCGTTGACAGGAGAAAAAGGCTATGAAACTGCCACCTAGTAACCTGTTATGGTGTGTATTAATAGTGTGTCTCACACTACTGGCATTCACCTACCTGACCAGAAAATCGCTCTGCGAAATCCGGTACAGGGACACAACCAGGGAGGTGGCGGCTTTTATGGCCTACGAATCCGCTAAGTAGCCAACCCCGGCGGAGGGCAACCTCCGCCGTACAGGGGCTGAACTGTCTGGACATGCCTGAAGCGCTTTATGAAGGGGTTACCAGTGCGCTGGTAGCCCCTTTTTCCTGACTACATTAAATAAAAAAAGCCCGCACGACGACGGGCAAAAAAACACATTCATCTTTCTACACATGGATTCAATGAATCGCAAATCAATATAGCACACTTCACTCCATGTGACACCCTGTCATCAGTCTGAAAACCGGACGGAGACACAGCTTTATCCTGACGTCTGCTCAATGGATGAGGGGGGCATCAATATATTAAATTACTGGCTAATTAAATCCATGAAACACAATCAGGAAAATCATTAATACTAATTTTCCTGTCGGATTTTATACGCCGGTATGCTGCATGTTAACTGATAAAAACTCTGGATGATTCTGAATGCTGTAAATGATTAAGGCGTTTATAACCGGTTTGGTATGCATTTCCCGTAAGCTGGAAATAGCTTCCGGTGATAATAAGGGGTTGATGATCGTTATTTTATTGGTATCCTGGTGTGCATGAATGAAATATTCGCTTATACCTTGCCAATATTTTTTTAAACAGGGGTTCACGAATGAAAACTCAAAACACACCAGCCACTCACAGCGACATTCTTTTTACCCATATCGTGAATACGCTGGTGGACCTTGCTAAACATGAAGGCACTCTAATGACGTTTGAAGGCCTTCTGCGGCACGGTATCGAGGTAGATGAAGAGATGATGGATAGCATGCTGGGGGTGAGTCAGGACTCAGCTGCTCAGTGCGTGGTTCAGCTAAGGGATTGTGGTGCCATAACGAGCCCTGCGGTATATGAAATGGTTAAACACGTTGAGCAACTGGCCATGCGTTTAGCCCCAGACTGGTGGAAGCAAATCGTGCCATGGTCGGTCCAGCCGCTGCGTTATTACAAGAAAGAGGCTATGGCAAAACGCGAACGATTTATTGTCCGTCATAGGGAACGGCAGTACCCCTTCCTCGTATACGTAACTGGTCAGGTAGAGTATCCGGAAGATGACCCGCTGTATGGCACGTACGTTACAGAAGGTACGTTCCTGGTAGGTAAAGCGAAAACCATACATGATGCCCTTGAGTGCGCAAAAGAAGCTTTTACGCGGGGTGAATGGATTGTCCAGGATGAAGAAGGGAGGGATGAGTTCATTGACCATCTGACAGGACGTGACCAGGGGCCGGTGAGTTTTTCCGAAAGGACTATAGAGATCCGCGATAAGGGTGACAGGCTGGTGTTAACAGGCAATGCCCGCACACTGGAGTGGCACCGCCATGTAACCAGTCCTTATGAGATCGAAAAGATAAAAGCACAGCAAAAAGACCTCTATCAGAAAGCAAGCTATGAGAGTGGCTGGGACAACTACGAGACTGCACGACAGCTGCGGCGGCAAGCTGAACAGTTATCTCTCGGTTTTGTTGAAGAATGCTGGCGTAACCATCCGGAAGTAATTCAGGCGGTAGAGAAGTTCGAGTATCCGGTGTTTATAGATGAGGAGATGGCTCTTTTTAATGCAGATCAGGATGCTGGTATTGACTGATGGTCAGCTGGTGGCCGACGCGAACATTATGAACCGGAATCGACCGGAACAGGTGTTGCTGGCCGGTTGGCTGTCTATGGCCACCACTTAAGATCATTTCTCCTGAATGCAAAATCTCCGGTACTGTGACATCGGCCGAGCCAAACGAAACGGACAATCAGGAAAAATATGTTGTTCGTTACTTGTGCCCGATCAAGCTAATGCTGGGTCAAAAACTCTGTGGCATATTCAACAGAGTCGAGAGAGGCACATCCCGACATGCCAAAAAACCGGCGATCATCGACACCGTTGATCCTGAAAGGGACAAGGGTTCCTGAATAGCCTATCTGGACGTTCAGTTCTTCAATCACTATGTCCCGACGCTCCAGCTGTGGCTTAGAGAAAATGCGCTCTCTGTTCACGAGTATGTCCTGAATGACGGCATCGGTTGCCTGACCAGCTGTAACCGTGGGACAGGCCTTGATATCAGCTCTGAGCGCTGCTTTCGACTCAAAATAATACAGCGCGATAAGTCCGCACAGCAGTAACACAATGCCCGCCATACCCAAACCAACACCCTTCAGGAACCTGGACATACTACATCACCAATAGCATATGGATGAGAACAAGAAAGAAGCCAGAAATTTGCCATAAACATTCTGTGTAATCCAGTCCAGAAAATGACAATAAACAGCAGCCGGCTCCCGGCAGGCTTCTGTCTTATCAGCAACCAGGAACGATGGGTTTATCATTTTCCGCTATCTGTCGCGCTGAATTCAAAATGCCTGGAGAGGGTTGAATGGTGAATTAGAGTAAAGGAAAAAAATATCCCGGAAAGGCAAAATCCAACAGTTAAGGGGATAGGGCACTACATGGCTACTGTAAAATGTTGTCTTAAACCCAAAAATAAGAGATTCGAGCATGAAGATAAATATAAAGGATGCCCCATCCAGGTCAGAAACCATAATCCGCAATATTGCTTACGCTGTAAGAGCAACGGCGATAATGACGGAATATTATCTGCGCTCATTCCCGGTCGTGTTTTTTTATGTACTGATAGGATTTGCATTAGCATTTGATTCCTCGGAGGTACCTTTGACTACCCTGCTGCAACAAGGAATGTTAACTAACATTCTGACCTGTTCGGTTTTGGGTAACCTCCTCTGGCTGGGTGTTAATTTGGCATTAAGAGGGGACTCCGTTTTCAAAAAACTGTGAGCGGCTGATCAACGCTCTCTGTGCCAAAAGTTACGTTCAGAATGACTCGTCAAAAAAGGAATAAATCATGCGCAGCAAAATTAGCAAAACCTCGATCTCACTTATTTGTCTGATGCTGGTGGCCACCTCTGCGGAAGCAGGGTATAAATCCAATCGGTCTTCCTACAAATCATCCTTCCGCCCATCGACCATTACCAAGTCGTACAACTCTTCAACCAGAAGCCAGGCAAGCCGCACGGTTAACGATACGCCAGCACCGGCTCGCACCAAACCACTGACCACCAGCCAGAAAGCGATGATTGCAGGTTATGGAGCCGCATTAACGGTCGGGGCAGTTTCCGCATCCTCAGGGAATAAACCGTCAGAGAGCACCACCGGGAAGGTGGAGAACCAGACTGGAGGGTATGCTGTTGTCAGTAGTCGACCTCAGGCCAAGGGAGATAACGAAGCCGCTGCTGCAGGCACTACGCCGAAGAAATCAGTGAGCGGGTCGGAGCTGGTGGCTAAGAAAGGGACTATACCTGCATCAAGTCCAACATCCGAAAAATCGTCGTCTCTCCCGTCGTCTCAGAGCATTCCAGGAAGTTCTGAGCGGGGCTCTTCATCTGTAAAATTCATCCCACCTTCACAGAACCTTGTAAGTAACATCATAGAGAAAGATAAAAGTAATCATTTCGGTTTCTCGCATCTTGCGATGCTGTACTGGATAACGAGCAGCAGCAACAGCCATGCATCCTCGCTTACATCCAGCGACAAAGAGTGGATTCAGCAACAGATAGAAGAGCAGGAAAGTAGCGGTGCAAGCCGCGAGGCAGCTATCAATGAGCTCAAAGCTGCCGGGGTAGATACCTCATCGATGACGGTTGCGGATAACAGCCAACACGCGTCGACTGTCTCCTTCTCCTACGATATGCCGACAGAATTAAAGGCGGGTAAGGTCTGGACGTTCGTTGTAAATGCCACATGGAATGATAAAAAACAGGCTCCGTCATGCAAGTTGCAAGGCGCAAAATTTATATCAGACAAAGACAAGTTATACGGCATGTGGAAAGCACCTGAAACTGTCGGGCAGAAAACGCAAATGAAGTGTAAAGCGTTTGGTGTGGAAGAAATTAAAACGCTGGTGTCTTCCTGATAGTACCATCATTGCCAGCTGCTGGTGGGGATCCATGCGGTTCCCTTTATCGCACATCGTTAAGTAAGAAAAGACGGTAACTCCACATGAGTTATATGCTATACGAAACTTTTAGGATGCCCCGGTACGACGATTTCCTTAAACAGGAGCCGCAAATGTATAGCCGTTTCATGAACGATCCACTTGATGAGGAATACCTGGTTTCCCCTGGCATTGTGGGTTCCTATGCTGATGGTGAAATCCCGGCAGAAGAGATTGAGGTAAGGGAGGCGGTAATACGATTCAAAGTCACAGGCGATCAGGTGTTGTCCATGAACCTGTTCCACAGGCTGTTTCATTACCGGCGTTACAGTGAGGTTAGGGCATCATTCAACAAAAGCAGGTTAGCGCTGGTGGACATGGTTAATCGTTCCCCATTCCACAAAGCAGCAATGCGGCGTATCTACAGTGATTTGCCGGAGCAAAGCATTGCCCGCAGGGTTCTGCTTGATTTTATTGGATAGCTTTCGCTGACCGTGAGGAAGTACTGGCTCAGTAACGATATGTTTAATGAACAGGCATTCAGATAAATGGAGATGATTATGAAAATAGTATCATTTGTAAAATTAGATAGATTCAATGAAAAATTGGACGACGGTAAAGCCCTTATCCTCGCTGGTTCCTGTAAAGACGTGAAACCTCTGAACATAGCGAGAAACATCATCGTAAGGTCAACGCCGCTCAATGAGCAAATGGCAGGCTGGTCTGATGAAGAAAAAAATAAGATTGCACTTGCTGTATACAGCAACAGTAATTTCAGATTCGTATTGAATTGATTTAAGAGAAAGTAACTTTAATTGTCACCGACCATGCCTCATTCTCGCCGTAGTGATGCTGTTATGCATGCTAAGAGGTAAAAAAACCTGCAGTTAGTGGATGGAAGTATCAACATCAGCATACAGTGCTCTTGATAGACCGGGCTCGATAGTAAGCACGTTAATGTATATCTGTCAGGACGTCGCTGTTCATTCCGGGCCCTCCCGGATACGGCGACTCCCCCTGATATCCCGGTCGGCATTCAGCACAAAAGGTACTTTTCATCAACGGAACTCACCGAAATAGTCTCATTAATGCGCCACATAATTTCTGGTTGTTTATGAATACCCGATCACCTGAATCTTGTTGCTAAAGACCCACCAAAAGCACTGGTAACAAAAACTCGCACTAAACATAGTTCCAGACCCGAATACAATGCCGATATAAGACACTTTTTTTAGGGCGCGGGAAAGTCGCTTTGTTGCATGTTTGAAAAGGGGGCTTTGAGGAGGCTTTCGAATATTTATAATGGGAGCAAGTTCGAACTGCTGGTGGATATGACATGACATTTCTCAAATCTCTGGACTCGCCGCCGTTCATCGCAACATATCGTTGGGCGGGGTCATTCGATGGACGGTATATGCCACAGGCATATTCGCTTTTGCTGGAACTGAATCAACACACTTATCTGCCGGTGGTTAATGCCGAGTTTGATATCTGTGTCATCAGCTGCGGCAAAGAGTGGTGGTGCTTCAGGCTAGTGGATGTGAAATCTGATGAACGTCAGGAAGGAATGGTAGCCCGGACGGCATACCGGTTAAACCAGTCAATGGGGATTGCTGAGCAGATGGTTAACATGATCCGCGCCTGGCAGTCCGTTCCGTACCTTAATCCTCCTGCATCTGACTACTTTAGCTAAACAGGGCCAGCTGGTGGCCCTGTGCATATAGAACGGTGGAAAATGGATGCGAGCTATTCACGGTACTGCTTGTGGATGACCTCTGAGCGCTTACGCGAAAATAACTTTTTCAGCGCACGGAAGAACAGGGTGGTAGTCAGTAGCGTAAAATAGGTCACCCTGTGTGGTACAGATATTGGTTGTCGGTGTTTCAGTTTCAGTGAATAGACGTGACCCAGGTCGGTCAACAGCGTCTGCGGCAGCATTGTTTTACGCAGGTCATTTTCGATCCAGCCAGTCTCCTCAACACTAAACACGGGCTCAGCATCGTACGCAGTGAACTTGTTCCCGAGGTCATCACAATTACGGCACAACCACTCCGGTGCTGGGTCTACCATAAACTTACTGGAGCCCGTCAGTAACACAACATTAACAATACCCTCATCACCCCGCTTTATGGCCCGACACACTCCGGATATGTGGGTTTTGTTCTGAACAAACGGGTTTAACATCTTATGTTTCGCTTTACCGAAACCGTATACAACCGTCCATGTTTTATCATCGAGACCACCATAAATGTCACCGGTATAGTTTTTCTCTTCGATAATGAAAATACCCTTCGTGCTGATAAAGATATGGTCTATCTGCGTTGTCTGGGAGGCGTTGAGCGGTAGGGTAATGTCAGATATAAGCGTCCCTTCAAGGTCTGCTAACACCTCCTTTAATGCATTTCGTGTGCGCTGCTCGCTGAACATGTTACTGATAAGCGGCCAGATGCACAGGATGATGCATGACAGGATCAGCATGACAAACACAAGAAAAATGGTCGACAACATGGTCAGGTCCATCGCTACCTCACTGTGCTGGTGGTGTGAAGCGCACTGGATACAGCTTCTTTAAGGTTCACGTCCAGTGACAATCCTAACATGCTGCTTAACGATGCTTTTGGCGCGTTGTAGTCGCGAAAACGCGTGGTGCCGAAGACAATACTCAGGCGTTCACGCACCTCTGTGCTGGTGGCTGTATCATCGATAAGGCCAAACTGCTTCGCACGGTCCCCCAGCCAGAAACGCCCCGTGTAGAGCTGTTCTTTGTCCGCCTGTTCACGCGAAAGTAACTTTCCTTTACGCCCGGCTTCGACATCATTGATAAACTGGTCATGCATTTTGTTGAGTAACTCACTATGCAGAAAGGCCTTGGTTTCGTCATCAATCGGACGCCAGGGGTCAAGCGAGGCCTTCCAGGCTCCGGCCGTCAACGGTTCGTTAGCCACACCCAGACGGTCCATAATCCTGGACACATCCCAGTGGTCCATACGTACGCCAATACTGCCAATGATGGCGTTGGGATCCGCATAGATCGCATCAGCCGGTGAGGCTGCGTAATAACAGGCGGAGGCGCACATATTTTTAATACTGACGATGATGGGGCGGACGTCCCGGGCGGCGGCTGGCAGTTTGCCATGCCCAGAACCCACGGCTTTCAGCAACGCCTGTTTAACCGCTTCAGAGGGCGCTGGTGGCATATCCTTTTTATTCGGGGATGTTGTGGGGTCGGAGTTTTCAATTGTGAGCCCCGGTACTCCATGGAGGGAGTCGCGAAGCTCGTTTATCTCACGATAAATATTAATAGCGTCAGACGGACCACCGCCGCCAGATTCGGCCTCAATCAGGATCGCTTTTGCGTGCGGGTTATCCCATGCTTCACGTAAAGCGCGGGCAATAATGACACCGTCGCCTGTAGGCGAGCCAGTACCCATTTCACCATGGATACGGATAACCGCGATATGGTCTGCCCCTTTACCGTTTTTCTGTTTATCCTGATACATGGACCAGCCGCTAAAACCTGCAAACCCAATACCAATAATCGTCAGGGTTATTTTTGATAACACATGCGATTTATACAAACGGTAAAACTTCTTACTTTCACGCGATACCACGTCCTGAACCGAGCCAGTTTCAGGTTTCGATGGTCTTTTTTTAAACATATTCTTCCTCACATGAGTTTTTGGTAGTGCGCGAGAAGCCGGTTAATTGCAATAGCGAGCAACGCCAGGGCAAGTGGCGGAAAATACTGTGTCAGTCCATAAAATAAATTCATGTTAGGGATGACCAGATAAGCAATTATCAAAACACCGATTATCGACAGCGAACGGAACCAGAGGCGATAAAGCTGAATTGTAACATCGCCAAAAACAAATCTCTTCATTTTCCACTGGTAATAACCATCCAGTGCCAGAGCTATCATCAGAGGGAGGAATGTAAAAAACCATCCAGCCAGCAAATACCAGCGGTAAATCGCCTGATACACCATTAACGGGATGTTTCGGGCAGCGGTATAGCTCGGGCTCATGAATTTGTTTGCCGCGAGATTCATTCCTCGAGCCGGTTTGGTTTTATCATCCTCAGGCAAAAGAGTCTTATTCAGGTAAGCCGTAATGTTTAGTTCGACAAAAAGGTAATTAAACGTCTTTTCCGTATTACGCGTTACCTCCTGCCATCTCTCCACATCCATAAGCAACTTACTGGCGTTCACCTCAGCGGTGATATCCTTATAAAGTTTGTTAGTGTCTTCCAGGTAAACGTTAAACAGAAAATAAATCAGCAGACCCAACCCTAATCCAAACCGGATCATCGTCATTCTCTGCGCCGACATATCCTTTCCAGCCAT